>CAYZLT010000017.1:3181-23094 GCA_964479175.1 uncultured Solibacteraceae bacterium | reverse complement strand
GCGGCACGCTCTTCCTCGGTGCAGGCGGCTCACGCGTGGCCGCGGAAGCCGGCAAGGGCCTTCCGCAGGTGACGATCGCCGTCGAACACTACAACCGGATGGTGCGCCTGCTCGACGAGGGGCTGCCAGTGCACATGGAACTGAACATCGATGTCACGTTTCACCCGGAGACACCCGAACGCCAGAACGGCTTCAACATTATCGGGGAACTGCCAGGGACCGATCTGGCTGACGAAATCGTGCTGATCGGCGGTCACTTCGATTCATGGCACGCCGCTACAGGCGCCACAGACAACGCGACCGGCAGCGCAGCCATGATGGAAGTGCTGCGGATCATCAAGACCGCAGGACTCAAACCGCGGCGAACGATACGTGTGGCATTGTGGGGCGCCGAGGAGCAGGGGTTGATCGGCTCGAGGAATTACGCGGAGAAATACCTCGGCACGGCGGACAAGCCAGGACCAGAGCACGCCAAACACAGCGCGTACTTCAACATCGACAACGGAACTGGGAAGGTGCGTGGCATCTGGATGCAGAGCAACCCGCATGTGGCGTCGATATTCGGCGCCTGGATCGCGCCGCTCAAGGACCTCGGTGTCGAGATCCTTGGCCCGCGCTCGGTCACGAGCACGGACCACACCAACATCGATCGCACAGGCGTCCCTGGATTCCAGTTCGTTCAGGAACGCCTTGAATACAACTCCCGCACGCATCACTCAAACATGGACTTCTACGATCGCGTTCAGGTCGACGACATGAAACAGACGGCAACCGTTGCCGCGGTCTTTGCGTACCAAGCCGCGATGCGCGACCAGAGGCTACCGAGAAAGTAACCTCCAGTCCCCGCATTGTCAGTGCCCGTGTTCGACGATAACCCCGCTCTGGAGATCCTTCCAGTAGCGGTCGAGGGCTGTGCGCACCTGACCACTGAGGGCAAGTACGCCGATCAGGTTCGGCAGCGCCATGCCCAGGATCATCAGGTCACCGAAGTTCAGCACGTTGGTGGACGTCACGATGGATCCGAGGAACGCAAAGACTAGGAACAGCACCTTGTAGGGCATCGACGCCCCTGGTCCAAAGAGCCAGACCGCGCACCGCTCGCCGTAATACGACCACGAGATCATCGTCGAGTACGCGAAGAGGAAGACGGAAATCGACAGGATGTACGGGAACCACGACACGTGTTCACCAAAGGCTCGTGAGGTCAGCGCGGCGCCCTGACTGTTGGCGATAAGGTCGGCATAGGCGGGATTGGCATACGCACCAGTGATCGTGATGACCAACGCGGTCATCGTGCAGATCACGACGGTGTCGATGAACGGCTCCAGCAGGGCCACGATGCCCTCGCGGACGGGATATTTCGTCTTGGCCGCAGAGTGCGCGATCGCCGCGGAGCCGGCCCCGGCTTCGTTGGAAAACGCCGCACGTTGGAATCCGACAACCAGGACGCCGACAAATCCGCCGAAGGCCGCATCAGGGCTGAACGCCTGCTGAACGATCGACGCCAGCGCGGCCGGCACCGCTGAGGCGTTCAGGAAGATGACCGCAAGGCATCCCATGATGTACACGCCCGCCATCAGCGGGACGATTGCATCAGCGACCTTGGCGATTCGCGTGATGCCACCAAGAATCACGATGCCGACCAGAACCGTCATGGCCAGTCCGTACGCCCACGGCGCGGTGGCGAGAACAGGAATCGTTTCCTGCAGGGCATTCATCGATTGGTTGACCTGGAAGGAGTTGCCCCCACCCAAGGACCCGCCAATGCAGAGAATCGCAAACAACACCGCCAGGCCCTTGCCGAACGTCGGCCAGCCCTTTTGCGCGAATCCCTTGGAGAGATATTGCACGGGACCGCCGAGCACGTTGTGCCCCGTCTTGTCGATGTCCCGATACATCTGCCCCAGCGTGCATTCGGTGAACTTGGTCGTCATGCCGAAGAGGCCGGCCATGATCATCCAGAGTGTGGCGCCGGGGCCGCCGAGACTGATCGCGATGGCCACGCCCGCGATATTCCCGAGTCCTACGGTCGCGGAGAGCGCGGTGCTCAACGCCTGGAAGTGCGTCAGATCACCGGGCTCGTCCGGATCCGTGAACTTGCCCATCGTCACCCTGATGGCGTGACGGAATGCACGAAAATTGATGAAGCCCATCCGGAACGTCAGGAAGATCGCTCCACACGCGAGCCAGACGACGATGAACGGCACCGTACGTTGATCGTCCCAGAACAACACATCGAAGAACAGAACCGACCCGACGACGCTGTTGAGCACGCCCATCATCTGGTCAACGGAAGCCATACCAAGTCCACTCATGCAGAACACTCCTCACAAGACACAAAGACACGCCGATCCGCAGTGCCGGTGAGGCACAGTGACCGAAAAAATTGGTCTGAGGGTGGAGTGTTAGAGCCGCAGTGGCAGATGCAGTGCGTCGACCCCGCGGGGTTGACCACTAACTCTTCTGGCGAACGCGGTGTCGACCAGAGCCAGTGTCGCCCCGGCGACGAGTGGTGACGGGAGGCTGACGATGGGTTCGTCGGGTGATTTTTTGGACTGGACGTGCGCTGTGGGGCCACCGAGCAGGTCGAGCGGATGCCCGCTTGAGAATGGCGCCGTCAGCGGGGACGCTGCCAGCACGAGCAGGAACAGCGCGCAGACTCGCTGAAATGTCCACTCGTGTCGAGTCATCGCTGGGCCGATTGTAGCGCGGCTAGCCGCGTGTCGCGGCCAGTTGTTTGAGACGTTGAAGATCGATTTTTCCGGTGCCCAGCGTCGGGATGGCCTCGATCGGGACCAGGTCGTCACGCTTCGGAATCCAGAGGCGGGGCAGCCCGCTGCTGATGAGCCTGTCCCAGAGTTCGGCAGGCGGCACGTCCTGGCGGGTGTAGAAGACCACAAGTTTTTCACCCTTGACGTTGCACGGCACTGCGGTGACTGCTGAGGCCAGTTCGCCGAGCAGGTCGTTGATGGTGTCCTCGATCTTGATGTGCGGCACCATCTCGCCACCGATCTTGCTGAAGCGGGAGAGACGATCGGTGATGAAGATGAACCCGTCGTCGTCGACCCTCGCAATGTCACCGGTGATATACCAGCCGTCACGAATCGCCTCGGCGGTGCGAACGGGATCATTCAGATACCCGGCCATCATGTTCGGTCCCTTGACGAGCAAAAGGCCTTCCCGATCGATCAGCGGCCCTTCTCCGGTGTCGGGGTCGACGACCTTCACGGCCACGCCGGGAATAGGATGGCCGACTGAACCCGGTTTGGTGCCCACCTGTGTGCGTCCGCCGTGTTGCTGGTCTGGCACATTGGCCGCGACCACCGGCGCCATCTCGGTGCAGCCGTATCCTTCGAGCAGGTCAATCCCGAACGTCTCCTTGAACGCGCGCGCAAGGGGCTCTCGAAGTTTTTCCGCGCCGACAATGGCGTATCGGATGTGCGCGAATTGTTCGCGTGTGCAGCGCCGCATGTAGCTCTGCGCAAACGTGGGCGTGCTGATCAACATGCTGCCCTTGTAGGTCTGCGCGAGTTCGCCGACGGTTTTGGCGTCCATGGGATTCGGGTGATACGCGACGGCGCAGCCCTGAAGCAGGGGAAACCAGAGTGTGCCGGTCAGGCCGAACGAATGGAAGAACGGCAGGACGCCGATGAAGCAGTCGTCCTGGTGCATGTGGAAGATCTGCGACAGTGAGTCCACGTTCGACAACAGGTTCGCGTGGGTGAGCACGACCCCCTTGGGCACCCCGGTGCTTCCACTGGAGAAGATGATCGCCGCGGGACTGGAGGACGACCATCGAGGATCGCCGACCCGACGTCGAAGCAGTCGCTGCGGCCAGAGGCGCGCGCGGAGCAGCCCCATGAGGCGCTGTGGTCCCGTGACCTCTGCGCGAATGTCCTCCAGGTAGACCATGTCTGGCGTAGCGGCGAGCCCGGACTTGTCGAGGAATCGTGTGGAGGTGATGACCGTGGTGATGCCCGCCGCGAGCTTGGACGCCTGCATGACGTCTGCACCGGTCGTGAAGTTGAGGTTCACCGGAACACGGCCCGCCATGAGCGTCGCGAGGTTGGCGACCGCGCCGCCCACTGACGAGGGTAGGAGCAGGCCGACATGTTCCTGTCCAGCCGTACGGCGGCGAATGACATCGCCCAGGACGAGCGCGCCGGTGAGCAGACGGCCGTAGGAGAGCGTCTGGCCCGTGCTGTCGGCGGCCGCGAGTTGGCCCCAGTGGCGTCGCGCCGAGTGGATGAACGCCGTGTGCAACTGGGCAGATGGCGGATGTCGGTGGCGCATCGCCTCGCTGCCCAGTTCGCTGATGGCCAGGCGCATCTCGCGGGCGGTGACGGTGGCCGGCAGTGGGGCGCCGTAGGTGACGGTCACGGGATACGGCAGTCGTTCAGGACGTTTCCAGAAAAATTTTCCGCGCTTGAAGCTGAAGACGCTGCCCCAGACGCGGTCCAGGTAGACCGGGATGACAGGGACGTCCAGCCCTTCGAGAATGCGCTCGAAGCCGCGACGGAAGGGAAGGAGGTTCCCGTTCCGAGTCACAGCACCTTCAGCAAAGATGCAGACCACGTGGCCCTCGCGGAGCTCCTGGCGCGCGCGAGCGATCGATCGGTCCACGTCGGCTTTGTCGCCGGCCGTGATCGGGATCCCGTGGAGTCGGCTCATGACGAAGTGCACGAGGGGGAGTCGGAAGTACGGGCCGTGGATGAGGAATCGAACGAAGCGCTGCACGCTCGCACCGACCAGGAGTCCATCCACCATCGAGACGTGGTTGCAGATCAGGAGGGCCGGGCCGTCGGTCGGGACGTGGGACCGGCCGGTGACCGTGATGCGGTAGACCGTGTGCGTGAGCAGCCAGAGGGTGAAGCGGATGAAAAACGCCGGGAGTGTGAGCAGCACATACACGCCCGCCACGAGCGTGAAGACGCCGGCGGCGGCAAACACCGCGGGCATCGTCCATCCAAGCTGGGTCCCGAGGAACCAGAGGAGGGCGGATGCGAGCAGGATGCCGACCGTCTGCATGACGTTGGCCGTGGCGAGAATTCGTCCGCGTTCGTTGGCGGCAGGTCGATGCTGGAGGAGGGCGTTGAGGGGCACGGCGAAGAAGCCGCCGGAGAAGCCCAGCGCGGCCAGCGAGGCGGCTGACCATGCGTAGGAAGAGGACGAGGCGGCAAGTGCGAGGGCGAACACCCCCATGCCCAGTGAGCCCAGTGGCACCAGTCCCAGTTCAATGTGGCTGCCGGAGAGTCGGCCGGCGACCAAGCTCCCGAGGCCGATGCCCACGGCCAGCGCCGTGTACAGCTGCGTCGCGGCTGCTTCGTTCACCCCAAGTGTCGTTGTGGCGTAGGGGAGCAGGGCGAGCTGCAGCAGAGCGCCCAGGAACCAGAAGAATGACGCGCCGACCGCGGTCATCCACAGCGTCCGGTCGGAGAGCAGTCGTCGCAGGCCCGTGGCGATTTCGCCCCAGGGCGCGAGCTGCAGAACCTGGTGCGGCGCCGCAGCGACCACAGCCGGGATGCGGTGGCTTGCCCACGTCCCGATCACGGCGATCGCCACAAGGACCAGGCCGATCGCCTCTGGTGTGTCCTGCCACGCGGTGTACACCAGACCGCCGACGGACGTACCCACCACGATCGCCACAAAGGTGCTCATTTCGAGAAGTCCATTCGCACGCGAGAGTTCGTGCTCGGGCAGGAGCTCAGGAAGGATGCCGTATTTGGCCGGGCTGAAGAACGTGGACTGCGTGGCCATCAGGAACAACACGACCAGCAGGAGACCGATGTGGCCCGTGAGCAGCGCAGGCACCGCCAGCACCATGGCCGCGACCTCGAGCCACTTCATCCAGACCAGGACCGAGCGCTTGCCGACCGTGTCCGCGAGGTGACCCGCGTACCCGGAGAAGAGCAGAAACGGCAGGATGAAGACCGCCCCGACGAGCGATACGCCCTCCACCTCGCCCATCGCGCCCATCGCGAGGAAGGACACGACCATCTTGAAGATGTTGTCGTTGAACGCCCCAAGAAACTGCGTCCATAAAAATGGCCGCAGACCTGGGTAGTCGAGCGTCTGGCGATATGTCATCCGCGGGTAGGAAGATACCCGAGAAAAGGTGTCGGGTGCCTTTTTAAAAGGCACCCGACACCTTTTCTTCCATTTTCTTCCAGGCGCGAATCTTGAATGCGCCTCGGCATGCCGTATCGAACAGGCCGAGGAACGGCCGGTGTTCCCTTTCATGTGATCAATCGAGGGGCGAGACGTGCCGTGCTGTTCGAATCCGACGGGGACTACCTATCGTTCTTGAACTGCGTAGACGAGGCCCTCGTAAAAGCCCCTGTCCGACTCCTGTCGTTCTGCCTCATGCCCAACCACTTTCACTTTGTGGTGACGCCCGTGGCTGACGGTCAGTTGTCCACGTTCATGAAGTATCTATTGGGCACGCACAGTCACCGCTGGCACGCGTTTCGCGGAACCACAGGGCTTGGAGCCGTCTACCAAGGCCGCTTTAAGGCATTCCCGATTCAATCGGACAGCCACTTCTATTCAGTCTGCCGCTATGTTGAGCGCAACGCGCTCAGAGCCGGACTGGTCACCCGTGCAGAGCATTGGCGCTGGTCAAGTCTCTATCTCCGGTATTGTGGTGCATCCGCAATACTGCTCTCTGACTGGCCAGTCCCGCAGCCGCTCGACTGGCTTGAACGAGTAAACCTAGATATGCCGGCCACAGATGTGGACGCTGTCAGATCTTCGATTGCCACTGGGCGGCCATTCGGCGATGACACATGGACACCGTTGACGGCGCGGGCGATGGGAATCGAAAGAACTCTCAGGCGACGAGGACGACCGACGAAGGAAAAGGTGTCGGGTGCCTTTTTTAAAGGCACCCGACACCTTTTCTAGGGGCGCTATTTACCCATGGTGGAGAGGAACTCGGTGTTGTCCTTGGTCTTGGTCATGCGGGACAACATCAGTTCCATGGCTTCGGAGGGCGACAGGGACGTCAGCACCTTGCGGAGCACCCACATGCGGTTCAGCTCCTCCTTCGGCAGGAGCAGTTCCTCCTTGCGGGTCCCGCTCTTCTGCATGTCGATCGCAGGGAACACTCGCCGGTCGGCGAGTTTGCGATCGAGATGAATCTCCATGTTGCCGGTGCCCTTGAACTCCTCGAAGATCACATCGTCCATGCGCGATCCGGTTTCCACCAGCGCAGTGGCGACGATGGTCAACGAGCCTCCGTTTTCGATGTTGCGGGCGGCACCAAAAAAACGCTTTGGGCGCTGCAGGGCGTTGCTGTCCACGCCGCCGGTCAGTACACGACCGGACGTCGGCACGATGGTGTTGTAGGCGCGCGCCAGTCGGGTAATGGAGTCGAGCAGAATCACCACGTCCTTGCCGTATTCCACCAGGCGTTTGGATTTTTCGATGACCATCTCGGCAACCTGCACATGGCGCTGGGCGGCCTCATCAAACGTTGACGACACGACCTCGCCGCGCACGGAGCGCTGCATGTCGGTCACTTCTTCGGGCCGCTCATCGATGAGCAGCACAATCAGATACACCTCAGGATGGTTGGTGGTGATGCTGTTCGCGAGGTTCTGCAGCAGCATCGTCTTACCGGTACGCGGCGGTGCCACGATGAGGCCACGCTGTCCCTTGCCCAGCGGCGTCATGATGTCCATCACGCGGGCGGAGTAGTTGTCCCCGGTGGTCTCAAGCTTGATGCGGCGATCCGGGTACACCGGCGTCAGATTTTCGAAGAGCACACGGCGGCGCGTGCGGTCTGGCGGCTCGAAGTTGATCGCATCAACTTTGACAAGCGCGAAGTAGCGTTCGCCTTCTTTGGGCGTGCGGATCTGACCCGAGACCGTATCACCAGTCTGCAGATCGAAGCGGCGAATCTGCGACGGCGACACATACACGTCGTCGGGTCCAGGCAAATAGTTGTAGTCGGGGGCACGGAGAAATCCGTAGCCATCCGGCAACATTTCGAGCACGCCCTCTGAAAAGAGCAGACCGCTTTTTTCGGCGCGTGCGCGTAGAATCTGGAAAATCAGGTCCTGCTTGCGCAGGCCCGTGGCGTGCACGATCGCAAGATCCTGCGCGACCTTCGTGAGCTCGGCCACACTCATGTCCTTGAGTGCGGCCAGTTCGATGACGGGGGCGTGCGACGGAGGTTGTTGAGTCAAAGGCAGTGCGTGGGAGGGGCCGGGCCCCCGGCGTCAGTGCCGGGTGCTGAGTTCTGGCCCCTGGATGTCCGAGTCGGGGTTGGGGGGTAACACCGGCAGCGGTCCCTCGAGCGCCGTCCGGAGGACTTCGTCCATCGTCTCGACCAGATGGACTTCCATCGCGTCGAGCACGTTCTTGGGGATGTCTGCGAGATCTTTTTCGTTGTCCTTCGGAACCAGGATCGTCGTCACGCCAGCGCGGTGAGCCGCCAGCAGTTTTTCCTTGAGACCGCCAATAGGCAGCACTTTGCCACGCAGGGTGATTTCACCGGTCATGGCCACTTCGCGCCGCACGGGCACCTTCGTGAGTGCAGACACCATCGCCGTCGCCAGCGTGATGCCCGCCGACGGACCGTCCTTCGGAATCGCGCCTTCGGGGATATGGATGTGCACGTCGGTGCGCCGGTTGAAGTCCGGTGCAATGCCAAGTTCGTGTGCCTTCGAACGCACCCAGCTCATGGCCGTCTGCGCAGACTCCTGCATCACGTCACCCAACTTGCCGGTGAGCGTCAGTTTGCCGCGGCCGGACATCAGTGTGGCCTCGGTCACCAGAATTTCGCCACCGACTTCCGTCCACGCCAAGCCCGTGGCGATGCCGACTTCGTTTTTTTCTTCCGCCATCGACGGGCGGAACCGCGGCACACCGAGGTACTCGGTCACCTTGGCGCCGTCGATCGTCTCGCTGAAGCCCGCGCCCTGCACCACCACCTTGCGCGCGATCTTTCGGCAGATGGACGCGATCTCCCGCTCGAGGTTGCGCACACCGGCTTCGCGTGTGTAGCGCTGCACGATGGTCTGGAACGCCTCTTCGTTGAACGAAATGTTCTTGTCGGTGAGGCCGGAGCCCTCGACCGCCTTGGGCGCGAGGAACTTCTTGCCGATCTGGACCTTTTCCTGTTCGGTGTATCCGGCCAACTGGAGCACTTCCATACGGTCGCGCAGGGCCTGCGGAATCGTGTGGAGGACATTGGCCGTGCAGATGAACATGACGTTCGACAGGTCGTATTCGACGTCGAGGTAGTGGTCGGCGAACGTGTTGTTCTGTTCGGGGTCCAGCACTTCGAGCAGTGCGGCCGACGGGTCGCCGCGGAAGTCCATCGACATCTTGTCGACTTCGTCGAGCAGGAACACCGGGTTCATCGTGCCGGCCTTCTTCATCATCTGGATGATCTGGCCGGGGAACGCCCCGATGTAGGTGCGACGGTGACCGCGGATTTCCGCCTCGTCACGCACGCCGCCCAGCGACAGGCGCACAAACTTGCGGTTCATCGCGCGCGCAATCGAGCGGGCCAACGAGGTCTTGCCGACCCCTGGAGGGCCTGCCAGCGTCAGGATCGTCGCCTTGGGCTTCTTGACGAGAACTCGCACCGCGAGGAACTCGACAATCCGTTCCTTGATCTTCTCCAGCCCGAAGTGGTCCTCATTGAGGATCGCTTCGGCGGCCTTCAAGTCCCTGCTGTCCTTGGTCTTTTTGTGCCACGGGACGGCAATCAGCCAGTCGAGGTAATTGCGCGAGACGGTGGCCTCGGCCGACATCGGCGGCATCGCGTCGAGCCGCTTCAATTCCTCGACGGCCTTCTTCTCGATCTCCTTGGGCATCTTCGCCTGCGCGATCTTCTTCTTCAGATCGTCTCCGTCGTTGCCCTTTTCGTCCTTGCGGCCCAGCTCGCGCTGAATCGCCTTCATCTTCTCGTTGAGGTAGTACTCCTTCTGCGCCTTCTCCATCTGCTTCTTCACGCGAGACTGGATGCGACGATCGACCTGAAGTTTGTCCACCTCGGCTTCGAGCACGGCCACGATGCGGCCGAGACGCTCAAGCGGTGCGACAATTTCAAGCAGATTCTGCTTCTCTTCGACGCCCACCTGCAGGTGCGCGGCAATCGTATCGGCCAGGCGCGACGGGTCGTCCACCCGCACCGCCGCGATCATCGCGTCGTACTGCAGCGTGTTCGAGAGCTTGACGTACTGTTCAAACAGCGTGACGACGCGGCTCATGACGCCTTCGGCGTCGGTCGTACTTTCGGCCTTGCGCGGCAAGACCTTGATCGTGACGCGGTAAAAACCCTTGTCTTCCTTCCACTCGACGGCGCGGGCGCGTTCCACGCCCTCCACCAGCACCTTGATGTTGCCATCGGGCAACTTCAGGGACTGCACGATGTTCGCCACGCAGCCCATCGTGTAGATATCGGCCGGCTGCGGATCATCAATCGCCGCATCGTGCTGCGCCGCGAGGAAAATCTTCTTGTCGGTGGCCAGGGCGTGTTCCAGCGCACGGGTCGACGATGGCCGTCCAATCACGAACGGCATCATCATGTGTGGAAACACGACGACGTCCCTCAACGGGACGATAGGCAGGGTCTCGTACTGATCCATGCGTTAGCCAGCTTTCTCCATGACAGTGATGGGCTTCTCTTTGGACTCTACCACCTCGCGGGTGATGACGCACTCGCGGATCTTTTTCTGACCCGGGAGTGTGTACATGAGATCCAACATGATGTCTTCGATGATCATGCGCAGCCCTCGTGCGCCAATCTTGCGCTGCAGCGCCAGTTCCGCAATGGCCTCCAGGGCATCGTCGGTAAAGCGGAGTTTGACGCCTTCATAGTCGAACATCCGCTGGTACTGACGCGTGATTGCATTGCGGGGTTCGGTCAGGATCTGGATGAGCGCGGGCTTGTCAAGTTCGTGCAGCGTGCCAACGACCGGCAGACGACCGACAAACTCGGGAATCAACCCGAATTTAATCAAATCCTGCGGCTCCACCTGTTCGACGAGAGTGGCGCCCTCTTTCACGTTGGCCTTCACGTCGGCCTTGAAGCCGAGGGTCTTGCGGCCAAGACGACGCGCGATCTGTTTGTCGAGGCCGACAAACGCGCCCCCGACAATGAACAGGATGTTGCTCGTGTCGATCTGGAAGAACTCCTGGTGCGGGTGTTTGCGACCGCCCTGGGGAGGCACGTTCGCGACGGTGCCTTCGAGAATCTTCAGCAACGCCTGCTGCACGCCTTCGCCCGAGACGTCACGGGTGATTGACGGATTTTCGTCCTTGCGGCAGATCTTGTCGACTTCGTCGACGTAGATGATGCCCTGCTGCGCCTTCTCGATGTCGCCACCGGCGGCCTGCAGCAACTTGAGGATGATGTTTTCGACGTCCTCACCGACGTAGCCCGCCTCGGTGAGTGTGGTCGCGTCCACGATCGTGAACGGGACCGACAGGAGGCGCGCCAACGTCTGGGCGAGCAGGGTCTTGCCCGTGCCGGTGGGGCCGATCAGCAGGATGTTCGATTTGCTGAGTTCCACCTCGTTGCGGCCCTTGGACTGCTTGGCAATTTCCAACCGCTTGTAGTGGTTGTAGACGGCCACCGCGAGTTTTTTCTTGGTCTGGTCCTGTCCGATGACGAACTCATCGAGGAACTTCTTGATTTCCATCGGCGTGGGCAGTGTGGTGCGCACCGCCGACTTGTCGAACTTGTTGTCGTCCGCAATGATGTCGTTGCAGACCTCGACACACTCGTCGCAGATAAAGACCGTGGGGCCCGCAATCAATTTGCGGACATCATTCTGGTCCTTATTGCAGAACGAACAGCGGAGAATGTCGGACTCGCCGGTTTTTTTGGTCATGGCACCCTTCACCTACACCCTGCGGTCGAGCACGTCATCGATAATACCGTAGTCCTTTGCGTCACTTGCGCCCAGGATGTAATCGCGATCGGTGTCGTTCTGGATCTTCGACAGCGCCTGGCCGGTGTGATGGGCCAGGATTTCGTTGAGCCGCGCACGCATCCGCAGAATCTCCCTGGCGTGAATATCAATGTCGCTCGCCTGGCCGGCCAGCCCCGACATGTGGGGCTGGTGAATCAGGATCCGCGAGTTCGGCAGTGAGAATCGCTTGCCCTTGGCACCGGCCGCCAGGAGCACGGCGGCCATCGAGGCCGCCTGGCCAATGCAGTAGGTCTGCACGGCCGGCTTGATGAACTGCATCGTGTCATAGATGGCCAGGCCCGCGGTGATCGACCCGCCGGGGCTGTTCACGTACAGCAGAATGTCGCGCTCGGGATCTTCCGCTTCCAGAAACAACATCTGCGCGATCACCAGGTTGGCAATCGTGTCGTCGATCGCCATGCCGATGAAGATGATGTTGTCCTTCAGCAGGCGCGAAAAGATGTCGTAGGCGCGTTCGCCTCGGTTCGTCTGTTCGACGACCATGGGGACCAGTTGGGCGTAGGGCGTGGGCATAAGTCAGGTCAAAGGCTACAGGCTAAAGGTTGCAGGTACGGACCGGGCCTACCCGTTGGCGATGTTCGCCTTCTCGAGCAGGAACGTCACCGTCTTCTCGCGACGAATACCGGAGCGGATGCGGCTCACGCCGCCTTCTTTTTCGAGGCGTGCGCGCACGGCCGCAGACGTGCGCCCGGACCTTTCCGCGAACTGGTCCACTTCCTTGGCGACATCGTCTTCGCTGGCGTCAATGTGCTCCCGCCGCGCGATCTCGTCGAGCACCAGGGTGCTCTTTACGGTTTCGGTCGACGGTTCCTGCTGCCGCTCTCGGAATTCCTGCCAGTCCACGCCGGCCTTCATCGGGTCCATGCCCTGATCCATCAGCCGGCGGACAAATTCCTCCAGGCGCCGGTCAATTTCGCGATCCACCAGCGCGGATGGCACCGGTGACTTCATCCGAGCGGCCAGCTGCTGCAGCAGGTCGTGGCGCACCTTGTGGTCCGCCTCGTGTTCCGCTTCGTGCTGCAGGTCATGTTTAATGCGGTCCTTCAGCGCGTCGAGCGTCTCGACGTCCGAGACCGTCGTGGCAAACTCGTCGTTGAGCTCCGGCAGCTCCTTGCGGCGCACCCCTTTAATGGTTGCGTGGTAGCCAACCGTCGTGCCGGCCAACTCCGCCGGCTGGTAGTCGGCCGGGTAGGTGACCGTGAAATCGCGCTCCTGATCGGCCGTCACACCAGTGAGATGCTCGTCGAAGCCCGGAGGATTCGCGGCGTTTCCCAATTCGATGGACACGTTCTGCATCGGCTGGGACGCCTCGGCCGGAATCTCGGCCGAATCGGACGCATGCGGCGTGCGAATCAAGTCCATCAGCACCGCATCACCCGCGGTCGCCGGACGGTCTTCGACTGGATGCCACTTCACGGCGCGCTCACGCAGCCGCTCCAGCAGAGCGTCGACAGCGCCCACCTCAAGCACGGCGGGCGGCTTGTTCAGCGAAATTCCGGTGTAGTCACCCGGGTCAATCGGCGGCACGGTCTCAAACTCGGCAAGAAACTTGAGCGGCTGGCCCTCTTCCAGGACCACATCCTTGATATCAGGCGCCGAAACCGGCTCAAGTCCACGCTCCCGCAGGGCTTCGTCCACCAGTCGCGGAATCAGGTCGTTGGCCACGTCGTACAGAATCTGATCCTTGTACCGCTGCTTGATGACCGTGGTCGGCACCTTGCCCTGGCGGAAGCCGGGCACACGCGCCTTGCGCCCGTAATCCTGGGCGACACGCTGAATTTCAGTTGAAACGGTCTCGGAGGGCACCTCAAAGGACAGGTGCTTCTGGGTCTCGGAGATCTCGGTCAGTTCAGTCTTCATCTGGATCGATTCTATCGGGGATCGGCATCGCCGGGTGCACGCGACTGCACGCGAGTGCGCGGGCGGTGGTGGGAGCGGAGGGACTTGAACCCACACGGATGTGATCCACAGGCTTCTAAGACCTGCGCGTCTGCCAGTTTCGCCACGCTCCCCAACGACACTCAACTATATCGAGGTCCCAAGGAATCGAAGTCCCGAAGTCCCGAAGAAATCTGCGCGTGGTTATATCAGATCGCGCCCGTACCTTAAGGACGTCCGAGTCCCGCGAACGTTTGCAATGTCTCCAAGGGAACAGCGACCTGCACGACGTCCGCACTACAGTGCGGGCATGGCCAAGACCGA
Organism: uncultured Solibacteraceae bacterium; assembly: GCA_964479175.1. Lineage (GTDB taxonomy): Bacteria > Acidobacteriota > Vicinamibacteria > Vicinamibacterales > SCN-69-37 > SYFT01. The sequence continues at coordinate 8,941 of CAYZLT010000017.1, read as the reverse complement.
CAAGAAGACGGATGCCGCACGCAGTGCGTTGATTGCAGGGCTGAATGAGGATCTGGCTCGCGAATACCAGGCGATCATTGCCTATGTCGTGTATTCACAGGTCCTGACGGGCGCCCAGTACATGACGATTGCGAAGGAACTGGAAGTGCACGCGGGAGAGGAACTGCAGCACGCCCTGACGATCGCACGGCACATCGACTACCTCGGCGGCACGCCCACCGTGACCCCGAAACCCGTGGCGCCACCCAAGGACGCGAAGCAGATGTTGCGTGCGGATCTGGACAATGAGACCGACACGATCGCGCAGTACCGGAAGCGGCTGCACCAGGCCGAAGCGGCCGACGAGTTTGCCATCGCCGAAGATCTGCGCGAGATCCTGCGTCAGGAGCAGGAGCACCAGATCGATCTGGCGACCGCGCTGGGCATCCCCGTGCCGCGCCGCTGACCGTCCTGCAGGCCGAGCGGTTGACGAACCGCCCGTAATCCCCCACCCTGTCACGATGAAGCCGCTGACACGTGCTCTCCTCGCCTTGGCCCTGATTGCCGGCGCCGTCGCTGGCGGCGTCGCCGCGCAGGGCACGGTCACACATCGGCTGTTGGCCACCCCCGACACGGTCGCCTACGGCTACTACTGGTCCGAGGCCACACCGGCGCTGCGCATCAAGTCGGGCGACATCATCGACGTCGATACGCTGCTCACAAACTCTCCGATCGGACTCACCCGCCTGGGCGTGCCGGAAGACCAGGTCCAACCCTCGCTTCGCGCGATTGTCTCGGAAGTGCTCGGAGACCGTCGCGGTCCCGGCGGCCACATTCTCACCGGGCCCGTGTATGTGGAGGGGGCGATGCCGGGCGACGCGCTCGAAGTGAAGATCCTGTCGATCGATCTGGTCCTCGACTACGGCTACAACGGCTGCTCGGGTTACGTGCGTGAGAACTGCGACCGCCAGGCCGGTCCCAGCCTGATTGCCATCGATCGAAAGACGATGACCTCGACGTTTCTGCCGGGGATCGTGATCCCGCTCAAACCGTTTTTCGGCAGCATGGGTGTGGCCCCCGCGCCGGAGCTGGGACGCGTCAGCAGCAATCCGCCGGGCCGCCATGCCGGCAACCTGGACAACCGCGAGCTCGTGGCCGGATCGACACTGCTGATTCCGGTGTTCGTTCCGGGCGCATTGTTTCAAGTGGGCGATGGCCATGCCGCGCAGGGTGATGGTGAGGTGGACCAGACCGGGATCGAGACCTCATTGCGCGGACGATTGCAGCTGACGGTCCGCAAAGGCATGACTCTGTCGTGGCCACGTGCGGAAACCGCCACCGACTACATCGCCATGGCGACCGATCCCGACCTGGCGGTGGCCACGAAGCTGGCCATCCAGCAAATGATCGACTTTCTTGTCGACACGCGAGGCCTGACCAAGCACCAGGCTTACCAGCTCACGAGCATCGCCGGCCACGTGGCGATTACCCAGTTGGTGGATCTGCCCAACCTCGGGGTTCACGTGAAGATGTCGAAGCAGATCTTCCAGAAGTAACGGCGGCTCTCGTTTGCGCGGATTTCCGATACGCTCTCGCCATGACCCGCCCACGCGTGCGCACGATTCTGATCGTTGGCCTCTTTGTCTTGACTTGGTCCCTGTCGCCAGGCCTTTGGGCCCAGTCACCACTCGCTCCGTCCTATGCGGCCAGCGAGCCTGGCATCTCGCCGGACGGACAGGAAATTTCGTTCGCATCCGGCGGCGATATCTGGACCGTTCCCGCGAACGGAGGACAAGCGCGGTTGCTGGTCTCACACGACGCCACCGAACGTCGTCCCCTCTATTCACCAGATGGGCAGCACCTCGCCTTCATGTCCACACGCACCGGTGGCGGTGACATCTACATCCTGACGTTCGCAAGCGGCGCGCTCCGTCGACTGACGAGTGACGATGGCGCGGAAGTGCTGGAAGGGTGGTCGCCTGACGGGGCGTGGGTGTATTTCGCGTCAACGAGTCGCGACATCGCGGGCATGAACGACATCTTCCGGGTGCCCGCGGGCGGCGGCACCCCCATGGCCGTGAGTGAGGATCGGTATGTGAACGAGTTTGGTGTGGCCGCGACACCCGACGGCGCCTCACTCGTGTTGGCCGCACGTGGCATCTCGGGTGCCCAGTGGTGGCGCAAGGGCAGCAGTCACATCGATCAATCCGAACTGTGGTTGCTGACGGGTCTGTCCGGCACGACCAAGTACACGCCACTGAGTGCACGTGACTCGCGCCAGATCTGGCCGATGGTCTCGCGGGATGGCCGCGCGCTCTATTACGTCTCCGATCGCGGCGGCGCAGAGAACGTGTGGCGCAGAGACCTTCCTGGTGATGCGGATCCCGAAACCGAAGCTGCGCGAGGCCGCAAGCTGACGACCTTCACCAGTGGCCGGCTGTTGTTTCCCTCACTGTCGGCGGATGGCCGAACGATCTCGTTCGAACGCGACTTTGGCCTGTGGACGCTCGACACCAGCAGTGGGGCAGCGCGGCAGGTGCCTGTGACGTTTCGTGGTGCGTCGGCGACCCCGGTGCCGCAGCGTCTGCGACAGACCAACGGGTTCTCCGGCCTCGCGTTGTCGCCCGATGGACGCAAGGTCGCGTTCGTGACGCGCGGCATTCTGTTCGCAGCTTCGGCAAAAGATCCCGGTGATGCGACGCGGGTGACTGCCGAGGCCGGATTGGTGTCTCAACCGGCGTGGTCGCCCGACAGTCGGCGCCTCGTGTATGTCGCGGCCCGAGGTGGCACACAAAACATCTATCAGTATGACTTCACGACCAGCACCGAATCCCGGAAGACCACCGGCGCGGCGGTCGACATCTCCCCGGTGTTTTCCCCGGATGGCACGCACGTCGCGTTTGTGCGCGATCGCAAGCAACTGCGCGTGCTGACGCTCAGCGACAACACGGAGCGCGCACTCGCGACCGGCATGTTTGGCGATGCCATTGATACGCCTCTGCCAGTGTGGGCACCGTCGGGCAGATGGATCGCGCTCTTCACGATTGGATCAAAGTCGTTCACGAACGTGAGTCTGGTGCCGACGGGCGCACCCGGCGGTCCGCCTCGTCCGATCAGCACACTTTCCAACGTCTACGCGAACACGATCGCGTGGACACCTGATGGGCAGACGGTGTTCTTTGATACGCGCCAGCGGACCGAACAGGGCCAGCTGGCGCGTGTGGACCTGACGCTGCGGACGCCGAAGTTCCGGGAGGACCTGTTCCGCGATTTGTTTATCCAGAATCCCAGACCATCCCCGGCGTCAACACCCACTCCGACGGGCGCGCCGCCGCCGCCGGTGCCGTCTGTGCCACCCACCGCCGTTGAGCCGATTTTTGACAATATCCGGCAGCGCCTGTCGCTGGTCCCGATGGGGCTCGACGTGCAGCGCGTCGCGCTGAGTCCGGATGGCAAACTGGCGCTTGTCACCGCCACGGCTGCGGGACAGACCAATCTCTACACGTACCCCCTGGACGAACTCGCCGCGGATCGACCGGTCGCTCGGCAGCTGACGACCACCGCGGGTGCCAAGTCCAGCGCCCAGTTCAGTCCGGACAGTCGCGAGGTCTATTACCTCGAAGCGGGACGGATCCAGATCGCGACCGTCGAGCGCCGCGAGTCTCGGCCGTTGGCGATCACGGCGGAGTTCACGACCGACTTCGCGCAGGAAAAAATGGAAGTCTTTCGCGAGGCCTGGACGTTGTTGCGCGACAACTTCTATGACACCGCGTTCAACGGCGTGAATTGGGAGGCCTCGCGCGAGACCTACGGTCCACGCGTGGCTGCGGCCGCCACACCCGACGAGATGCGCCGCATCATGAGCCTGATGATCGGCGACCTGAATGCGTCACATCTGGGGATCAGCGGCGGCGGCGGAGGTGGTGGCCCGGTCGTGGGCAAGTTGGGGCTCCGCTTTGATCGCCGCGAATTCGAAGCGCAGGGACGCCTGCGCGTGACCGAGATCATCACGCTCGGACCGGTGGCCGTGACCCAGGACGTGCGCGTCGGCGACTACATCCGCCGCGTGGGTACCGACGACGTGCGGCCCGGACTCAGCCTCGACGACGTGCTGGCGCACACGGTCAATCGGCGGGTGTCGTTGCTGGTGTCGGCGACACCGACTGGCCCGACTCGCGAGGTCGTGGTGAAGCCGATCGACCAGGCCACGGAAAAGGCGCTGTTGTATCGGCAGTGGGTGGAACGCAATCGCGAGTATGTGCTCAAGTCGAGCGGCGGTCGGCTAGGGTACGTGCACATGTTGAGCATGAGCGCGGGCGCGCTGGAACAGTTGCACATTGATCTCGATGCCGAAAATCACGATCGTGACGGCGTCGTCATCGACATGCGCAACAACAATGGCGGGTTCGTCAACGCGTATGCCCTTGATGTCTTTGCCCGTCAGCCCTACCTGCGCATGTCGTTGCGGGGACTGCCCGAGTCACCGGCCCGCACGGTGCTCGGCCAGCGGGCGCTGGAATTGCCGACCGTGCTGGTCACCAACCAGCATTCCCTCTCCGACGCCGAAGATTTCACCGAAGGCTACCGCGCCCTCAAACTCGGCCCCATCGTCGGGGAGCCGACCGCGGGCTGGATCATCTACACGTGGAACGACACGCTGGTGGATGGATCCACGTTGCGTCTGCCGCGGATGCGCGTGCGGGCCGCCGACGGCACTGATATGGAAAACGCGCCTCGTCCGGTGGACGTGAAGGTCGACCGGCCACTCGGTGAATGGCAGGCGACCGGACAGGACACCCAGCTGTATCACGCGGTGCGCACGCTGCTGCGGCGCTTGGGAATCCTCGAATAACAACCCCCAGGGACCTCACGCCGCTTGATGACTCGTGTCAGGTGGTGTAGCGTGCATCCGAGCCCACCAACCGACCGCGCCGGGAGAACCTACTCATGGAGTCATCGGCGCCCGCTACGATGCTTGTCCGCTCCATACCCCGACGGATCCTCTGGATTGAGGATGACGAGATCGCCTCTGGATGGGGGACGCAGTTTCTTGCACGACACGGCTTTGCTGTTCGGTTGGCGCCGACGGGTTCCATGGGCATTCAGGACGCCAGTGTGGGGGGGCAGGAGCTGATCATCCTCGACTGGCGGTTGCCGGACATGGACGGTGGACACGTCCTTGGCAACTTGCGCGCGGCGGGTATTTGGACCCCGGTGATGGTGTGCACAGGGTACGGTGATGAAGGTTCTGCGCGGCGTGCCGGGGCCGATGACTTCTACTCCAAGCCAATGCGCGCCACGGCGTGGCTCGCCCGGATTCGAGTCCTGCTCCGTCCGGAGCCCGAAGAGGCGGGGCCAGAACGCCATCTTCGATGGCACGATGGCCTCTCGGCCGGCAATCTCGCCGTGCGGGACCAGATGGCCGCTGAGTTCATGCCCCTCCTCGGCAGCCGCCTTCGACGCCGGTGGCCTCGTGCCGACACCGGACAGATTGTGACGGCGGTCAACGATGCATTGATGGACTACTACCGGGCTCCGTCATTGTATGACCGCTCGCGTTTGCCGTTGGACGCGTTTCTGACGGTCATCGCACAGCGCAGGTTTCAGAACGTCCAAAGGGGAATCAACCGCCGTCGGCAGCATGAGGAGGCAGGCGGGCTGGCTTTCCCTGACGTCCCGATGGACGTTGGTGTGAAAGTGTCGCGCTGGCGGGATCTGAGGGCCGTGATGAGGGTGTGTCAGACCCGCGGTGAACGGGCGTTCATGCACGCGCGCCTTCGA
>CAYZLT010000017.1:0-3171 GCA_964479175.1 uncultured Solibacteraceae bacterium | reverse complement strand
GCCCAGCGCACCGCAGTCCACCGCGTCATGGATCGGTTGCGTCTCCGCATCCGCCGCGCGCGGCTGGCATCCGGCGATCGGCACTGAAGTTCGGCACCAGGTGTCGCGCCCAGCCCCCGGCCGGGGAATACATACATAAGAGGGTGAGTATTCCGTGCGACGGCACCGAGTGCATCGCGCAGTCGATCTTTGGCTATGGAAGCCACATGCGTACTACAGCGCCACGCGGGTTCAGTCTTGCGACAGTGTCCACCCCGGTTGCGGTCAAAGGGCGTGTCCTCCGATGCCTCGTGACCGCAGCTGGCTGCTCTGGTCATCCTCGGGCCGATGGCGGCTGCCGAGTCCAGCCACAGTCGTGGGACCGAACGGGTCGCCGAGTTGAGCTCGATCGCCTACGACGAGTACCTGGTCGCCCAAGACGAGACGAGCGCTCCCGAGCCGGCGTTCTCTGTGGACATTGACGATGGTCCAAGGCACGGTCCGGCGCTTATCCGTGCGTTGCCCATTCGGGATGCGAATGGCGAGGTGGTGACGTGGGGCTTTGGTTGTTACTTTGCTATTTGGGACGAGAATGAGAATCTGTGGGATTTCACCTACGAGGCTCGGTTGTTGAACACGACAAATACAGAGGTGGCCTATCACACCAGTTGGGCATCCCAGAAGCCCGCGTTCAGCAGCCAGTTGACAACGTCTCTAAACGATCCGGTTGAGGGCACATACACCTGCAAGATCAAATGGTGGGTCGACTCGACCTACCTGGGCGAGGGCGTCGCCACGGTGAACCTGTCCTATACGACCCCGTCAGGCGAGACCACCGCCCACGACGGATGGAACGGGCCGTATGCGCTCTTCAAACAGACCATGATCGGCAGCTATGTGGGTCGAGTAGTTGAGGAGTTTGACCCCGGAGGCGGCGGGCCGGATACTTGTTACGACTCGTCGCTGATATATCCAGAATGGACCGCGATCACCGGCGGCGACTGGACGGTTGGAAGTGACAACAAGTGGGGACACGACAATGTGGGGTGGGGCGATACGTTGACGCAATACTACCGCGCGAACGGTCGTGCGCCGTGCCAGACCCAGTTCTATCAGGACATGAAGATCAATCGGCCTGGCAACAGTCAGGCGACGTATGCGACGCACCTTCTGAAGGCGGGAATGACATCAAACACGGTGTGGGCTGAACGAGCCGGCGTCTACGCGTCTCGTACCTGGTAAGGAAGGGAATCAACAGTGACTATCCAGAAAAGTGAGCCGGGAAGGCGAAAAGTAGCGATTGTGGGCCTGGCGTTGTGCGCCGTGTGGATGTCGCCTGTCCTGCCGGGGGCGGCGCAACAGGAGGCTCGCCCTGTGACGATCCGGGGTGACGCGGGCAGGCCCTTGGCCGGCGTAATCTCCGAGCTTGAGAAGCGCCATCACGTCGTAATCACCTATGAGGAGCTTCCACACACGTTCGGACCTGACATTTGGGACGTCACGTCGCAAGTGCGGAAAGATGGAAAAACGGAGCCCAGGGTGTTGGTCCCGGGCGGCCCGGCATTCACATTCGACTATGCGGGTATCAAAAGCGATGCCGATGTCGACCTTGTGCTGAATCGGCTGCTGGCGGCAACTCAGGCGAGCGGCAGTTCAGGTGCATTCAAGGTCGTCAGAGGGTCTGAGGCGCACCACGTTGTTCCGTTCAAATGGAAGAACGCCGAGGGCGATTTTGTGGCGACACGGAGCCTCCTCGACACCGAGATTTCCGTCACAGGCGGCCCGCGCTCTGCGTTGAGCATGCTTGAGGCTATCGTGGTCGCCATCACATCCGCCCGGGGCGTCAACGTGAGCGTCGGTGTGGTGCCCATGAACCGCCTGAAGCAAGCGCAGGTGAATGACGCGGCGGTGAATGAGCCGGCCAGGAACGTTCTGGAGCGCACTCTTCGCGCCACAGGTCTTCGTTTGTCCTGGCAACTGTTCTGCGACGCGCGTCCCGCTGGCCCCTGTGGCTTGAGCGTCCACACTGTGGGGCCAAAGGCGTGAGGATTGAATAACTTCAGTACTGCCTGGCGGCGCGCGAGAGTTCGTCTTTCATCGCGGTGACAAGGGGCACTGGCGCAAGGACCCGCGCATCGGCGCCGAATCCGAGGAGCCAGCTGCGGAGCGCCCAGTCGTTGGACACGTGGAGCGACACGCGGAGTCGACCATCCGGGAGTTCGTTCACCTGTTGAGACTCGTGCCAGATGCGCCCACGCACGTACGGTGACACCCGCGCGGCGAACTCGATCTCGATGGGTTCCGGCTCGGCGGAAAACACCCCGAGCGAGGATTCAAAGACGTCGGCGGGTAGTTCGCGCGTCTTCTTGAACGTGGTCTCGTGGACCGACAACCGCTCGATGCGTTCCACCGCGAATGTTCGGAACTCCTCGTATTGAGGCACCCACGCGATCAGATAGACGCCTCCCTGCGCGAGCGTGATCCGGTAGGGATGGATCTCATACGATTTTGCGCGCCGACTAGCCGCAGAAAAATAGCGCATCTGCGTGACGCGGCGATCACGCACGGCATCAAACAGCCGGCGGGTGACGTCCACGAGATCGCGCCCTGCGCCGGCCTTTGGCGAGGCCTTCGTTGAAATAACCTGCGGGAGTGTCGCGAGGAACTCACGCATGCGGGGATTGAGCGCCCCCTCGATCTTCGCGAGGGCCGTCCGCAGTTCATCGGCCAGCGGCCACGCCGACAACGCCTCGACGATCGACCGGCTCAGATACAGCGCGGCCATGTCCTCAACAGCCAGCCCCTCCTGCACCGTGCGGAAGGGCTGGGTATCGAGCTTCCAGCGTTTGGTGTCATGTTCGTCGCCTTCATCAAACAAGGCAAAGCCCGCTTCCTGCAGCGCCTGCAGGTCGCGTCGAATGGTGCGCGTCGTGACACCCGCGTGATCGGCCAGTTCGTAAATGGTCACGCCCGTGCGCGCAGCTTCGATTTTCTTGAGGATCTGCCACTGTCTGATGACTTCCGCGTTACGCATCGGGGGCGGCCTCATGGCCTGGTGTCTGGTGCGCCTGCTCGGTAACGGCCATCACAGGTATCAGGGACACCACGCCAAGGCCGGTGCCGATCATATGACCGCGCGCACCAAATAGGCGCGAGACTTCACGGTGGCGAATCATGGCGCCCATTATGAAC
>CAYZLT010000016.1:12062-23161 GCA_964479175.1 uncultured Solibacteraceae bacterium | reverse complement strand
CCCAGCATCTTCAAGGGCGAGGGTGGGATCCCGCGAGACAATGAGTCGTATGCGATGTGGGCCACGTTGGTCCCGGCCGAGAGAATCGCCGAACTGGGCGCGGCCGACAACTTCTGGTCGATGGGCGACACCGGCCCCTGCGGCCGCTGTTCGGAGATCTACTTCTATCGCGGCGCTGAGATTGCCTGTGGGGAGCCCGTCTGCCGTGGCATCGAGTGCAGCTGTCAGCGGTTCATCGAAATCTGGAACAACGTGTTCATGGAGTTCGACCGGCAGTCCGACGGCACCCTGAATCCCCTGCCCGCACTGTCGGTGGACACGGGAATGGGCCTCGAACGCATCACGACGGTGATCCAAGGCAAGCTCGCGACCTACGATACGGATCTCTTTACGCCCATCCTGGCCGCGATCGCCGCCAAGGCCGGTCGCCCGTACACGGCAAGCTCCGAGACGGACCATCCCGACATCTCGATGCGCGTGATCGCCGACCACCTCAGAGCGATGACCTTCCTCATCGGTGATGGGGTCCTGCCGTCCAATGAATGGCGCGGCTACGTCTTGCGCAAGATCATGCGCCGCGCGATGCGCCACGGCAAAAAGCTCGGCTTTACCGATCCGGTGCTGTTCGAACTGGTGGACACGGTGATTGCCGAGATGGGTGAGGCCTATCCGGAACTCACGACCAATCGCGAGGCCATCGTACGCACCGTGCGCGCAGAGGAAGAACGCTTCGATGTGGTGCTCACGTCCGGCCTGCCGAAACTGGAAGACCTGATCGACCGCACCATTGCGGCCGGCAAAACGGTGGTGCCGGGCGAAGACGTGTTCCGCCTGTACGACTCACTCGGTGTGCCCCTCGATTTTTCCGAGGACATGGCCGCCCACCGTGGCCTCTCGATCGACCAGGCGGGCCTCGATGCCGCGATGGGAGCACAGCGTGACCGCGCGCGGTCATCAAGCTCATTTAAAACATCAAAAAGCACGATCACCCTTGATGCCGCTGATGAAAAAGCCCTGGGCACAGACACCTTTGTCGGCTACGAGCTGACGCACACCACGACCAGAGTGAAGGCACTGTTTTCGGAGGCAGGCACGCCGGTTGATCAGTTGGCACAGGGCGTGAACGGCTTCGTCTGCGTCGAAGAGACGCCGTTTTATCTGGAGTCAGGCGGCCAGGTATCCGACGCAGGGCGCTTCTCGGCACCTGACGTCGAAGCCACCGTCACCGGGGTCTCACGGACGCGCGCGGGCTCGACCGCACCGCGACTGCATCACGTCACGGTGGCGACGGGGACCTTGAAAAAGGGCCAGAACGTCACGGCCACCGTCGACAACACCCTGCGCGATGCCACGCGTCGCAATCACACGGCCACGCACCTGCTGCACGCAGCGTTGCGTCAGACGCTCGGCACCCATGTACGTCAGGCAGGGTCACTCGTCGCGCCCGATCGCCTGCGCTTCGACTTCGCGCACTTCTCGGCACTGACCAACGACGAACGCCTCGCCGTCGAGCGCATCGTCAACGAGCAGGTCTACCGGAATACGCCGGTCGTGACCGACGTGAAAAATACGGACGATGCCATCAAGGGCGGCGCGATGGCCCTGTTCGGAGAAAAATACGGCGACAAGGTACGCGTGGTGCAAATCGACGGCTTCTCCACCGAGCTGTGTGGCGGCACACACGTGCGTGCCACCGGCGACATCGGGCCGTTTGTCATCACCGAGGAAACGGGTGTGGCTGCGGGAGTGCGCCGCATCGAAGCGATCACCGGCAGCGGCGCTGTCGCGCACATCCAGCACACAAATGCGGCCGTTGCGCGCACCATGGCGGCACTGGGCACCCAGCTCGACCAGGCCCCGGACGCAATCGCACGACTGCAGGCCGAGGCCAAACGACTCTCACGGGAGAACGACCAGCTCAAGATGAAACTCGCCCTGGGCGGAGGCTCATCTGGCGGCGCGGTGGACGACGTGGTGGAGATCGGCGATGCGAAGTTTGTGGCCCGACGAGTCAGCGGGTTGGACAAGGACGCGCTGCGCGGCCTCTCGGACTCACTCCGCGATCGGATCAAACGGGGAGTGGTCGTGATCGCCGGTGAAAACGACGGCAAAGTGCAGTTGCTCGTGGTGGTGACGAAGGACTTGAACGATCGGCTGAAGGCCGGTCAACTGGTCAAGGAACTCGCGCCGCTCATTGGTGGTGGCGGCGGAGGCAGACCGGATTTTGCCGAGGCGGGCGGCAAGGACGTCGCGGGTATCGATGCGCTCCTCGTCATGGCAAGGGCGCTGGTTGACAAGAGCCTCGTAGGCTAAAGGGTAAAGGCGATAGGCCAAAGGTACGGACCGTTCCGTACCTTTAGCCTTTAGCCTTTAGCCTTTAACCTCTAAGAGAACGGCTGCGCCGGCGGACCGAATGGTTCGGTCGGTGCGGCAGCGGCACCAATCTGCCAGATCGTGGCGCTCTGGTTGGTCGCGTAGGACTTGCCACCGGTGGACCCAAAGGTCTGAGGAATGGCTGTCGAGTAGTAGGCCGTCGTGGTGGCCGTGCCGTTGCAGTCATTGAGACCGGGACCCGCGCCGGCTCCGGCTGCCAGCGTGAAGTTATAGCCGGCCTTCTGCGGATTCGCCACGTTGAACTCCGGCGAGATGAACGACTCGGTCTGCCCCGGCGGGGGGGTTGAGAGGACCGTAAAGGCCGGCGCAAAGCCCTGATTGCCACAGCTGGACGAGTACTGCACCTGCCCGACGTTGATGGTCCGCAGCGAGGAGGCGGCCGAGGTTTCGTTGCCGGCCATGCGCGAACGCATCAGGCCAGGCACGGCGATCGCCGCAATGATGCTGATGATGGCCACAACAATGAGCAGCTCAATCAGCGTAAATCCGTCGTCGTGTTGCGTCTTCATGTGTTGAATCTCCGACAATTTTGACGCTGCCCGCACAAAAATGGACGTCTGCGCGCCATGGGGGTGACGATAACACGCGCAACTATATCAATTCGTGATATATCAATTATTGATATGTCGCTCGATCGCCACCTCCCGTTGTCCCCGGCAGTCTTTCACCTGCTGCTCGCGCTGGCCGAAGACGACAGCCACGGGTACGCCATCATGCGCGACATTGAGGAACGCACTGCAGGCCTGGTGAAGGTGGGGCCCGGCATGTTGTACGGGTCCATCAAATGGCTCCTGGAAGAACACCTCATTGAGGAGGCTCCCAAACGCGCCGCAAAGAAAGAAGACGAACGCCGGAAATACTACCGGCTGACCGCTGACGGCCTCACGGTCGTCAAAGCCGAAGCGTCCCGGCTGGAAGCGGCCGTGGGATTGGCCCGCGCACGCAAGGTGCTGGGCAAGCGGGCCTGACCCTGGTTGGACTCTATCGACTCCTGCACAGACCCGAGGCCGACGAACGGCTAGCTGCGGGTCGCCCCGTCAACGAACGGGTTCTTCACTCGCACACCGCCGTACCGTTGCCCGTCTGAGAGATCCTCCGAGTAGAGAATCTCAGGACCCGACGTCTGCGCCGCTTGAATTACCAAGGCATCCCAGAAGGACACCTGATACCGCGCTTCGATGTCGAGTGCCTCCAACATTGAATTCCCTCCGTTCACGACGACGTGCCACGTCAGATAGTCGGCGACGACATCGCGTGTCGTTCTCGCGTCGAGTGGTTTCTTGGCTTTCTTGCGAAAGTTGACGGCCAGTTCCTGGAGAATCTGTGTGCTGACTACACCGGACCGAGTCTCCCACAGTGCCTCCACAAGTGCCTTGGCCGTGTGGTGCTTCTCGCCCGCGGACGCATCATGCGCGTACAGCAGGATGTTCGTGTCGACGAAATACCTATCGCTCATGGAGTTCGTCCCGCGATGTGGGCCGCGTCCACTGGAGGTCGAGGCCTTCCCGCAGGCGCGCGACCGCCCGTCGACGAGCCTTGTCGAAGGCCTTTCGTTCGCGCACGATCGCTTCCAGTCGGTCGGTCAGAAGGGCGCTGATTGAACGCCCCTCCTCCGCCGCCACCACGCGTGTTTCGCGAAGAAGATCTGCATCGAGCTTGAGCGTGACATTGGTCTTCATGGCATCAAAATAATAGCGTCAGTCACGTGCAGCACGTTAGCCCAGACGATTATTCGTGACCGCCAGGAGCGCACGGCCTTGCCCGATTTGGAATGGGAGGCGCGTTTTGCGCTCTACCGGCTCCAGGCTCTCGCTGGCACCGCGCTTGCCGGCGAACGATACAACCGTCCAGTCGCGCCGGCGATCAGATCGCCTGGTTCGCCGTCACGAATGGCCTGCCGGGTGAATGCGAGGGAGTCGTCGTCTGCTACCTCACGCGCGATGACCTGGTGTTGGCTGAGTACCTCCGGCGCATGCCGGCAGGCGCGTTCGTGGAATCGGCCTTCCGGGACCTCGTTAAGCGAATGCCCATCTATCGCGACTACGTGCTGCAGAACGCGGGCCTGTTTGACCCTGCGAAAGATTGTGCCGAGTTCACCACCGTCATCGGCCGCATTCGCGACGCTGTGGCCAGGATCGACCTCTCGCGCCGGGATGCCGTCACGCATCGCGACCGCGCACTTGACGCTATCGATGCGTTGAAGGCGTCCGCCAAAGGCTGTGGGCTACTTCGCGAGCCCCGGTAGCAGTCCAGCGATCCCACGCCCGAGCAATCCGAACGCCGTCGCCGTGACGAGGATGCCCATCACGCGCGAGATGATGTTCATGCCGATGGGGCCCAGGCGACGCGCGATGGGGCCGGCGGAATGGAACGTGATCCACATGATCACGGCGATGCCCACCGAGATGCCTGAGATGATCAGCAGGTCGCGGGGCGCATCAAACGCACTGGCCTGAATGATCACGGTGGTGATCGATCCGGCGCCTACCGTGCCGGGAATCGCCAGCGGCACCACCGCCAGCGCCTTCCAGTGATCCTCGGACACTTCCTGCGCCGTGTCCTTTTCGTCCTTGGTGAGTTTGACGTCTTCAGTCACCGTCACCATGCGCATGCCGTAGTTGAGCAGGATGAGTCCACCAGCCGCCTGCAACATCGGCGTCGTCAGCCCCATCACGCCCAGCAGCGAATTGCCAAGCCAGGCACACACCAGCAGGATGATGAGAATCGCGACGGCGCTCTGATTCGCCATCCTGCGCTGGATGCCCTTGTCGAACTTGCCCGCCAGCGCCGCAAAGAGCACGGCCGACCCGAGTGGATTGACAATCGCCAGCAACGACGTGGAAAAAAGAATCGAATCCTGGAGCGACATCATCACCCCTTGGCGAGCAGGTACACTGCGGCGGCGGCGCATACAAATCCTGCCGCCTGTCGCATCGTCGGCGCGAGGCCTCCCGGCATGGCCCAGACCAGCAGCGGAACGGCGGTCACCTGCAACACGGACACCAGCACGATAAACGACCCGGCTGGGACGGCGGGGTCGGCCGCCCGTGACGCGTAGATGTAGACCGCCACGCCGTTGACGATCGCTGCCGCACCCAGGAGCCACCACGCGCGCCCTGACGGCACGCCAGTGGTCAACTGCGACGCAGACAACATCGCGATCAGCACCGCCGAGCCGCCCATGACCACGGACGCCATCCACGCGCCCGTCACGCGGGCTTCTCGCCCCAGCAGCGGCCACGCCGCAAACGCCAGCGCCACACACACTGCACTGAAGATCACTTGACCAGTCATCGTGTACTCACAATCCGCTCGCCTCCATGAGGCCCATCACCTGTTGTTCGAACCATTCCGGAGACGCCGATCCCAGGTGTTTCAGAAACACCGATCCATCAGGCTTGACGAACCACGACACCGGGTAGGCCATGATCGCGCGATACGCCTCCATGACGTCCTCGCGGTCCGCGGCCACAAACAACGGGTAGTTGATCCCGAACTCGGCGGCAAACGTCTTGATCTGCTCCGGCGTGTCCGACACGGAGATGCCGAGTACCGTGAACCCCTTGTCCTTGTACTTTTCGACAAGTTTGATGAAGACGGGTGTCTCCTGTCGGCACGGTGGACAGTTCGTAAACCAGAAGTTCACGATTAACGGACGGCCGCGATAGTCAGACAGGCGCACGTCCTTGCCATCGGGATCCTTCAGGATGAAGCCGAGGTCGGCAATGTCCTCCGACTTCGGGGCCGGATTGCAGCCGACCAGACACACGAGGGTGGCCGCGAGCACGAGTCGCCGCATCATGGGCCTCATCGGGGAATCCGTTCAGCGCGATTGGCGGCGTGATAGAGGAACGACGCGAGGATGACGGCGTTCTGTTTCAGATCCGGTTCCAGCACACGCTCGGGAGTGTCGACATTCGTATGGTGGTCGCGCACGTCATACCCCGCGTACTCCTGCACGGGGTTGAAGCCGAGCATCCCGGCCCGAATAAAACTCAGGTGGTCGGTGTTGCCGATGCCCTGTCGCACGTTGCGGCGTGCACCAATGTCAGTGAACGGCGCGATCCACGCGTCAAAGATCGGCCGCGCTCGTTCGTTGTTCTCCATGTACCAACCATAGATCGGTCCCTTGCCTGGATCGATGTTGAAATACACCGCGAGGTTATCGCGTGCGGCGGTGTTCGCGTCACCGGCCAGGTGCCGGCGCACATAGGCCTGCGACCCGTGCAGTCCCTGCTCTTCGGCGCCCCACAACCCGAGTCGCACGGTCCGCTTGAGCGTGAGGCCCGTGGTCTTGAGAATGCGAAGCGCTTCCATCGCCACGGCCACGCCATCGGCGTTGTCGGTCGCGCCGCTGGCGGTGTGCCATGAGTCCAGATGGGCACCCAACATCACGACTTCGTTCGCCAGTTTTGGATCGCTTCCGCGGATCTCGCCGACGACGTTGTAGGAGTTGGGGTCGTCGAGCAACTTTGCGTGGACGTTGACGCGAACTTTGACAGTCTCGCCCTGCTCGGCGAGTCGCGCGAGCATGTTGTAGTGCTCGCCGATGAGCACCACGCGCGGCAGGAGGTCACCTTCAACCACACCACGCCCGGCCTGAACAAAGAGAGTCCCGTGTTCGCCGCGGGAGGGCCGCAGCCACACGGCCGGATGGGAAGCACGCACCGCCGAATCGATCCGCTGGGCCTGACTCGGACCACCTCCGCCCTGTCGCCCCGCGCCACCTTGTCGTGCACCGCCCTGGCGACCAGCCGCCTGCGGCGCCGTCTCCAGCGGTGGGTCGACCTGGCCGTCTGCGGTGGGATTCACGCGATCGGTGCGGATGAAGTTCGTGACCTTCGGTTGAGTGATGACCGCAGCGCCCTTGAGGGCACCCGACGCCTGCAGCGCCTCAACGTCTTCCGCCGTCTTGCCCGCCAGCACCTGCACCGTCGCCACCATTTCGCCGTTGGTGGAGGGACTCCACGCTTCCGGGTAGCCGACCAGCGCCATGTATCTGGGCTCCACCATCTCGATCGTGAAGCGCTCAAGCCGCCATCCGCGGCCGAACTCAAAGGACTCGATCGCGACGTTGGTCAGTCCCCACGCGCGCAGTTCACCTGCGGCCCAATCAACCGCGCGTTTGTATTCAGGGGACCCGGCCAGGCGCGGGCCGATGGTATCCACCAGGGTCGTGAACATGCCGCCGGCCTTGGACCGGTTCATGGCCTCGTCACGAATCTTCGCATTGGCGGCCGCATCCACCGGTTCACCCGCTTGGCGAGCCACCAGCGGGACCAGGGTCACCAGCACTAGAGAAGCGAGGACGGTCAGCGATCGGCGCATAGTGAAATGATAAGGGGCAATGCGCATCGACATCTGGCTCGACGTGGCGTGCCTGTGTAAAACCCGGACGGAGGCCAAGCGGTTCTGCGAGGGCGGCAAGGTCAACCTGAACGGTCAGGCGGCCAAGCCCCACCGCGACGTCAAAATCGGCGACGTGGTGGAGGTCAGCAAGTCCCAGGGCCACCGCATGCGGGTCATCGTCAGGGGCCTGGCCGAACAGCACCTCCCCAAAGCTCAGGCCCGCGAACTCTACGAGGATGTCACCCCGGAACCGACGCCCGAGGTGAAGGCGATGCTCGAACTGGCCAGGCTGGCCGGCCCCAGGCCGGCCCGAGGCGCCAATCTCTCGCCCTACGGCGTGGACAAATACGAAAAGCGCCGTCGCCGCGACGCCAAGGAGCGGGGCGACGTGTAAGACTGCCCACTTGTAAGACTGCCCTGCCCGCGATGGTATACTTCGTGGGTTGGGGGCGACGTTTTTGCCCCACTCATAGGGGTGTTACACGTGGCCACTCGACACAAATCAGCCGTCAAGGCAAACAAGCAGACCATCAAGCGCACCGAACACAACCGCGAACTGCGGTCCAAGCTCCGCACGGGTCTCAAGTCCATTCGCGCGGCGATTGACAACGGTGACACCAAAGCGGCGCAGGATGCGCTGAGCAAGACCTTCTCGCTCATCGACAAGATGTCCGCGAAGAAGATCATTCACGACAACGCGGCCGGCCGTTACAAGTCGCGCATCGCGAAGTCGCTCACCAAAACGACCGCCGCGAAGTAAGTCCCGCTCAGATGGCCGCCGGGCGCCCTTGGCGCTCGGTGGCCATCGCCACCACCGGCACGTCGTCGCGAAAGCTGCCGAGCAGCACCGGTCCGACCTCTTCGTCGCTGATCCAGGCGCACAGGTGAGCGAACGCCGCGAACGCCAGAGCATGCGCGATCGCCGCCTCACGACCCACCATCTGAAGCTGGTCAGGTCCCACAGACCTCCGGATGACGTAATGCTCGGACCCGCCGCCCCGCTGGCGCTTGACGACGACGTCGTGTTTGGCGGGTTGAAACAACATGAACCACGAGGACCATACGTGGTCTCGACCCGTCGGTGATGTTCCGAACTGAACAGTGCCTCACGCCGTCGAGCTGCTCAGCGGCGGCCGTACCCGCCGTAACTCTGGCGCGCGGCGACCGGGCGTCCGGTGAGTTCAACGACCAGCCGCTCAAGCAGCACGCGATCATCGCCGCCGGAACTCTTGAGCGCGAGGTCGGTGCGCAGCAACGCGCCGAGCGCGTCCTTGACGCGTTCCGGGGCACCATTCACGAGTTTGTTCGACACCCACCAGCGCAACTGCCCCACCATCCCGTGCGGCGAGTCGCCCCGATCAAACCGCAGCGCCACTTCACGCAGCGCCTTTGCGGCGTCACCCGCCTCGATCGCATTGGTCAGGCCCCAGTCGTCGAGCTGAGCGGATCCGGTCGCGATGTCGTCGGCGTCCGATGTGGTGATGGACGGCCGCCCCTGCGTGAACAGCAGCAACCGTTCGAGATCGCCGCGCAGTTTCGAGATTTCTCCTCCGGCACGCTCGACCAGAATTTTCACGGCGCCTGGCTCAATCGTGCGGCCTTCACGCACCATCTCCGCCTGGACAAACGTGGCCGCCTCCCGCTGTGCTGCCGAGATATCCGAGGCGCTCGGACCACCTCGTGCCCCCTCGGCGCGAATCCCGCCGAACTCGACGATCTGGGCCTTCTCGCAGACCTTCTTCGTGAACCGTCGGCCGCGGTCAATCCCGGAGGCCACAAACACCAGGCACGCAAAACTCGACGGCGAGGCGACGTACTCCTCAAGCGGCGTCAGGTCGCCGGAGTCCGACGATGGCTCGTCGTCGCCAGCCTCCTCGTCATCCTCGGTGGCCTTGCCCGCGCGCTTCGGCTTCAGAAACTTCTCGGCGCGCATGACGATGACGATGCGGCGGTCACCGAGCATGGGCAGACTGCGGCAGGAGGCGGCGATGTCTACAGGCTGGCTTCCCTCTTCCGCCGCGTACACCCGATGGACGGCGAACGGACGGTCGGCCGGATCGATCGTGGCCTCGATGGCGTCAACCATGGCGCTCGCGAGTGTGGCGTCCTCACCGTGGAACAGATAGACGGGCGCGAGGGTGCCCTGTTTGATGTGGGTACGAAGGGCGGTGATATCGAGATTGGGCACAAGCGGTACTTCGTCTAGAACGCTTCGAGAATGGACGCCACCACCGTGCGGGAGAATGTCTGCGAGAGTCGCTGCAGGGCATTCTGGTTCTGCCCGAAGAACGCGGCCACGCCCCCGGATCCTGCTGAGGTTGCCACATCGAACTGCTCGCGGACAACCAGACCGGCATTCGACCAGAGGACCTTGTTCGCGCGCAAATCCCTGAACTCAAATGACGCCGTCACCACCACTTCCAAACGGGACGCCTGGCTGTCGGCGGTAAACGCCGTGGAGCCAAACGTCACACTCGTGATGGTGCCGGTGAGGATGGCATCCACATTGTTGTCATCGGGCTTGATCGTGTAGCGCCCGCGCCCGGCAAATTCCGTCCGCACGGCCTCGGTCAAGACCCGGTCGATGTCGAACTCAGAGGTTTTGTTCTCGAACGCCGGAATCCCCACCACGCGGACGTACTCGGGCAGGAACGAGCCACGGCCGGCCAGCGCATAACCGCAGGCACTGGTCACCATCACCGCAATCGCCAACGGCGCCAAGAGACGAATACCGCGTGTCATCACACTCCCCCTCACTTGACCACCACACTGACCAGACGTCCTTTGGCCACGATGACCTTGACCACCGTCTTGCCGGCCAGATACGACTCCACGGCCGCGAGGGCCGCCTTTTCGATGTCGGCCTCAGAGGCCTCAGCCGCGACGACCGCCTTGCCCCGCAACTTGCCGTTGACCTGCACCGGGATCTCGATCGACTCGTCACGCGCGACTGTCTCGTCGAACGTCGGCCAACCGGCGGCGACCACACCTTCAGCATGACCGATCTGCGCCCAGAGTTCCTCACACATATGCGGGGTGAAGGGCGAGAGCATGAGCAGGAGCGCCTCAACGGATTCGCGGAGCACCGCCGCCGTTTCCGGGCGGGCCATCGTCGCCCTCGCCTCGTCGTCGAGGCCCTGCGGCCGCACACCGCGGATCTCGGCGTACGCGAACAGTTCGTTGACCAGCTCCATCAACGCCGCCACGGCGGTGTTGAGGTGGACGCGCGGATCGATGTCCTGGGTGACGCGGCGAATGGTGCTGTGCGTCTTGCGACGCATCGCGCGATCCGCGTCGTCAAAGGTCAATCCTTCGACCGCCGGCGCGTGGCGAATAATGTCGGTGAGATGATCGGC
>CAYZLT010000016.1:9922-12052 GCA_964479175.1 uncultured Solibacteraceae bacterium | reverse complement strand
CGGCCATGCGCCACACACGGTTGAGGAAGCGGAAGGCGCCTTCAAGGCCCGAATCGGTCCACTCCACTTCCTTCTCGGGCGGCGCGACAAACATCACGTACAGCCGCAGGGCGTCGGCGCCGTACTGCGCAATCATGTCGTCGGGATCCACGACGTTGCCCTTGGACTTGGACATGACCGCGCCATGGCGCAACACCATGCCCTGCGTGAGCAACCGGGTAAATGGTTCATCGAGCGTGACGAGCCCGATGTCGCGAAAGACCCGGCTGAAGAAGCGCGAGTAGATCAGGTGCAGGATCGCGTGTTCGATGCCGCCACTGTAAAAGTCGACCGGGCCCCAGTACGCGACCTTTGCAGGGTCAAACGGCAACTGGTCGTTCGTCGCATCGCAAAAACGGTAGAAATACCAGGACGAATCCACAAACGTGTCCATCGTGTCGGTCTCCCGACGCGCGGCCCCGCCACACTTCGGACAGGCGACGTTCACAAATTCCGGAACCTGCGCGAGCGGCGAGTCGCCCCGTCCGGTGAACTCGCTGATGCGCGGGAGTTCCACCGGCAGGTCTTTGTCGGGCACCGGGACCATGCCGCACGTCGGGCAATGCACGATCGGAATCGGTGTGCCCCAGTACCGCTGCCGGGAGATGCCCCAGTCCTTGAGGCGGTACTGCACGGTGCCCTCGCCAAGACCACGGGCCTTCGCCTCGGCGGTCATGTTGCGATTGGCCTCTTGCCACGGCTGGCCGGTCCACTCACCTGACGTCACGAGGGTGCCGTCGCCGGTGTAGGCCTCGGTCAATGTGGCGCCATCAACGGCGCCCCCCTCCGGCCGCACCACCACACGCACGGGCAGGTCGTACTTGCGCGCGAACTCAAAGTCACGCTGGTCGTGCGCGGGCACGCCCATCACCGCGCCGGTGCCGTAATCGCCGAGCACAAAGTTGGCAATCCACACCGGCACTTGTTCGCCCGTGAAGGGATTGGTCACCGTGCGGCCGGTATCAAATCCTTCCTTCTCGACCTCGCCGGTCATGCGCGCGGACTTGTCCTGCGCGCGGAACGCGGCGGCCTTCGCGCGCACGACCGCCGGATCCGGCGACTCGGAGGCGAACTGCTCGACCAGCGGATGTTCCGGACCGAGCAGGACGAACATCGCGCCGTAGATGGTGTCAATGCGTGTGGTGAACACCTCGATTTGATCGAAGCAGACCTTGGCGCCCTCGGATCGGCCGATCCAGTTGCGCTGCATCGTGAGCACTTTGTCGGGCCACTGACTCAGCCCCTCGGCCGCCTCCAGCAACTCGTCGGCGTAGGCCGTAATGCGCAGACACCACTGTTCGAGATCACGCAAGGTGACCGGCGTACCGCATCGCCAGCAGCCGCCATCCACCACCTGCTCGTTGGCCAGCACCGTCTGGCAGCTCTCGCACCAGTTCACGTTCGAGCGGCGGCGATACGCCAGGCCCTTCTCGAACATGCGCGTGAAGAGCCATTGATTCCATTTGTAGTAGGTGGGGTCACACGTCGCGAACTCACGCTCCCAGGCGTAGCTGATGCCCAGCCGCTGCAGTTGCCCCTTCATGTGCGCGATGTTGTCGCGCGTCCACGTCTCGGGGTGAAGGTGGTTCTTGATCGCGGCGTTTTCGGCCGGCAGGCCAAACGCATCCCACCCGAACGGATGCAGCACGTTGAAGCCGCGCATCCGCTTGGTGCGGGCCATGATGTCGCCAATCATGTAATTGCGGACGTGCCCGACATGCGCGTGCCCGGACGGATACGCAAACATCTCCAGGCAGTAGTACTTCGGCCTGGACGGGTCTTCGGTCACCTCAAACGCGCGGGTCTCCGCCCACGTCGTCTGCCACTTCTTCTCGATTTCCTGAGGACGATAAGAACTCACGTGCCCATTGTAAAGACCTCTGAGGTCGTTTCCAACGACCTCAGAGGTCGTTCTTCATGTTCAGTGCCGACATCGTGGCCTCGATACCCTCGCGGAGGGCGCCCAGGTCGTAGCCGCCTTCGGTGACTGCGGCGATTCGGCCGCCGCACAGGCGGCCGGCGGCGTCAGCCAGGAGCAACGACAGACGCGAAAATCCGTCCGTCGTCATACGAAGTCCACCCAAAGGGTCG
>CAYZLT010000016.1:0-9912 GCA_964479175.1 uncultured Solibacteraceae bacterium | reverse complement strand
CCGAGATGAGGAGGACGTCCGGCTGAAATGCTTCGAGTGCGGGAATCGCCTGTGACTCGTAGGCGCCAAAGACATCCGCATCAGTCGCACCGGCGCGCACGGGCAGGTTCAGGGTGAAACCCAGGCCAGCGCTCCGGCCACGTTCGGTGGCTGCCCCACTTCCCGGCCAGAACGGAAATTGGTGACTGGAGATGAAGAGAACGGTCGGGTCCTCGTAAAACGCCGTCTGCGTGCCGTTGCCGTGGTGCACGTCGAAGTCGACGATGGCGACGCGGGAGGCCCCTTCAGCTCGAAGGGCAGCCGCCGCAACTGCGATGTTGCTGTAGAGGCAGAAGCCCATCGCCTTGTGGGGTTCGGCGTGATGGCCGGGCGGCCGCACCAGCGCCATGGCCGCTTCGCCGGTGGTCCACGCATGCCGGGCCGCGTCGATGGTCGCTCCGGCTGCCAGACGGGCGACCTCAACGGTCTCCGGGCTCGTGTACGTGTCGTCGTCAATCATCGCCGCACGTCCGATCAACGCCTCGATCGAATCGAGGTACGCAGCCGTGTGCACACGTGCCAGCTCCTCGCGTGTGGCTGCATGTGGTTCGCGCACAGTGCCGCCGCCGGCCGCGAATGACATCGCTACGTCGTGCAGGGTCTCGCCACGTTCGATACGTTCGGGATGTCCGGGCGGGGGGGTGTGTTCAGAGAACCGAGGCGTGTGAAAGAGGATCATGTTGTGAGCCTGTGCGAAGTGCGGAGTGCGGCGTGCTCCAACGCTCGGAGTCGCTCCTCGAGCAGCAGGCGCGCGGCCTCAACCGTGGCCTCGTCCGTGTTCGCGACGTACACGGGCTCGCCGATGGCGATTGAAATCGTGGCGCCGGGTTTCGGGAACTGCTGACGGTCCCAGCTGCGCACGGTCCAGGCGGAGTCGGCTTCGACGTGGAAGGGCAAGACGGGATGCCCGGTGGCGCCCGCCAGCCAGACCGCGCCTGGCTGTGCGACGCGTGCGGGACCACGGGGGCCATCCAGGGTGAACGCCACCGGGTGCCCGGCTCCGAGCGCGTGCCGCATCTGCGCCAGTGCCTTGGCACCGCCACGCGACGACGACCCGCGCGCCGCGCCGTAGCCGAACTTCGCAATGATGCGGGCGATCCACTCGCCGTCGAAGTTTTCGCTCGTGATCACCACGATGCCACGATCGCGGAAGTACGGCAGGCCTGCCAGGATGCGGCCATGCCAGAAGGCGAGGATCGGGACGTGCCCCGCAGCCTCAGTGGCCCTGAGATGGTGAAGGCCGGTGACGCGATAGGTCCACGTCCCGGACAGCGCCTCAATGATCGGCCAGCCGATGGTCGAAATGGCCGCCGCCTGCAGGC
Organism: uncultured Solibacteraceae bacterium; assembly: GCA_964479175.1. Lineage (GTDB taxonomy): Bacteria > Acidobacteriota > Vicinamibacteria > Vicinamibacterales > SCN-69-37 > SYFT01. The sequence continues at coordinate 8,551 of CAYZLT010000016.1, read as the reverse complement.
GCCTGGAGCGTGACCGTTGCCAGGCAGGCGCCGAGGCCATCAGTGTGTGTCAGCCTGCGCCGGGGTGGTCGCCCGGTCATCAGGCGCACATTTGGGCGTGAGCGACTTCATTTTGCCGTCCACATACGTCATCAGGTCGACCATCTGCATAGGGGCGTTGGTGGAGGCCTGCGCGCCTTTGAGCATGATCGAGCAGAACGGACACGCCATCACAACGGTCTGCGCGCCGGTGGCCTGCAGTTGGTCAAACCGCTCCTGGCTCATGCGCTTACCGGACTCGTGTTCTTCGAACAACAGTCCGCCACCCGCGCCGCAGCAGAACGGGTTGTCCCCGTGACGGGCCGGTTCGGTGACCTTCGCGCCGAAGCGCTCCAGGAGTGCACGCGGCTCCGCGTGTACATCCGCGTACCGACCGAGGTAACACGGGTCGTGATAGGTGACGTTGTCTGTTTCACGCCACTGGACCATCAGATCCCTGGTGAGTTCCTCCACCAGCGTCGCCGAGTGGACGGCTTCCACCTCGTAGCCCATCAACTGATAGTCGTGTCCGATCGTCTTCACACAATGCGGACACGAGGTGACGATTTTCTTCACGCCGGAGGCGCGCAGATCCTCGATGTTCTGCGTGGCCAGTTCCTGATACATGTATTCGTTGCCTGTCCGTTTGGCGACGTCGCCGGTGCAGCGTTCTTTCGAGAGCACACCGAACGTCTTGCCGCGTGACCGCAGCAGGTCAAACAACGACCGCATCGACTTCTGGTAGTCCGCTTCGAACGCGCCCGCACACCCGAGCCAGACCAGGTATTCATGTTTCGCCGGATCAAACGTCTCCAGCGCCGCCGACTGCACAAACTTGGACCGCTGGTCGTACATCAGCCCCCAGATGTTCTGCCGCCGCTCCAGGTTGGTGAACAGCGGCGTCAGGAACTCCGGTGCCTCGCCGTTGGAGACCAGCCCCCGTCGCGCACCAATAATGTTGGGCAGATGTTCCACGCCCACCGGGCACGCCTGTTCGCAGGCGCCGCACGTGGTGCACTGCCACAACACGTCCTGGTCATAGACGTCGACGAGCTTCTTGTCGCGCTCACCGGCCAGCAACGCGTCTTCGTTCTGCAGGATGATCGTCTTCGGATTCAGCCGTTTGCCCGTGCCGAAGGCCGGACAGTTGTCCTGACAACGTCCACACTCCACGCACGAAAACGCATCAAGCACCATTTTCGACGGCAGGTCCTTGACCGTCTCGAGCCCGACCTCTTCTTTCTCGAAGTCCAGGTTGGGCACCGTGCCCAGCACCGGCGACGCCAGAAACACCGCCGCGGGCGAGAGGATCAGATGGAGGTGCTTCGAGTTGGGCAGCAGCACCAGGAAGACCAGAATGATCATCATGTGCACCCACCAGTTCACACGCCCGACCAGGTCGGTCTCGTAGGCGAAGCTGATGAAATACGTCACCATCAACATCGCGATGAGCAACGCGATGAGCAGGGACTCCTTTGAGACGGTGGGTCCCAATCCGGCAGGACGGACGATGCCTCGACGGATGGCGAGGCCCACGATGCCGACAAAGACCCCGACGGCAAACGGGAGCAGCAGCAGTTTGTAGATGAAAAACGTCCTGGTGTGCGTGAGATCGACGATCCCGAGACCACGCACGATCTCGACGGTGGTGAATCCACCAAACGCGACAAAGCCCCAGAACACGGCCAGATGTGCGATCCCGGTGGCTTTGCGCGCCGAGATCACTTTCGATTGGAACACAACCTCGCTCACGAATCGGCTGAGCCTGGCGCCAAAGTGGTCGAAGGTGAAGTTGTTCGGCGCGGCCAGAATCAGTTTGAGGCGCGTGGACATCTGCGCGAGAAACCCGCCGACAAACACGACAAACACCAGCCTGAACGCCCAGACGTCCCAGTTCATAGCGATAATAATACGACCTCAGAGGTCGTTTCCGGCGATGAGCGGGCGGGAAACGACCTCTGAGGTCGTATCATTTCCCTCATGATCGTCGGTATCGCCAAGGAGGTCGGCCCGGGGGAACGCCGGGTGGCCGCCACTCCTGACTCCGTCACCAAACTCCAATCACTCGGCTTTGACGTCGTCCTCGAACACCACGCCGGACTCGCGGCGGGGTTTGCCGACGAGGCCTATGCGGCGGTGGGCGCGCGGGTGGGTTCACAGGCTGACGCCTGGGCTGCCAACGTCGTCATCAAAGTGCGGCCACCGGCGGCCGACGAGGTGGACCGCCTGCAGGCCGGGCAGACACTCATCAGTTACCTCTACCCCGCTCAGAACAGCGCGCTCGTCGAGCGCCTCCAGGGACGGGGCGTGTCCGCTGTTGCGATGGACCAGGTCCCTCGCACGACCCGGGCGCAGAAGGTGGACGCGTTGTCGTCCACGGGCAACCTCTCGGGCTACCGCGCCGTGATCGAAGCCGCTCACGCACTGCAGCGCCCGATGGGGGGGCAGACGACGGCGGCGGGCAAAATTTTGCCGTGCAAGGTGCTGGTGATTGGTGCCGGTGTGGCTGGCCTGGCCGCCATTGGTGCCGCGCGCGCCCTCGGCGCCATCGTGCGCGCGTTTGATACACGCCCGGTCGTCAAGGAACAGGTCGCGTCCATGGGCGCGCAGTTCCTGCAGGTCGAGTTGGAGGAGGACGGCTCCGGCCAGGGCGGCTATGCCAAGGAAATGAGCCCGGCGTTTATCGCCGCTGAGATGGCGCTCTTTGCCGAACAGGCGAAGGACGTGGACGTCATCATCACGACCGCACTGATTCCCGGCAAACGGGCGCCCATCCTGATTACGGCCGACATGGTCCGATCCATGAAGCGCGGATCGGTCGTGGTCGACCTCGCGGCCGAGCAGCAGGGCAACTGTGAGCTGACCTCGCCCGGTGAAGCCGTGGTGGTCGATGGTGTCACGATCATCGGATACACGGACATGCCTTCGCGGCTGGCACTCCAGGCGTCCACGCTGTACGCGCAGAACGTCGTGCACCTGCTCGACGAGATGGGTGGCGCGGCGACGTTCGCGATCGACGAGGGCAACGACATCGTCCGGCCGATGACGGTGGTGAAGGATGGGGTGCGGCTTCCGCCTACGCTATCGGTGCCTGCGGCACCAGCTTCGGCGGGCAAGCCTGCTACTGCGGCTGCGTCTGCGCCGACCAAGGCATCATCCAAATCCCACGGGCATGGGGCGCCGACGGGTGACACGTCGTGGACGGTGGTCGCGGCGATGGGTGTGGCGCTGTTTGTGATCGGCCTTTGGGCCCCGCAGAACTTCCTGACGCACTTGACGGTGTTTGTGCTGGCCTGCGTCATCGGCTACCAGGTGGTCTGGAGCGTGACACCGGCGCTGCACACGCCGCTCATGAGCGTGACCAACGCCATCAGCGGCATCATCGTGGTGGGTGGCATGCTGCAAATCGGCGGCGGTCTGGATTCGGCCGCCAGTGTGATTGGTGCCATCGCGATCTTCCTCGCGGCCCTCAATATTTCCGGCGGGTTCCTCGTGACCCACCGCATGCTCAAGATGTTCCGCCGATGACCACCTCCCTGCTCACCACGTCCTACATCGCAGCCGCGGTGCTGTTTATTCTGAGTCTCAAGGGACTCTCCCACCCGGAGACCGCGCGCCGCGGCAACCAGTTTGGTGCGGTCGGCATGCTCATCGCGGTGCTGGCCGTTGCGCTGCATGGCGGTGTGCTCACGTCGCCGATTCTGCTCGGCACACTGCTGCTGGCCACCATCATCGGCGCGCTGGTGGCCTCGCGTGTGGCCATGACCGACATGCCGCAACTGGTCGCCATCCTGCACAGCTTCGTCGGCGCAGCCGCCGTGCTGGTGGGCCTGAGCAACCACATGGCGCCTGCCGTGGAGCTGACGGGCATCGACAAAACCATCCACGATGTCGAAACCTACCTCGGCATCTTCATCGGGTCGCTGACGTTCACCGGGTCGATCATCGCGTGGGGCAAACTCCAGGGCGTCATCCGCAGCAAGCCGCTGCTGATGCCCGGGCGCCATCTGCTGAATCTCGGCATGTTGCTCGCGTGTGTCTGGCTCGGCTGGGCGTACCTGGGCCAGGGCCACGATGGCCTGCCGGAACTGCTCATCATGACGGCCATCGCCGGATTAATCGGCATTCACCTGGTCATGGCGATCGGCGGCGCGGACATGCCGGTGGTCGTCTCGATGCTCAACAGCTACTCGGGCTGGGCCGCCTCAGCCGCCGGGTTCATGTTGTCGAACGACCTGCTGATCATCGTCGGTGCACTGGTCGGATCTTCAGGCGCGATTCTGAGTTACATCATGTGTCGCGCCATGAATCGGTCGTTTGTGTCGGTCATCCTCGGCGGGTTCGGCGCGGACGAAGGCGCGCCGCCGGCAGGGGGCAGTGTGCCGATCGAAGGCGCACTCGTGGCGACGACAGCGGCCGAAGTCGTCGCCCAACTCAAGGACGCCACGTCCGTGATCATCATCCCGGGTTACGGCATGGCCGTCGCGCAAGCGCAACATCCCGTGAAGGAGATCGTGCAGTTGCTTCGAGGACAGGGCAAGCAGGTTCGATTTGCCATCCATCCTGTCGCGGGTCGCCTTCCCGGCCACATGAACGTATTGCTCGCCGAAGCGAATCTCCCGTACGACATCGTCTTGGAAATGGACGAGATCAACGACGACTTCCCGACCACCGATGTCGTTCTGGTTATTGGTGCCAACGACATCGTCAATCCCAGCGCGCTTGATGATCCGTCGAGTCCCATCGCGGGTATGCCGGTGCTGCACGCGTGGAACGCCGCGACGTGCATCGTGTTCAAGCGCGGCAAGGGCGCCGGTTACGCCGGAGTCGAGAATCCGCTGTTCTTCAAACCCAAGACGCGCATGCTCTACGGCGACGCGAAGAAGTCCGTCGACGACATCCTCTCGCTCCTGAGGGGCTAGCCTTATGAGCGACTGGCGAGACTCCGCCGGCACCGCTGACGAGGCGGTGGCGGCACTGCGGTCGGGCATGCGGATATTCGTGCACGGGGCGGCGGCGACTCCCACGCCGCTTCTGGACGCGATGGCGCGACGACTGGACCTGCAGGACGTCACCGTCTACCACCTCCACACCGAAGGCGAGATGGCCTTCACCGCGCCGGAACACCGGGGACGATTCCGTTCAGTCTCCCTCTTCACCGGGCCGATGCTCCGGGGGCCCGTGAACGAGGGCCGCGCGGACTTCGTGCCGGTGTTCCTCTCGGACATCCCCTCGCTGTTTACGTCGGGCCGCATTCCGCTCGACGCGGCGCTGCTGCAGGTCTCCCCGCCCGATGCACACGGCTACTGCACACTCGGCACGTCCGTCGATGCGGCACTCGCGGCCGCGCAGTCGGCTCCCCTGCTCATCGCAGAGGTCAACGCGCGGATGCCGCGCACACACGGGAACACGCTGGTGCCGTTCGCGCGCCTTACCCATGTCGTCGCCACCGATCGTCCCCTGGTGGCGCATCCACCGCGAACGATTGGCCCGGTCGAGGATGCCATCGGTGCGCACGTGGCGGCCCTGGTGCCCGACGCGGCGACACTGCAACTGGGCATCGGCGCCATTCCCGATGCGGTGCTTCGACGTTTGACCGACAAACATGATCTTGGCGTTCACAGTGAGATGTTCTCTGATGGCATGGTGGATCTCATCCTGGCGGGCAACGTCACCAACCAGCGCAAACATGTGCATCGCGGCCGCACGGTGACCAGTTTCGTGAACGGCTCCACGCGGGTCTTTGACTTCGTGCACGACAACCCGTTCGTCGAGTTCCACCCGTGTGATCGCACCAATGATACGGCGCTCATTCGCAAGAACGACACCGTCGTGGCCATCAACTCCGCGATCGAAGTCGATCTCTCCGGGCAGGTCTGTGCGGACTCGATGGGTTTTTCGATCTACTCCGGCATCGGCGGCCAGATGGACTTCATGCGGGGTGCGGCCCTCTCGCGCGACGGCCGCCCGATCATTGCGCTGCCCTCCACCGCAGCCCGCGGCTCCGTCTCACGTATCGTGGCGTCCCTCAGACCAGGTGCAGGGGTCGTGACCACGCGCGGCCACGTGCATTGGATCGCGACTGAGTACGGCGCCGTCAATCTCTTTGGCCGGACCCTCCGCGAGCGCGCGGCCGCGCTCATCTCGATCGCACACCCGGATCACCGAGCGGACCTGCAGCGCAGCATCAACGACGCCCGCCATTTCGACCTCGGGAGTTAACTTCCGTGCGCGCCAAGCGCGTAGAATGCGGGTCATGCCCACTCGAATACGTCGGCCCCTGGTCCTGCTTGTTGCGGCGCTGGCCGTGCTCGCCGCATCGCTCTCGCCGCTCTCCGCCCAGGAAGCGAGGCGTCGATGGGAACTCCAGCGACAAATCCGGCTCGACAAGTTCGAACAGATTCTGCCGAAGGCGATGCGGGACCATGGCATCGACATGTGGATCATCGCCGTGAAAGAAAACCACACGGACCCGCTGTGGGAGGACCTCGGTCGCGGATACGTCTCGGGCCTGGGCTACTACGTGTTTACCGACCGCGGCCAGGCGCGCATCGAGCGGGCCGCTCTGGGCCCCTCGGGCTACATGCTCGAACAGTCCGGTGCCTACGACATCTTCGGCCCGGCCTCGCAGTTGGCGCAATTTATTCGAGCACGCGATCCAAAGCGGATCGGCGTGAACATGTCGCAGGAGATGGGCACGGCCGACGGCCTCTCGCACACCATGCATGCCCATCTGGTCGCCACCCTTGGGGAGACCTATGCGCCGCGCCTTGTCAGCGCCGAGCGGATGGTCAGCGACTTCCGCTCCCATCGCGTGGCCACCGAAATCGTCGCGTATGGGGAGGCCGCCGGCATCGCCGTGCAACTGGCCGAACGCGCACTCTCAAACGAAGTCATTACACCCGGCAAGACCTCGCTCGAAGAAGCCGCGTGGTGGCTGCAGGACCGCCTGCTCGAACGTGGACTCGGATCCTCGTTTGACATGCCGTCCGTCTACGTCACCGGTCCGGATGGCATTGTCGCCACGTCGAACGCGTATGTCGTCCAGCCGGGCGACGTGATCATGATCGACTGGGGTGTCGTGCTCATGAACATGGCGACTGACGTCAAGCGCGTGGCGTATGTGCTCAAGCCCGGAGAAACCAAGCCCCCCACCAGCATTCAGACCGCGTTCGACAAGGCCATCGCGGTTCGAGCCGTTCTCAAGCCGGCGCTGCAGCCTGGGCGCACCGCCGCCGAGACCATGAAGGCCATGGACGCCGCCTTGGCCACGGCGGGGTACGGCGTCATCGCGTTCAACCGGCCAAACGCCGACGACAAGACGGATGTCGTGTACGGCTTTCACCCCGTCGGCAACGCCGGCCACGACGTGGGGCCGTCGATGACGACGTGGCAGCCCTTGCAGCAGACGTTTACGCTGCATCGCCAGCATATGTTTTCGTTTGAGTACTTCGCCTACTCACCCATCGCCGAGTGGGGAGGGAAGAAGCTGCGCGTCCCGATCGAAGACAGCGCCATCGTCATGGAGCATGGCGTGCAGTTCCTGCACGCGTCGAATCACCGGTTGCTGGTCATCCGATAGCGTCCACGCCGAAGACCCGCTGCGCGCGGAAACCCAAGACCGCGGCTGCGCGTACGGGCGACAACACCGCGCGTGACGTCGCCTGCGTGATCGCATGGGCGTCCTGTCCAAAGAGGGGCGGGCGACCGGTCAGGCGACGGACCACCCCGCGGCGAACGCGCGCCACCAGCCGACCGTCCAGGGCCTGCGCGGCGAGGATGCGGGCCTCGGCGGTCGATACGCGCAAGGTGGCCGTGTGCCCCACCACGGTTTCAAGCACATCGTAGAACTCCGTCCAGGGAATCGGACGGCCGTCGGTGATGATGAACCGGCCGCTGATCACATCCACCGTGAGTGCGGCGAACACGGCTCCCGCCAAGTCCTCCACATGAATCAGGTTGGCGATGCCACGGCCGTGGTCCGGGACGATCAGCCGGCCCCGACGCATGAGGTCGGGCAGCGTGCCGGTCCACCACCCTCCCCTGGCGCCATAGACGCAGCCCGGCTGCAGGATGCCGAGCTCCGGGCCGTCGGTCTGGGCCAGCAGCGCCTGTTCGATCGCGATCTTGCTCCGCGCGTATGGATCGTCACTCGTCGTGTACGGACTGGTTTCGTCCACCGTGCCTTCGGCAGGAAGGGCGTACACGCTCATGGTGCTCACGTGGACACATCGCCGCACGCCGGCCTGACGTGCCGCCTCCCACAACGCGAGCGTCCCCTCCACATCCTGACGTGCCCGTTCCGTGGAATCCTCGTGACTGGCTCGAGCGCAGTGGACCAGCGCCGTGCACCCGGCAAGACCACTCGCGAAACTATTCACGCGGGTGAGGTCGCCGACAATCGGCCTGACGCCCTCGCCCTCAACCGCCCCCGCGCGACGAGTCAGCGCACGCACCGTCCACCCGGTCGTCGTCAGAACATCGATGACATGTCGCCCGACATACCCGGAGCCTCCGGTCAGAAAGACCACTG
>CAYZLT010000015.1:12075-23277 GCA_964479175.1 uncultured Solibacteraceae bacterium | reverse complement strand
GCAGGAGCACGACGGCCAGGCCGATGTCGATCGACAACAGGAGGTCGAGCAGCAGCGGCGGCAGCGGCACCACCATCAGCAGCACGACCGTGAGGACGGCGATGGGCATCACGAACGGGCCGATGAATCGACCGAGAGTGGGTGTTGACATACGGTCCTACAGCACGAGTTGGCGAATCCGCACGAGGTACGCCAGGACTTCGGCGACCGCCGTGAACAGACTCGCGGGAATGGGATCACCCAGTTCGGCATTGGCATGGAGCGCCCGCGCCAGGGGTGGGTTTTCAATGATGGGCACGCCGGCCTCACGAGCGATGGCGCGGATGCGTGTGGCCATGGCGTCCGCGCCCTTGGCCACCAGGACCGGTGCGGCCATCCGGCCGCGGTCATACGACAACGCCACGGCGTAGTGCGTCGGGTTGGTGAGGACCACGGTCGCGGTCTTGACTGAGGACAACATGCGCGACTTCGCCATCTCGCGCTGAATGCGTCGGATGCGCGCACGGACTTCCGGACTGCCCTCCTGCTGCTTGTGTTCGTCGCGCAGTTCCTGGCGGCTCATGCGCAGGCCCCGGATCCACGTCCAGCGCTGATACAGGAAGTCCGCCGCACCAAGCACCAGCAGTGCCAAGGCGCCACGCCACAACAAACGCCACAAGGCGTCCCAACCGGTGGCGGCCGCCTCGGTGGGCGAGACCACGACCAACTGTGGCGCACGGGCCAACAGATCCTGCAGGACCGGGACCGTCAGCAGCGCCACGATGACGAGCGCCAGCGTGGCGCGCACCACGTCGGCGCCGGACTTCGACGGCTTGAATCGGGAGAACCCGTTTTTCAGCGACAGCCGATCCCAGTGGAGATTGAGGGCTTTGGGCGCAGGAGTCACACCGCCTTGCACGGCAAATCCGGCAATGGCCGCCACCAGCACGACCGCGCTCAAGGGCGCCATGGCGGTGACAAACCACCACACGTTGTCGAGCATGACGCCGTTGACGTCGCTGGCGGTAACCGACGTCAGCGCGTACTGGTCGATGTTGCTCAGGCCTCCCGCCAGTCGATTCGCCATCCCCTGCGCCAGATGGACACCAAACCACGCCAGGGCCAGCGCCGCCGCGCACAGGCCGATGGCCGCACCGAGTTCCTTGCTGCGCGCAACCTGCCCCTTCTCCTTCGCGTCCTTGAGACGTTTGGCTGTGGGTTTCTCCTGTTTGTCGTCGGTGCTCGACATGGTGGCGTTACCTGAACGCTCCGGCGGCCGCCGTCGCCAGTTCCAGCGCGCGTGGCAGCAGTCTCGAAATCAGCGTCGGCATCGCCGCCAGCGACGCGGCCACCACCATCAGGCCAATCGGCAGCCGTAATGGGGCACCAACCACCAGCAGGTTCAGCGACGGCGCGGCCCGCGACATCAGACCCATCATCACTTCCACCACCATCAGCACCGCGATGACCGGTGCGGCTAGACGCAACGCGCCCGAAAAGATGAACCCAAGCACCCGCGCGACGATGATCCCGATCGAGCTGTCGACACCACCCACGCCAATCGGCAGCGCCTGGTACGACGCCAGCCACGCGCGAATCACTTCGTGATGTGCGCCCAACAACAGACACAACACGAGCGTCAGGTTGGTATACAGAATGGCCAGCGTCGAGTTCCGCACGCCGCTTTGGGGGTCGATCATCGCGCCATACGAGAGACCCACCTGGTAGCCGGCGAGTTGTCCGGCGCCCTCACCGACAGCGACGATGATCCGCACCGCCAGACCCAGAGCCAGCCCGATGGCCATCTCCCGCGCGACCACCCATGTCATGGTCGACGCGGCAGTGACGTCAGGCACCGCGACCACGGGCGCGACGGCAAGCGCGAACAGCACGGTCAGCCCCAGTCGGACGGTGGCCGGTGCAAACGGCGTCCCGAACAAGGGCGTCGTCATGACCAGCGCCCCTGGCCGCACGAGCAACACACTGAACCCCGCCCAGGCATCAAAATCCATGACGGCTACCGCACGAGATCCGGCAGGCGCTGGATCAGCTCGGTCGCAAAACTGGTCAACGTCCGCAACATCCACGGAAACGTGATGGCAAACACCGCGATGATCGCCGCAGCACGAGGCAAAAAGCCGAGCACACTGTCCTGAATGGACGTGACGGTCTGAAAGAGACTGACCAGGATGCCGACGGCCAACCCCACCCCCAGCATCGGAAGGCTCACAATGATGGCAATTTCCACGGCCTGCCGGACGACGCTCATTACCAGGGACTCGGACATAGGGAGCACACCTCAGCAGGCTCAGGCAAAGCTGCGCAGCAACGAGGCGAGCAGCAGGTTCCAGCCGTCGATCATCACGAACAACAGCACTTTGAAGGGAAGGGAGATCATCGCGGGCGGCAACTGGAACATGCCCATCGAGAGCAGCGCCGTCGAGACGACGAGATCGATCAACACAAACGGGACAAACAAGAAAAATCCCATCTGGAACCCGGTCTTGAGTTCCGAGATGGCGTAGGCCGGAATGACCACGCGCAGCGGCAGGGTGTCGCGGATGATCGGGCCCTCGAGTCTGGCCGCCTCGACAAACAACGCGAGATCTTTTTCGCGCGTCTGCCGCAGCATGAACGTGCGCAGCGGCGGTGAGGCCCGTTCGATCGCTTCCATCGCATCGATGCGCCCGGCCATCAACGGCTGCAGCGCCAGCTCATTGACCTGCGCGGCCGTCGGCGCCATCACAAACATCGTCAAAAACATCGCCAGACCGATGAGCATCTGGTTCGACGGCATTTCCGCGGTGCCCAACGCCTGCCTCAAGAAATGGAAGACGATGACGATTCTCGTGAAGGAGGTCATGATGACGAGCATCGCGGGCAGGAACGTGAGGAGCGTCAGGAGCAGCAGGACCTGCAGCGGTGCAGACACACGCCCGACGCCATCCACGTCGACCTGGAGCTGCTGGGGCGCCTGCGCCACCGCCGGATCCGCGAACACCACCAGTGCCGCAACCGCGACCGCGAGTGACAACGCCCAATGACGACGGGGGATCATCTCGCCTCCGATGTCGGAGAGACCGGCGCTGCGCCGAGTTCCGTGATCAGGCGCACCTGCCCGGGGGCCACGCCCATCAGCAGCCGTCGCCCTTCCACACGCACGACCACGAGCGATCGCCGTTCCCCCAGGGAGAGACTCGACTCGACACTCATGGAGGCACCCGCGCCGCTCTGACGACTCAGGCCTTTGCGCAGGAGCCACAACGTCGCTCCCAACAAGGCCAGGACGATGAGGGTCGCGACGACCGCCTCGAACCACGGCAGTGTCGGCACTCCGGTGGACACGGCGTCACCCATGACTGGATGTCTCGGAATCGGGTCCCGGAGGCGGCAGGATGCGCGTGATGCGAAGGCCGGCTGTGTTGTCGACGATGACAATTTCACCGCAGGCGATGACCGTGCCCTCGACTCGCAGCTCGATGTCGGCACCGGCCGCCTGACTCAGGCGCAGGATGGAGGTCGGCGCCAGTTCCAGACACTCGCGCAGACGCAGCCGCGCGTCACCGAGCACAAACTCCACCTGGCACGGCACGTCGTGCAGCCACTGCATGGCGGCGCTGGTGACGCGCGACGAATCAGAACTGGACGACGAACTCAGAAAATAGGACATCCGCGATCTTCCAGTCTTCGAGCGCTTCCTGCGCACGACTGATGATGGCGGCCTTCATGGCCGCCTTGCCTTCGGGTGTCACGAGCGCCGAGGCCGACTGCTGCGCGAGCAGCTCCAGCACGGCCGATCGCAGCTCCAGCATCTGCACGACGTTTTCGCTGATCTCGGCCGCGCCTTCGCTCGGCTCGATCACCAACTGCAGCGTCGTGCGCAAAAACCGTGTCCCCGCGCCGTCCGCAAGATTCACCACAAACGGATCGAACTTCACCAGGCCACGGGTCGCCTTGACCTCTTTGGGCGCCTGCTCAGCTCCGGCCTCGTGTGCCGCCGTCGAACGGCTCCACCAGAACCCTCCTCCGGCCGCCGCCAGGCCGGTGATGAGCACAATGCCCACGGTTTTTTTCCATCCGCCGCTTTTGGTCGCCGGTGCCGGCGTTGGGGTTGGTTCGCTCATGACCTTCTGTTCCTCTCGACACTCACATCAACACGTTGAACACCGCCTCGCCGTCCGCGCCAGATGGACGACGACGAGGGGCGGGGGGAGCCGTTTCCTGCCGGGGTGGTGCGTCCTTGGCGTCGCGACGGCGTTCGGCCAGCGGCGACTCTTCGCGCACCTCGAACTCATCCAGGGTCAAGCCACGTTCCTCGAGCGCCTCCCGCAAGGCGGACGATTCGGAACGCAGGTACTCAAGCGCAGCAGTGGTCTCCGCGGACACGATGGCCTTGACGCCTCCGCGTTCCACGACGATCGACACGGTGACGGCACCGAGAAATTCGGGACGCAGGCGCAGTTCGGCCTGGCCCCCACCTTCCTGCGCCTGCCATCGCATCATGTCGACCAGGCGCGCCGTCACCGGCGTGCCGTCCTCAGTGGTGGGCACCAGTGCCTGGAGCGGTGCCGGTGCCACCTGAGCCGGAGCCGGCGCGGGTGCGGAGGTTGGTGCGGGACCATGTGACATCAGCGTGGGTGGTGCCTCGGGCACCAGCGACGGAGCCGCCGCGACCGCAGGTGCTGTGTCAGGGGAAGTCGCACCACGCGGCGCACCCTCAACAGGCTGCGCCGCGACAAATGGTGCAGGCGGCTCCGTGGGGAGATCGGCCACCATACGCTCGTAGTGCCCGCGCTCGACGGGGCGCACCGCAGGCGGCACGGTCGGCGGCCTCGCCGAGATCAACGGGGCCACCGCTGCTGCTGCTGCTGCTGCTGCTGCCACCGGAGCCGCGAGAGTCGCTGGTGTCGCTGGTGTCGCTGGTGTCAGTGAGCTTAGTGCCGCAGTCGCGTGCGCGATCGGCCCCGGATCGGTGCGGCGCACCGGGGGTGTGTGCTCGACATGATGGACGTCGATCTGCACTGGCGCCTCCGATATGGACGCTGTGCGGATTTCTCTCGTCCCTCTCGGTTGCGTCGGGTCCGGCGGCGGCGGCGCCTGCGTCGCGGCGCTCAGTGTCGTGGGCTGGACCTGCGTGAAGTCGACCTGGTCGTGATCAGTCACGCGGTCAACAACGCGGTCAACAACGGGAGATTCATCCTTGAGGCCGACCGGAGCGTCGATCGGCGCCCCCTCGATCTCGATGAGGTCGAGGGGCCGTTCTCCCGGCGACTCCAACGGGCGCGGCTGCACTGACTGAGCCACGTACAGAACCACCGGATCGATGATCGGCTGCTCGACGGGCGTGAGCGCTGGCCTCGGCAGCGCGACCCCTGGACCCTGGACCTGAGGACCCTGGACCTGAGGACCTTGGACCATGGGTCCCAGGACCGGTGGCTCATCCAGACGCGCCTGCACCTGAATGAGCGCGCCAAAATTGATGGCGGCGTCCTCGTCAGGCGTGGTGACCTGCGCCGGCATGACCGGCCACAGGCCACCAAACGGATCCAGATTGAGCGACAGCTCCGGCATGGCGATCAGCGACGGAGGTTGAGTGCTTCCAGGAGCAGTTCGTCGGCGACATTGATGCTCTTCGAGTTGGCCTGATATCCGCGCTGCGCGAGGATCATCTGGGTGAACTCCTGAGCGATGTCGACGTTGGACTGTTCGAGTGAACTGCCGATCAACGTGCCGCGGCCACCTGTGCCGGCGGTCCCGATGCTGGGGGCGCCCGACGCGCCGCCCTCGGCGAGCAGATTGCCGCCGCCCTTGACCAGTCCCTGCGGATTGTTGAAGGTGGCCATCGCCAGCTGTCCGACCGCGACAACCTGGCCGGCCCCAAACGACGCGAGAATTTCGCCCGACGCGCTGATCGTCAGCCCATTGATCGCCCCAGCCGGCGATCCGTTCTGCGTGATCGACGAGGTACCCGACGGCGCGCCAAAACTTGTCACCTGTGCCAGACCGGCGTCAGTCACCAGATCCCAGGTGATGTCGACGGGCGCGGCACCGTTGACCCAGTCGGGTCCGGCAATCACCAGATCCGCCGGGGCGCCACCGTTGACCGTTGCGAGCCGACCATCGCCGTCAAAGGTCAATGCGCCGTTGGCAATGTTTTCGGGAACACCGGCCGCACCGCCGACCACGTCCTGTCCTGGCACCGACACCGCGTAGGTCCACGCGCCGACGCCCGTCTTGGTAAACGTCATCGTGCCGGTGTGCGACACGCCGAGCGAGTCATACATCGGCACTGAACTCGTGAAGACGGCGCCGACGGCCGCATTGGAATCGAGATTGCTGACCATCCCGAAGAGTCCCGTCGCCACCGGCGGGCGCAACACGCCAGGCGGCACCACGATATCGCCGGGCTGTCCGGTCGCGTCGATCTCGCCGGTGATCGGATTGACGGCCGTAAAGCCCTGCACCGCGGCGCCATCAGCGGTCACGAGTCGACCGTTCTGGTCGAATGAAAAATTGCCGGCACGAGTGAAGCCGCGATCGTTGGCACCGCCCACCACAAAAAACCCGTTGCCTTGAATGGCGACGTGTGTCGCCACGCCAGTGAAGTCAATGCCGCCCTGACTGAAGTTGGCCGCGATCGAGGACGGCGCCACGCCCAGGCCCACCTGCATGGGGTTCGGACTTGAGCCGGCCACCGACTGACTCACCATGTCGGCAAACGACACCTGCCCGGCTTTGTAACCGACGGTGTTGAGGTTGGCGAGATTGTTGCCGATGACGGCGAGTTTGACCTGATTGGCCTTGAGGCCTGACAAGCTGGCTGAAAACGATCCGATCGACATTATTGTTCTCCCTGAGCGGCCTGAAACATCTGTACCAGGGCCGCGATGTCCTCGCGAATGCCCTGCAACTGTTCGAGTGAGCTGAATTGCGCCAACTGCGCGAGAAACTCGCCGTCGGCCTGCGGCTGCAGCGGGTTCTGATGCTGCATCTGCGCGACCAGGAGGCCCAGAAAGGCATCCTTCCCCATCGATCCCGATCCGACTCCCTGCGTCACCATGTCAACCCTTCCTTCCGGAACGCGCCCTGCACGGCGAGTTCGTCCATCACCTTCATCTCATCGCGCCGCGTGTCGTGTGCATGCCGACGCAGCGCCCGTTCCCGCAAACGTTCAATGACCCGCCGATCGCGCCTGGCCGTCTGCCAGACTGTTCGGGCCGCCTCTTCGTTGGCGGCACACCGGGTGGCCTCATCACGCGCCGCATCGAGCTTCATCGTGATGTGAGTGATCCAATTTCGATGCCAGGTTGGATCGAGGGTGGTGTCCCCGATGGACGAAGGCGAGGCCCACGTCTCCCGAGCGGTCTGTCGCTGATGTTCAAGGGTCGTCACCCGTTGCCGGGCCGTGGCAGTTGCGGCCTGTTGTCGCTGGAGATTGGCCAGCGCGGCGTCCTCCCGGCGTTGCCAGATCGTGAGCACAGACTCGAGACGGAACACGAACGGTTTCATCGTTTACGCTCCGCCCGCGACCGTGGCAAGCGCGACGACAGCGTCGGAATGGCTGCACAGGGTGTCGGCGGGCTGACACACAAACTCGCGAATCGTCTCCCGGCGTGCGAGCGCTTCATCAAGGATCGGTTGGCTGCCGGCGACATACGCACCCACGCTGAGCAGATCCTCGCTGGCCCGCAGGGCCGCCATCCAGCCGCGTGTTTTTGAGGCGTGGCGTGCGTGGTCCGGCGTGACGACGGCGGTCATGGTGCGGCTCACGCTGCCCAGGACGTCGATGGCGGGAAAGTGCCCCTGCGATGCGAGGTCGCGCGACAACATGATGTGGCCATCAAGAATGCCGCGCACGGCATCAGTGATGGGCTCGGTGATGTCGTCGCCGTCCACCAACACGGTGTACACGGCCGTGATGCTGCCCTGCCCTCGCACGTTGCCCGCGCGTTCGAGCAACCCTGGCAACATCGCAAACACCGAGGGGGGATAACCTTTCGCGGTGGGTGGCTCGCCGGCGGCCAGGCCAATTTCGCGCTGGGCCATCGCAAGGCGTGTGATGGAATCGACCATCAGCAACACGTTGGCCCCTTCGGCGCGGAAAGACTCGGCGATCGCCGTCGCCGCAAACGCGGCCCGGATTCTCGCCAGGGGCGGACTGTCGGAGGTCGAGACCACCACGACCGCGCGCTGACGCCCGGCCTCACCCAGTTCGTCTTCGAGAAACGCCCTGACCTCGCGCCCGCGTTCACCGACCAGCGCGAGCACGACGATGTCAGCCGCGGTGCCGCGCGCAATCATGCCGAGCAACGTGCTCTTGCCGACGCCACTGCCACCAAACACGCCGACACGTTGCCCACGGCCGACGGTCAGCAGGCCATCGATGACGCGCACACCGGTGCCAATTGGTTCGGTGACGGTCGCACGCGCCAGCGGATTCATGGCCGGCGGTCGCAAGGCGGCAGACGTGCCGGTGAGAATGGGTCCGTGCCCATCAAGCGGATGACCAAGTCCGTCGATCACCCGGCCCAGCAACGCGGGCCCGGCAGGCACGCGCATGGTCGCGCCCCGGGCAATGATGCGATCGCCTGGACAGATCCCGGACGTATCGCCCAGCGGGACCGAGACCACCGCCCCGTCCCGAAAGCCGACCACCTCGGCCTGCAGGCGGCGTCCATCGCGCAGATGGACTTCGCAGACGTCGCCCACCGAGGTCATGGGACCTGAGGATTCCACCACGAGGCCTGAGACCCGTGTGATGCGACCGGCAATCGGCGCCGGCTCAAGCGAGGCCACGCGCTGAAGGTGCCGCTGCACCGGAAACACATGGGCGGTGGACTCAGTGGAGTTGTACACGTTCCACACTCGACAACTCGCCCAGCAACACCCGCGAGAGTTCGGTCATCTGGGCATCCACCCCCAAATCCACCTCCCCCACCGACGACACCAGTCGACATCCGCCTCTGGGAATTTCGGAATCGGCCACGAGCGTCAACCCTTCCACCAGGGTGCTCTGCCGCGTGATCGCCGACAGGTCCTCCGGGTGCAGGCGCGCGGTCGCCACTGGACGATCCCCCATGCGGCGCAAGGCGACGTGGGCCATGGACAGGAGGATGTCGGGATCGAGCTGCACCTCGCGGTGCAGCACGCGCCGCGCCATGCCCACGGCCAGTTGCATCACGTCGTGTTCGGCGGCGTCGAGCACGCGACGACGCAGTCCCGCAATGTCCTGCACCGTGGTGACCAGTCGCGCGCGCTCCTCCTCCACCAGCCGTTGGGCGGATTCGCGACCGTGGATGGCGCCCTGCTGGTAGGCCTCGGCGAGCTGCGCCTCCACTGACAGTCCTTCCGGATCCGCGCCGACCGGCTCGTCAACCGTTCCGTCCTGCCCCAGAAGCGCCGCCAGCAGCGGCGTGTCCGTGCGGGGACGCGTGGGCGTCGCGGCAGCGGGATTGGGCCGCCACCGCACCGGGACGGCGCCACCGCGCGGGTGCAGTCGATGGCCCTTAGACCACATAGGCTTCACCCGCGTTGCCTCCAAGCGTGATCACCCCTTCGTCTTCGAGGCGTCGCGCCACGGCGACGATCTCCTGCTGTGCCTTCTCGACTTCTCGCAGTCGCACGGCCCCCATCAGTTCCATTTCTTCCTTGATGAGTTCGCCGGCGCGTTTCGAGATGTTCTGGAAGAAGCGGTTCCGCACGTCTTCACTCGCGCCCTTGAGTCCGATGGTGAGCGCCTTCTTGTCGCTGCGATTGACGATTTCGCGAATGCCGCCGTCTTCGACATGCACCAGGTCTTCAAACACAAACATCAGGTTGCGGATCGCCACGGCCATGTCGGGTGAGGTGGACTCGATGTGCTCGAGGGCCGGTCGGCTCACGCCTCGGTCGAGGCGGTTGCACAATTCGGCCACCGCGCGCACACCGCCTCGCTGCTCGTGGCTGGGGCCGCCAAACCCCTTGAGTCGCTGCTCGATCACGCCGGAAATGCGATTGATGACTTCCGGCGGAATGTCCTCAAGGGTCGCCATGCGCATCAACACGTCGGCCCGCATGTCATCGGGCAGCTGACTGATCAGTTGTGCCGCGTTTGACGGATTCAGATGCGCCAGAATCAACGCAACCGTCTGCGGGTGTTCCCCGAGAATGAACTTCGACAGCTGCTGCGGGTTCACCCGCTCAAGCGACGCAAAGCCGGACACCGTGGGAAACGCATGCAGCACGCGGTCGAGAATCCTCCGCGACTGTTCGGGATCAAGGGACTTGGCCAGCATCCGACGGGCGTGTTCAAGTCCACCGGACGCCACACCGCGCTGCGACTCGGCCAGCGCCGTCGCCTCTCGCAGCACCGCATCTCCGGTCTCAAGCGTCACCGATTCCAGGAGTGCGATCTCACGAGCGACCTTCTCGATTTCGGAATCCTGAAAACAGCGGAACACCGCCGACGACGCCTGATCGTCGAGCGACATCATCACGATGGCCGCTTTTTTGGGACCGCTCAGACGCTGGGCTCCTGTCGCGTTACTCATCGCTCTCGCTCCTCTTCAGCCAGCCAGCCTCTGATGATCCGGGCCAGTTGCTCGGGTTCGGACTGGGCCAGGCGGGCCAACTGTCGCGCGGGACTTGGCGGCAACACGGCGTCAGCCGCGCCGTCGGACGATGCAGACGCGCTGGGCATGGCCGCCATCGGCGCACCGGAGGCCGACGCCAGTCGGTGCCCGGCCATGGACGTGGCCGCGGCCGGACGCCGACGCCCACTCAGCAGATACACGACACCGCCGAGCAGCAGGAACGCCGCCACGATCGCCGGAACCGCCACCTGCCAGTGCTGTTTGAGCACGTCGGTCAGGACCTGAAGCGCAGGCTGCGGCGCCACGGGCGCACTCACAAACGGGCCATCCGGCACCTCAAAGGCGATGTTTTCGACCGTGAGTTGGTCGCCGCGATCGGGCACCAAGCCCACGGCGGAGGCGACGAGGGTGTACAGACGCTGCAATTCCTCAGGCGAGCGTGCCGCCACCACCGTCGACTCCTTGCCGTCCTCCGCGCGCTCAACTTTGCGCACGTCGTCAATCAGCACGGCCACTGAGAGGCGATCGAGTTGACCGGCGGGGCTGACGCGGTGACGGGTCAACTTCGAGACTTCGTAGTTGGTGACCTCGGACGACCTGTTGTTGGTGGACATGGCCGGCGTCGTCTTCTCCGGTTCCGGTGCCGCCGTGC
>CAYZLT010000015.1:10693-12065 GCA_964479175.1 uncultured Solibacteraceae bacterium | reverse complement strand
TTGGCGCGCGCCCCCGCCGCCCCCTGCGCGACGGGGCGACCATCCGCTTCGAGTGTTTGCTGACGACTGCGCACCACCGAGGTCGGGTCCCACCGTTCCTCCATTTCGTCTTCGGAGTCGGCCTTGAGACTCGCGGACACGTTGGCGCGCACACGCCCGGCACCCACGACCGGCTCAAGCAACGCGACCACGCGCATCGCCAGATCTTTTTCCAGTTGCTGTTGCCGCTCGAATCGCCCCCGGTCCACGATCGACTCACCGGCGTCCGTCTGTCGCGAGAGTCGACGGCCATTGGCATCAAGAACCGTGACGCCCTCCTGCGCCAGCCCTTCCACGCTGGACGACACCAGCGCGACGATCCCATCGACCTCGGCGGCCGACACAGTGCGACCGGTACGAAGCCGCAAAACGACCGACGCTTTCGCCGGCTGGCTTTCATTGGCAAACAGTGACGTTTTTGGCAGCGCCAGGTGCACGCGCGCCCCTGACACCGTGCCGAGTGAACCGATGGTGCGGGCGAGCTCCCCTTCCAGCGCGCGCTGAAAATTCACTTTTTCAGTGAGTTCAGTCGCGCCAAATGTCGTGCGGTCAAACAGTTCGAATCCGATGCGGCCAGAGGCCGGCAGCCCATCCGCCGCCAGTTGCATCCGCAGTTCATCCACGCGGGCGGCGTCGACGCGGACGGTACGCCCACCGGGATCGAGCGAGAAGGGGACTTTCAACGTCTTGAGGCGTTCAACGACCCCGTTCATGCCTTCGGGATCCACGTCGGTGGCCAGCAGGGCCCAGGTGGGCTGACTCGCCCAGTAGGTGGTGCCCACGAGGCCCACGACGACCGCCAAAAAGATGAGCACGATGCCGACAAGGCGCTTCTGGCCGAGCGATCCAAACATCGCGCGCGCCTGCTGTGTCATTTGATCGAGACCGGAACCTGCCACGAGTGAACCTCAGGTGCGTAAAACTAGATGGGCATCCGCATGATGTCCTGGTAGGCCTGGACGAGTTTGTTGCGAACCTGCACGGTGAGTTGAAAGGTGGTGTCGGCGTGTTGCATGGCGATCAGCGCTGTGTGCACGTCGCCCTGGCCGGACATCATCTGCTTGACGGCATCATTGGCCTCCGCGCCGGAGGTTTCGACGGCCTTGAGCATGGACTCCAGCGATTCCCCAAACCCCGAAGACACCGGCTTGGCGCCGGACGGACTGATCGTCGCCGCCTGTGTGGCGGCCTGCACCATCTCAATCGCCATTTACCCTCTCCCGATTTCAAGTGCCTTCTGGACGGTTTCGCGAATCAGCGCAATGGCCGCGAGGTTGGCCTGATAGGCGCGCGCCGCGCCCAGCATGTCCACCATTTCCATGGGCACGTCCAC
>CAYZLT010000015.1:0-10683 GCA_964479175.1 uncultured Solibacteraceae bacterium | reverse complement strand
CGAGCAGGACCTCGCGCCGACGATAGGGCCCGCCATTGACGCCCGCAGTCGACTCGGCATTGGCGAGGTTGGAGACGGCCACTTCCAGGCGGGCGCGCTGCACATCGAGTGCACTGGCGGACGCGTTCATTGCGGTGCGTAAGGACGGCATCGTTATCTCCCTTCGTTAATCGCGTACCGCACGAGCCGGAACTTTGCGGCCAGTACGGTTTGGGCCGAGGCGAAGTCTGTCCCCGACCGGCTGAGGGCGAGCATTTCCCGCTCCATCTGCACCGTGTTGCCGTCGCGCCTCGCGGCCAACCCTTCAACATCGCGCAACACGCCCTCACCGTCGGCGCCGCCGCCCAGGTGACGTGTATGGGTGGCGAGTGGCTGGAGCACAGCGCCCTGGCCTTCCAACTGACCCGCGAGTGCCTCCGCAAACTGCACCTCCTTGGCGCGATAGCCGGGGGTTTCCGCATTGGCAAGATTGCCCGCCGCCACGGACTGTCGCTGGACGGCACGCGTCATCTCGCGTCCCAAGGCCGCCATCAACGAGGAGTCATTCAGAATGGAATCCGGCACCACAGCCTCCCGAGCAACCACATGGCTGCTCGACGGCTACAAAGGCAAGATCGATGCCGGGTCTGTGCGCGCACGAACGACGACGCACTCTCCAGTGAGACCGCCGTCGTGTGATCGGGCGAAGCGTCGGTGGGCCGTCAGTAGAACGTCGGTATGCCGTCCATGGTCGCGACGGCGGCAGATACGCCGAGCGAAGCCAGTCGCGCTTCCAGCTCATGTACACGCGCCACTAACTGCTCCCTTGTCATCTCTTCAGGCAGGGGCGGCTCGACAGGGCCGGACTCAACGTGACTCAATTCGGTCCACTTGCGATCGGTGGCGATCCGGCGAAGCAATCGGTCAACTTCGGACAGGTTGAAGGGCTTCGGCAGGAAGTCATAGGCGCCCACGCGGACGGCTTGAATCGCCGAGTCCAGCGTGGCGTAGCCGGTGATAATCACCACGGCACAGTCGGGGTTTGAGCGTTTGGCTTCATTGAGGACCGCAAAGCCATCGGCGCCAGGCATGTTGAGGTCGGTGACGACCAGGGCGAACCGCCCGGGGAACCGTTCCAGCGTCTGGATGGCGGCGGATCCATCGCTCACGGACGTGACTGCCAGCTTCTGGCGGGTGAAATAGTTGACCAGCAGCTCACGCACCGGGGCCGCATCGTCGACGACGAGGACCTGGATTCCCACCATGGGTACGGTGATTGCTTGACGTGGAGGCGCCATCATCGAAATAATCGGCGCGGCCGGCGGTTTTGTGAATAGAGGCTCCCCAGCCCCGCCCCCCGCGACGATCGGCAGGATGATCGTGAAGGAGCATGTTTGTGGCTGAGGAGATCCAGGAGTCCCCGTCCGTCCTCGTGGTTGAGGACGACCCCGCTATTCGAAGCACCATTGCCGAGTCCCTGAGCGCGCACGGCTTCACGGTGACCGAGGCGGCCACAGCCGCTGAGGGACTGGAACGACTGGCTGGCTTCGCCTTTGATGGCCTGGTCGTGGACCTTCGACTGCCTGACGGTGACGGCATGCAGGTGCTGGAGGACGCGATGCATCGCTACTCCCAGCTGCGGGCAGTCGTGATCAGTGGGGTCGGCGGCGTCGACGAGGCGGTCACCGCCATCAAAAAAGGTGCGTCGGACTTCCTGCTCAAACCTTTCCAGCTGACCCAGCTCGTGCATGTCCTTAAGACGGCCATTGACGAACGCCGGCTCCGCCTCGAAAACTCGCTGCTCAGAGCGCAGTTGAACGAACGCTTCCGGTTCGACCGGATGGTCGGGGCCGCGCCGTCGATGGCCAAACTGTTTGACACCCTGCAACTGGTCGCGCCGATGCAGAGCACGGTCCTGATTCAGGGTGAGACCGGCACCGGCAAGGAACTGGTCGCCCGGACCATCCACTACAACAGCCCGAGGCGCGACCAGCCGTTTGTGGCGTTTAACGCCGCGGCGATTCCCGAGGGCCTGGCCGAAGCCGAGCTGTTCGGCCATACCAAGGGGGCGTTTACCGGGGCGATCAACGCACGCGTGGGCCGCTTCGAGCTGGCGGACCGAGGCACCTTGTTCATCGACGAAGTCGCCTCGATGCCGATGCCCCTGCAGGCCAAACTCCTGCGCGCGCTGCAGGAACGCGAAATCGAGCGTGTCGGCACGTCACGGCCACTCAAGATCAACGCCCGGGTGCTGGCCGCCACCAACGTCGACCTGATGAAGCTGATCCGCGAGGGGACGTTCCGCGAGGACCTCTACTATCGCCTCAACGTCATACGCGTACAACTCCCGCCGCTGCGCTCCAGGCGGGAGGACATCCCCGTGCTGGCGCAGCACTTCCTGCGTGAATCATGCGCGCACAATCAGGTACCGCTGCGTCCCATTGGCCAGGCCGCGATGCGACTCCTGATGCAACACGCATGGCCCGGCAACATCCGGCAGCTCGAAAATGCGATCGAACACGCCGTGGCGATGAGTGGACTGGCGCAGGAAATTCAGCCGTCCATGTTGCCGGATGAATTTCAGGTCGCCGATCCCGACCGCATGGTACCGGCCATCACCATTCCTGATGGCGGGATCTCGTTTGCGTCCGTCATGACGCAGGTCGAGCGCGACCTGATCCTGCAGTGCCTTGAGCGGACCGGCGGCAACCGGCGGCAGGCCGCCATCCTGCTGAACCTGAGTCGGACGACGCTGATCGACAAGTTGCAGCGGTTGGGACTCGATAACCCGTCAGCGGCCTGAACGCAATCGGAGGTCAAAGGCCGCGCGTCGACCGGGTCCCAGCCATGTGAGGGTCCCGCCGATCCCTTCGGCCAGGGCACGCGACGCCGCGAGGCCGGTCGCCAGGTGATCGGACGCGGTGCGGGTCGTGAACAGGGACGCTTCCTCCGCGGCAGGTACCCCGGGGCCGGTATCGTCGATCACCAACGAGACAGTTGGCGCGACCACTGACGCGGCCAGGCTGATCTGACCACCGCCGGAGGCGATCAGACTGGCCTCGGCATTCAGGATCAGATTCAACAGAATGCGCATCGTCGCACCAAAGTCCGTATACACGATAAGACCTTGTGGCGGAGTGATCGCCGCGATGCGCTGCCGCCCCCAACTGGCCAGACGGTGGTCCACAGCCCGGGCGCAGACACGTCCCAGATCCAGGCGCTCAAGCTGCGCGGTCGGGGTCGCATCAATTTTCAGGAGTTGGTCCAGCCGCTCCCCAATCCATGTGGTCTGGCGCATGATGGACCGGATGCGATCTTCCGTCTGGGTGCCGCTCGAGGCCGGACTCAGGGTGAGCAGCTCCGCCGTCCCGGAAATGCCCTGCAGGGCGTTTCGGGCGTCATGCACCGTGGCCGACAACAGTCGCGCCACCAACCGCTGGCGGTTCAGGCGATCAAGCTCCTGAGCGGTCACGTGGTGTCAGATTTTCGGGAGCGTGACGCCGACCTGCTTCTGGTACTTGCCCTTCTTGTCGGCATAGGACCGTTCACACGGCTCGTCACTTTGGAAGAACAGGACCTGCGCCAGTCCCTCGTTCGCGTAGATTTTTGCGGGCAGCGGCGTGGTGTTCGAGATCTCGAGGGTGACGAACCCTTCCCACTCGGGTTCAAACGGCGTCACGTTCACGATGATGCCGCAGCGCGCGTACGTGGACTTACCCAGGCAGATCGTGAGAATGTCGCGCGGGATGCGGAAGTACTCAATCGTGCGCGCGAGCGCAAAGGAATTGGGCGGCACGATGCAGACATCGGCCTTGACGTCCACAAACGATCGCGGATCGAAATTTTTCGGGTCGATGACCGTGTTGTTGATGTTCGTGAAGATCTTGAACTCATCAGCGACTCGGATGTCGTACCCGTAGGACGAGAGCCCGTAGGAGACGACCCCTTCGCGGACTTGTCCGTCCACGAAAGGTTCGATCATCCCGTGCTCACGGGCCATCTGCCGAATCCAGCGATCGGCCTTGATCGCCACGTTAGATTTCCATCCCCCGGAAGAAGTAGCCGAGCTCAAACGCCGCCGTCTCGGGCGCATCCGAACCGTGTGTAGCGTTGTTGCCGATGGACGTGCCGAAGTCCTTGCGCAGCGTGCCTTCCGCCGCCTTGGCGGGGTCGGTGGCGCCCATGGTGTCACGCCACTTCAGAATGGCACCCGGGGCTTCCAGACACAGCAGGACACAGGGGCCCGACGACATGAATTCCGTCAGCTCGCCAAAAAACGGGCGCGCGGCGTGGACGGCATAAAACCCTTCGGCTTCGCGCTTGGACAAGTGCTGCAGGCGCATGCCGCGCACCGTGAAGCCGGCCGATTCAATACGGGCAAGGATCTGACCGGCCTTGCCGCTCTTGACGGCGTCGGGCTTGATGATGGCGAACGTTCGTTCTGTATGCATATCCTTGCAATTCTACCTTTAGCCTCTGGCCTTTAGCCTTCTACCTCAGTCCCGCCATCAGTTCGTCGAGCACCGACTTCGGCGGACGGGATTTCTCGGTCGGCAAAAATGCCAACGGTTCTTCGACCAGATTCATCACCTGAAGGAAGTCGTCCTTGTCCGGCTCCAAATACAGGATGCCGGTCGGGAACTCACCGCGCCGGACGGTTTCGTGCATCAGGCGCATCGCGGCCATCTTGTCGGTCGGGTCGTAGTCCTCGGCGATCTTCTTCAGATACAGATGTGACCCGTCGTGCATCGTGACCGCGGTGGTGGTGCCCGGCTCGTATTCGACCGTGATGTCCTCGAAGAACGGTACAAACGTCACTTCACCCAGCGCCTCGTCGTGGTCCTTGGCGTAGGCGTAGCTCTTGGTCGATCCTTCGTGATCGTTGAAGGTCACACACGGCGAGATGACGTCGATCATGCAGGTGCCGCGGTGCGCAATGGCGGCCTTGAGGATCGACAGCAACTGTTTTTTGTCGCCCGAAAACGAGCGCGCGACAAACGAGGCGCCCAGTTCAATGGCCAGCGCACAGGTGTCGATGGGCGGCAGATCGTTAACCACGCCGTTTTTCGCCTTGGACCCGAGGTCCGCGGTCGGCGAGAACTGGCCCTTGGTGAGACCGTAGCAGCCGTTGTCTTCAATGATGTAAATGATTGGCAGGTTGCGTCGCATCAGGTGCACGAACTGTCCGATGCCGATGGCGCCCGTGTCGCCGTCGCCGCTCACGCCAATCGCCATCATCGAACGGTTGGCGAGCATGGCGCCCGTCGCCACCGACGGCATGCGGCCGTGCACGGAGTTGAAGCCGTGTGACTGGTTCAGAAAATACGCAGGGCTCTTGCTCGAACAACCGATGCCCGAGAGTTTGAACACCTTCTTGGCATCCACCCCCATCTCGTAGCAGGCATCAATGATGCGTTCGGTGATCGCGTTGTGGCCGCAGCCGGCGCAAAGCGTGGTCTTGCTGCCGCGGTACGACGCGAGTTCAAGGCCGAGACGGTTCGTTTTTTTCGCCGGTCCTGGTGCCAGTGAAGTGGTGGTGTCTTCCATGTCAGTTCTTCTCCTGCGCCAAAATGCTCGACGTCACGCTGCGGGCGTCCATCGGCAGACCGTTGTAGTGCAACACACTCCGCAGCCGCGTGAGCAGTGCCGGATCAAGATCCATCTTCAGCAAACTCAGCATCTGTGCGTCGCGGTTCTGTTCCACCACATACACGCGATCATGGCGACGGATGAAGTCCGCGACGGCATCGCTGAATGGATACGCGCGCAGACGGAGATAGGCCGTCGGGAGCGCGGCTTCTTCGCGCAACTGGTCGCGTGTTTCGATGATCGTCCAGTGGCTCGACCCGAAGGCCATGATGCCGATCGTGGCGCCGGCATCACTGGTTTCAATCGGCCCCGGCACCAGCGTCCTCGCCGTGTCGAACTTGCGCGCCAGGCGGTCGAGGTTGTTCACGTAGTCATCCGATCGCTCGGTGTATTGCGCCATCGCGTTGTGCCCGGACCCACGCGTAAAAAACGCCGGGGCGCCAGTGTCGGGCAGCGACCGCCACGGAATGCCGTCGCCGTCCACGTCGAGATACCGGCCCCACGTGGCACCCAGTTCCCGAATCTTGGCTTCGTCGAGCACCTTGCCGCGATCAAGCGGTTTGGTCGGGTAGGTGAACTCCTCGGACATCCAGGTGTTCATGCCCAGGTCAAGATCACTCATCACATACACGATCGTCTGCAGCCGTTCGGCGACATCAAACGCATCGCCAGCCATGTCGAAACACTCCGACATCGACGAGGGCAGCAACATGACGTGTTTGGTATCGCCGTGAGAGTTGACCGCCGTCGAGAGCAGGTCGCCCTGCGCGGTGCGTGTCGGCAATCCGGTCGAGGGGCCCACGCGCTGAATGTCCCACACCACCGCAGGCACTTCGGCGTAATAGGCCAGGCCGGCAAACTCGGACATCAATGAGATGCCGGGGCCCGACGTGGACGTCATCGCACGCGCACCGGCCCAACTCGCACCGATCACCATGCCGACCGCCGCGATCTCGTCCTCGGCCTGAACAATCGCGAAGGTGGCCTTCCCTGTCTCCTTGTCCATGCGGTACTTGCGCATGTACGTGATCAGCGACTCCGGCAGAGACGATGACGGTGTGATCGGATACCAGGGCACCACCGTCACGCCGGCAAACATGCACCCCATCGCCGCCGCCGCGTTGCCTTCCACCAGAATCTGCCCCTCGGTGCCGTTCATGCGCTCGACGCGGTACGGATGGGCGACTTCCGGAAAAGTCTCCTTCGCGTATTTGGCGCCGGCTTCCAGCGCACTCATGTTGAGCGCCATCGCCTTCGGCTTTTTGCCCATCTGCTTGGCGAGGGCCTTCTCCATCTCCCCAATATCCACGCCCAGCAGATGCGACAACACCCCGTCGTAGACCATGTTCTTCACGAGGCGTCGCAACTTCGCGTCGGGACAGACCTCGGTGACAATCTTGTCGAAGGGCACGGGATAAAACCTCAAATCCTGCCGCAGTGCGTCGAGCTTGAGCGGCGCGTCATACACGACGGCGCGACCCGGATCGAGTGACAACACGTCTTCACGCGCGGTCTCGGCATTCATCGCGACAAGGAAGTCGATTTCCTTCTTTCGTGCGACGTATCCACGTTTGTTTGCGCGAATCGTGTACCACGTCGGCAGTCCCGCGATATTCGACGGGAACAGGTTCTTGCCCGATACTGGCACGCCCATCTGAAAGATGGCGCGCAGGAGCACGAGGTTGGCGGTCTGACTGCCCGACCCGTTGACCGTGGCGACCTGAATGGTGAAATCGTTGACGACGTGTGAACCAGAGGAGGTTTCGGCCGACTCGGCCGTAGCAAGCGGCGAACTCATGCGTTAAGTATAAGACCTCTGAGGTCGTTTCCGTCGAATCAAGGGCGAAGGGCCTGAACCATCGCCGCGCCGATATCGGCCGGGCTCTTGACGACGTGCACGCCGGCGGCGGTCAGGGCGGCCATCTTCTCGGCAGCCGTGCCCTTGCCACCCGCGATAATCGCGCCGGCGTGTCCCATCCGGCGTCCGGGAGGCGCCGTCTGGCCGGCGATGAAGCCCACGACGGGCTTCTTGAACGACGCCTTGATGTACGCCGCGGCCTCTTCCTCCGCCGATCCCCCAATTTCGCCGATCATGACGACGGCTTCGGTTTCCGGATCAAGCGCGAACAGCTCCAGCGCGTCAATGAAAGACGTGCCGATCAGCGGGTCGCCACCGATGCCGATACAGGTGGTCTGTCCCAGACCGTTGCGGGTCAGCTGGTGAATCGCCTCGTAGGTCAGGGTGCCCGACTTGGACACGATGCCGACACGGCCTTCCTTGCAGATGTGACCGGGGATGATGCCGGCCTTGGCGCGTCCAGCCGAGATCAGGCCCGGGCAGTTGGGGCCGATGAGCCGCATCCTTTTTCGAGGCGACCGCGGCTCACCCGCCGTGCCGCCTGTGGTCTGCGTCAGGCTGTCCATGAAGGCGAGCGCTTTCATCATGTCGAGCGTCGGGATGCCCTCGGTAATGCACACCGCGAGATCGATCCCCGCATCAGCCGCTTCCATCACCGCATCCGCGCCGCCGGGCGGCGGCACAAAGATGACCGAGGCATTGGCCCCCGTCGCGGCGACGGCGTCAGCGACGGTGTTGAACACCGGCCAGCCTTCGTGGGTGGTGCCGCCTTTGCCCGGGGTCACGCCGCCCACCACGTTGGTGCCGTACGCCTGCGCCTGTTTGGCGTGAAAGGTGCCCTCGCGGCCGGTGAGGCCCTGGACGAGGAGTCGCGTCGACTTATCAATGAGTACTGACATTCAGATTTACCTTTGTTCCGTACCTTTAGCCTTTAGCCTTTAGCCTTTAGCCTATGGCCTATGGCCTCTGGCCTTTAGCCTTCAGCCCCCTGGCCTTACTCCGCCAGCGCCACCACTTTCGCCGCGCCTTCGTCCATGGCGTCGGCGGTCGTGAAATTGAGGCCGCTGTCCTTGAGCATCTGTTTGCCCAGCTCGACGTTGGTCCCTTCCATGCGGATGACGATGGGCACACGGACGCCAAGGTCGGTGACCGCAGCGATGACGCCCGCCGCCAGGACGTCACAGCGGAGGATGCCGCCAAAGATATTGATGAACACCGCCTTGACGGCGGTGTCCGACATCAGAATCCGGAACGCGTTCTTGATCTGCTCGGCGTTGGCGCCGCCGCCGACGTCCAGGAAGTTGGCCGGTTCCCCACCCGCCAGCTTGATGATGTCCATGGTGGCCATCGCCAGACCGGCACCGTTGACCATGCACCCGATCGTGCCGTCAAGTTTGATGTAGTTGAGGGAAAACTTGGACGCTTCAATTTCCAGCGGATCTTCTTCGGCCAGGTCGCGGAACTCCTTGATGTCCGGGTGCCGGTAAAGGGCGTTGTCGTCGAAGTTCACCTTGGCGTCGAGGGCAATCAGATCGCCTGACGCGGTGACCACAAGCGGATTGATCTCAAGCAGCGAGGCGTCGCTAGAAACGAAGGCCTCATAGGTCTTCATCATGAGTGACACGGCCTTCTTGATCTCATCACCCTTGAGGCCGAGCTGAAACGCGAGCTGGCGCGCCTGATAGGGCTGCAACCCGAGCGCAGGGTGCACAAAGGCCTTGAAAATTTTCTCGGGCGTCTCTTCCGCCACCTTTTCAATCTCGACGCCGCCCTCCTGGCTCACCATCAGCACGGTTTTTTGGGTCGACCGGTCGATGACCATACCGAGGTACATCTCGCGATCCATCGCGAGACCTTCCTCGACGAGCACGCGCGACACCACCTGCCCGGCCGGGCTGGTCTGGTAGGTCACGAGGGTCATGCCCAGGATCGCCTTGGCGGCCTCAAAGGCAGCGTCCGGGCCCTTGACGACCTTGACGCCCCCGCCTTTGCCGCGGCCTCCGGCGTGAATCTGTGCTTTGACCACCACGGTGCCGCCCCCCAGCGTCGTCGCGTGGGCACGCGCCTCATCCGGGGTGTAGGCCACATAGCCCTTCGGCACGGGAACCCCGTGTCGTGCAAGGACTGACTTTCCCTGATACTCGTGAATCTTCATGCGGCTGAGGAGTGTATCAGGACCTCGGATACAATCGGCGGTATGAATGTGCTGCGTGCCCTCAGCACGACTGTCGGTTCGAAGTTTCTCGTCGCGCTCACCGGCCTCCTGCTGGTGGGATTCCTGGTCGCCCATCTGGCCGGTAACCTGCTCATCCTGCTGGGCGGCGACAAATTCAACGCCTACGGTCATGCCCTGATCAGCAACCCGCTGGTGATCCCAGCCGAGCTTGGGCTCCTGGGCCTGCTGCTTGTCCATATGTTCAAGGCCATTGCCCACGTGCTGCGTGGCCGCAGTGCCCGCCCCGAGGGGTACGAAAAAAAAATCTGGGCGGGTGGCACCAGCCGGAAGTCATGGGCCTCGACCACCATGGCCCTCTCCGGCATCTTTCTGCTGGCCTTCCTGATCGTTCACATTGCCACCTTCAAGTTCGGCCCGTATTACGCGTCGGCCGAGGTCGGCGTCCGTGACCTTCATCGCCTGGTCATCGAGGTCTTCAACAATCCGCTCTACGCGGCTGGGTACGTCGTCGCGATGGGCATCGTCGGCATGCACCTGCGGCATGGGATCTCGAGCGCGTTCCAGTCGCTGGGCTGGATGACCAGTCGCCGGTGGACAACGCGGCTGCTTGGAGTGGGCCTGACGCTGGCGGTGGTGATTGCCGGTGGGTTCGCGATGATTCCGGTCTGGGTGTACCTCTTCTTATGAGTCTCGATTCCAAAATTCCGTCAGGGCCGATTCAGGAGAAGTGGGATCGGCACCGCTTCGAGTCGAAGCTGGTCAATCCGGCCAACCGGCGCAAACACACGGTCATCATCGTGGGCACGGGGCTGGCCGGTGGCGCCGCCGCCGCCTCGCTCGGCGAACTCGGCTACAACGTGCTGAGTTTCTGCATCCACGACAGCGCCCGTCGGGCGCACTCGATCGCGGCGCAGGGCGGCATCAACGCGGCCAAGAACTACCAGAACGATGGCGACAGCATCTGGCGCCTTTTCTACGACACGGTCAAGGGCGGCGACTATCGCTCGCGCGAATCGAACGTGTACCGGCTCGCGCAGCTGAGCGTGAACATCATCGACCAGTGCGTGGCGCAGGGTGTACC
>CAYZLT010000014.1:0-23521 GCA_964479175.1 uncultured Solibacteraceae bacterium | reverse complement strand
GGTCCAGGGGTCCTAGGGGTCCTGGGGGGCCAGGGTTCGGACATCTTCGATGAGCTTCTGGATTTCGAAGGGTTGAGTGCCGTTGTAGATGCCTCGGATGTGTCCTTCGCGATCGATGAGCAGCACCTTCTCCGTATGCAGGAACGTATCGGGGTCAGCCAGGCTCTGCCGCATCCCGTCGTCGTCGGCAAAATAGAGGTCCCGGGCGACCTGATGGACGCCGCTGATGGTGCCGGTGACCAGCTTCCAGCGCGAGGGGTCAACCCCTCGGCGGACTCCAAATTCCTTCAGTACGCTGACCGAGTCGTGCCCAGGGTCCACAGAGTATGAAACCAGGGCGACGTCGGTGCCGGCGGTCGCCGCTTGCACCTTTTTGAGCGAAGACACGAGAGGCGGGCAAATTGCCGCACAGCGCGTGAAGATAAAACTGACCACATGCACGCGACCGTCGAGGGATGCCGGTGTGAAGGCCGTGCCATCCTGATCAA
Organism: uncultured Solibacteraceae bacterium; assembly: GCA_964479175.1. Classification (GTDB taxonomy): domain Bacteria; phylum Acidobacteriota; class Vicinamibacteria; order Vicinamibacterales; family SCN-69-37; genus SYFT01. Next base: position 23,033 of record CAYZLT010000014.1, on the reverse strand, counting down.
GGAACGGCGTATCGCTGACGAGGTGTCTCGTAGTCGAGTGCGGCACCGGCATCCAGACAGGTGTAAACGTTCGCTCGGCGTAAAACGGTAGCGCGAGACTCTCAGCCTCAGCCGCCGCACACCCAGCGCCCACCACCGACACGAGCCACACCAGGCACAGGCAGAGTCGTCGAGACATCACAGTCCTCCTTGAGTCGTGGCCTCGTCGGCGGGTAAACACGGGCGCGAGTTGACGAGGCCGTATCGGCGTCCACCGCGAACTTCGTAGTTGAGAAACAAGACACCCTCCGGCGTCCACGACTGTTGCAACCCGTCTTCGCGGCCGTCGACATACCGACGCACCTCTGCCAACTGCCCATTCGGGTGCCACGTGCGGAACTCGCCGTTTCGCACGGCACTCGCCTGTGCCGACGACCCCACGGGGCCGCCGGCTACGGCCACGATCCACAACATCACGGTCAACAAGAGCCAGCGCATGAAATCCTCCTTCGCTTGTCCGCCGGGCTCAAGCCCGGCGGCTCCGAAGACACGCCGAAGACGCGCCCAGACCTCCAGCAGTTCATCCGATCGAACCGGGCGTTCCGGCGAAACACCCGGAGATGTACGGCACTGTGGTCGTCACATGGTAGTGATAGGTCCCCGATGCAAAATCGGTGGTCGCGTGTGTGTGGCCGTTGCAGGTGTCGAGGCCCGACGGCATCGAGCCGTCGCTCTCGCGAGGACCGTAGACCGGGAATCCATCCAGCAACACGCCAATGAGCGCCGCCATGCCGTCGCGCGAGGTCAGCCAGAGCGGCTCAAGATGGTAGTGGTATTGACCAGTTTGCTGGGGATGGCCGTTGAAGCGGTCGAAGCTGATGATCTCGCCGGTGAGCGGCGACCGACCCGCCGCGTACTGGTTAAACAGTGCCACGCCATTCACCGCGACCCCCATGACCCCCATGGGCGTGTCCGATGCCGTCGCGCGAGCCGGCGTCATCGGCACCCGCATGACGATCGACTGCGTGGAGATCCGGTTCGGATTGATCTGCATCCCCGCGTGCGGCGCTTCGTACAGCGCGTGTCCCGCACCCCAGTACGGGCTGGAATGGTCGGGCACTCCAGTCGAACGCAGCACGACATTGGTCCCTTCGACTGAAACCGTGACCGCCGTACTGAACTTCGAGTACCACGCGGGCGCGCCGCTGGTGCCCGGGGTGCCGGTCGTGGTGGTTGTGGTCGCCGCCGACGGTGCTGTCGGCGAGGAACACGCGAGGGCGAGCAGAATGGCGGATGTGACAAATGTGAGTTGGTGTCGCATGACTAATCTCCTGCAGACACCATACGGAGGTCACCTTGCGGAATTCTGAAGGCGACGCTTCAGAATCTCGTAAGATCCCGGCACTACGGTCTCGTTGTGGTGACACCCCGCATTCTGCTCGTCGAAGATGACCACGCGCTGGGCACTCAGGTGCAACAGGCGCTGACGACCGCAGGCTGCTCGGTCATCTGGGTCACCAGGGCGGACGATGCCCAGGCGGAGCCCCTTGATGGTCTCGACCTCATCCTGCTCGACCTGATGTTGCCGGGTGGACACGGCTTTGATGTGCTGCGTCATGTGCGGGGACAACAGCACCAGGTGCCGGTCCTGGTCCTGAGCGCGCGCAGTGAAACCACCGACAAGGTGCGGGCCCTCGAACTGGGCGCCGACGACTACCTCACCAAACCCTTCTGGCCGGAGGAACTGCTCGCACGGGTGCGCGCCCGGCTGCGCCGCCCCTCGCTCTCGCAGGCGCCGGGCACACTCACGCTCGGGCCGATGACCGTGCGTGTCGACGCGCGCCTGGTCCTGGTCGACGACTACCCCGTCGATCTCACACGCGTTGAATTTGATTTGCTGGTGGCGCTCGCCAGACGCCAGGGCGCTGCGGTATCGCGATCGTCGCTGGTGACACAGGCGCTGGACCCCGATCGTGACGGTGATGAGCGAACACTTGACGTGCACGTCTCCCGGCTTCGAAAGAAGCTCGGGATCGCCGGCACCATGGTGTCCACCGTCTGGGGCGTCGGCTACCGCCTGCAGGAACCTGCGCGATGACCTTGCGCACCCGCCTCATGGTGACCACGCTGGCTGTGGCGGTCCCACTGGCCGCCGGACTGTTTCTGTTCGCCGAGCGGACACGCATCGCCGACATGCAGGCGTCAATCGACAGAGCCTTGGAGACAGGGTCGTGTGGTCCAGGGTCCGAGGGTCCAAGGTCCAGGGTTCCGCCGCGGGGGGCGCAGCGGGCGCCGCTGGAGGTGCATCCGTACACGGACGGCTTTGTCTCCGCACGGCCGGATGGGCGAGGGCCGGAGTTTCCGTCCGAACTCCGCGCACAGTTGGCCACAACTGATCGCGCCAGCAGCGCGTGGACCACGCCCGAGGGGCGGGGGCGGCAGACCGCTGTGCGGTTGTCGGCGGGATCGGCACCGTGTCAGATCCTGCTCGCGCGCATGCGGCCTCGCCCGGGGGAACTGCGCGAACGCATGGTCGGACTCGGGGCCATCGTGTTCGTGGTGATGCTGGCCGTGACGATTGCTGCGGGACCGACCCTGGCCAGGATCCGCCGTTTGTCGGACGCCGTGCGCTCGTCGACATCACGCGCCCAGAACACAGACATCACGATGTCCGGTAACGACGAAGTCACAGGGCTGGCCTCTGCATTCAACCAGGCTCGACGGCAGGTCCGCACACACCTGGATGAGGTCGAGGCGCGCGAGCGCACGCTCAGAGAGTTTGTCGCCAACACCACCCACGACGTCGCGGTGCCACTCACCGTGTTGCAGACCCACCTGAGCGCGCTTGAGCAGACCGCCGCGGACGACGAGGTCTCCGCGCGTGTACGCGACGCCATGCGCGAAGCTCACTACATGGGATCTCTCCTGCGCAATCTCTCGGCAGCAAGCCGTCTTGACGGCGGCGTGCCGATCGACGCACGTCCACTCGACCTTGCCGCGCTCGTCGAGCGCGTCGTCGCCCGTCACCAACCGCTCGCGCGCGCCAGTGGCGTGGATCTCAACATGGCCATCCCCTCAGTCCCGATCGTGGTGCATGCCGACGCCACATTGGCGGAACAGGCGGTCGGCAATCTCGTGGACAACGCCATTCGCTACAACCACCCTGGCGGACACGTGGCCGTCGTCCTCGACCATTCACCCCCTTCCGACCCTGTGTCGGGTTTCGTGTTGCGGGTGAGTGACGATGGTGTCGGGGTGGAGGCCGCCGAGTTGCCGCAGCTGGCCACTCGACGGTTTCGCGGTGGCGCGGCGCGGTCACGTCGCCCGGATGGTCAGGGCCTTGGACTGGCGATTGTCTCTGAAGCGGCCACCGCATTCGGCTGGCAGTTGTTGTTGAAAGCGAACACGCCGACAGGGCTGTTGGCCGAACTTCGTGGCCCTTCGACAAAGGCACCGACAAAACCGTAAAGAATCTGACGATTTCGAAAGTTCGATACACGTGAGACATGTCGGCGCACCGACGCTTCCAACTGAAATTGTGATCGGCAAGGTGGGCACGGCCTTTGCTATAGGAAAGGCCGAATCGCCTGAATTTGCGGCATGCGCCGTGAAGAGCTGGGGAGCCGGGTGATTCACCTAAAAGGCCCGCGTGAGCGGGCCTTTTTTTTGAACGTCGTTCCCACCGCACTCGTTTTGACCTGCCATGCGACATCTCCTTCGCGGCATGCGGTCCGGCCTCGTCCTTTTCCGAACAACACCAGCGGCCGCTGTCGCCGGCGTGACGGCACTCGCGCTGGGCATCGGCTTTCAGCGCCACCATGTTCAGCATCGTCCACGGTGCGACCAGTAGTTTGCCGTTCGAGTCACCTGACTCAATCGTGGCGGTCACCAAGGTGCCAGGCGCCGCAGAATCGGGCGGTGCGACGTCCTACGGGCTCGACTACCGCGCGTGGCAACGCTCATCGGCGACACTCGCGGCCCTGGAAGCCTTCAGCACACAGTCGATGAATCTGAGTGCGGATCTGGACGAACCACGGCGGATCAACGCGGCGTTCGTGACTCCATCGACGTTTGCGCGCCTTGGCGTCACCCCCGTCAGAGGTCGCGACTTCTCCGACGATGATGCCAGACCGGGGTCCCCGGCCGTCGCGATGAACTCAGACACGTTGTCGGAGCAACGTTTTGCGCGGTTGTTACTTGCGGTGACCGGAGTCCTGGTGATCGCGTGTGTGAACGTGGCCAACCTTTTTGTCGCCAGGGCGGCTGCACGCGCACGGGATACGGCGGTCCGGCTCGCGCTCGGGGCCAACCGCCGGATTCTGTTGTGGGAGCACACTGGAGAGGCGCTTGTCCTTGCGGGGCTTGGATGTGCACTCGGATTGCTGATTGCCGCAGGAGGCACTGCCGCCTTTGCGCAGAACACGAGCCACATCATCGAGGCGTTCTGGGTGGACTTCCGGCTTGATTCAACCGTGGTCCTGTTTGCGATCACCCTCGCGCTGGCGTCCGCCCTGTGTGCTGCGTTGTTGCCGGCCTGGCGGTCTTCACGCGCCGATGTCGTGCACACACTTCGCGATGGCGGAGGCGTCTCGCGCCAGCGGATCGGACGGGTCAGCCGCGTGCTCGTCACTGGACAAGTGGCATTAACGTGCGCGCTGCTGGCGCTGACCCTGCTGCTTGGTCAAAGCGCCGTCGCGCTGCAGACGCTCGATTGGCCGTTTGACGCAGATCTGGTGCTCTCCTCAAACGTCTCGATCCCGCTCAGCACACTGAACGACCCCGACGCGCGCGAACGGTTGCTCAGCGAACTGTCCACCTCAATTGCAGACATTCCCGGCGTGACGGCCGCTGTTACCAGTGTGTTGCCGGGGCGTGGCAGTAGTGGGTCGACGGTCGCACTGGACGCATCAGCCCGGATCTGATGATGGGTGACATTCAGGAGAGCCGGCAGGACGGCGTGTACGGCTCGCTCCTTCAGCAACGGTCATTTGCCGTTCGACTGCTCGCCCTAGGAGGAATAAAGGTGTCGGGTGCCTTTAAAAAAGGCACCCGACACCTTTTCTAGCCGATCGCGCCTTCGGGGTACTGCAGCGCGAGGCGCAGTTCCTTGGCGAGCTGATCCACCGTCGAGCCAGAACGTTTCCAGGCGCCGTCGGTTTCAAAGCGCAGGTCGCCGATGCGGCGGCCCCACGGGGCGATGATGCGACCGATGGCGCGGAAGTCTGCACGGTCGGCGCGCTGCTGGTCGAGGTGTTTGACGATGTCCGGTGCCACACGAATGAACGCGCGCAGGGCCGGTGCGGTGCGGATCGAGTACTTCCGACCATTCCAGGCGGCGGTAAACACCACGGCCACCTGTTTGAAGTAGTTCACGAAGAACCGTGTAGCCTCGTCGCGGAATTCGTCGGCCTTTTTGCCGGTGCCGAACGCGTCGGACGAAAACAACTTCTTGAGTTCCTGCGCGAGCGGCGCCTGTGCCACACGTCCGTGCCCCACCCCCAGCAACTTGATGTCGCCGTAGAGCGGGGAATCTTCCTTCTCGCTCAGTGCCCGCACGACGTCATGCGCCGCGGCGAGATTCTCGTCACGGTAGAGCTGACGACCCGAGAGCGACACCAGGTGCGACGCATTCAGGCGCGTGTGCTTCGCGTTGATCGTGACGAACATCTGCACGACGTGATCTTCCGGTAGGCGGTCGAAGATGACGGCGGGCACGGTGAACGGTTCGTCGCCGAACTGGTCGATGCCTGCGTGCAACGCGAGAAGACGATGCTGTCCGTCGATGGCGCGCAGGATGCCTTCGCGCTCGGGGACCTTGAGGATGCCGAGTGACGGTTCGCCAGGCACCGCATCAAACTTGAGCGGCTCGTCACACGAGATGATGACCGCGCCGGCAATCGACGGCAGGTCACGCGCCTGGCGGCACTGCTCGTAATAGCCGACGAGTTCGTCGATCTTCTTTCTGATGATTTGGCGCTGATACGCCTTGTCTGTCGCGGCAATGCGACGTTCGAGCAAATCCCATCGAACTTTGCTTTGACGAGCCGCACCACGCACCCCCGTCTGCTGACCGCGATCCCCGTAATCGAGGACCTCGAAGCGGACGAGTTTGTCGATGTCTTTGGCTGTCAGGGAAGCCTGATAGAATTGCACGCCAAACTGCTGCATCCGAAGGGCGGCGACACTGATCATATGACTGATGGATTGTATGGTCCCTGCCCCTAGAATCTCAAGCTTTCTGCTGTTTTTTGCCCGAAGGAGCCCTGAATGAGAGTCGCTGGAGTGTCTCGACGGACCAGAACCGTCCTGGGGGCCTGTGCCCTGGGTCTGGCCGTTTTCGCCCTGACCGTGGCAACCCTGCCCGCCCAGCAATGGGTCACCGAAACCCGGGACCCGAAGCAGGCCCAGGACGAAGAATTCGCGAAACTCTACAAAGAATGGACCGGAGACGAGATGTACGGCAGTCCCCTGGTGGACCACCTGCCCATCGTGCCGGGCATCCCGACGCCCAAGGACGTCCTCGGGTACCACATCGGCGCTCCGGAGAAGCTGACCCTCTACGCCGACATCCTGAAATATTACCGGGCGCTGGCCGCGGCGACCCCCCGGGTGCGCATCGAGACCATCGGCACGTCGGACGAAGGCCGCGAGCTGGTCGTGGTCTGGGTCTCCTCGGACGACAACATCAAGAACCTGCAGCAGAATCGGGACAACCTCAAACGGATTGCCGACCCGCGCGGGGTCCCCGACGCGGAAATCCGCCGGCTCATCGCCAACACCAAGCCGCACTACCACCTGATGGGCGGCCTGCACTCAGGCGAACTCGGCCCACCAGAGATGCTGATGGAGCTGGTCTACCGGCTCGCGGTCGAGACCTCGCCCCTCATCTCACAGATTCGCAACAACGTGATTGTGTCGGTCACCCCGGTGGCCGATGCCGATGGCCGTGACCGCAATCTCAACTGGAACGCACAGACGCTCGAGGCGCAGAAGGCGGCGGCCGCAGCGGCCGGCGGGACGGGCGCCCCGGCGGCGGGTGGTGGACGCGGCGGCGGCGCAGGCGTCCCCTACTGGGGCAAATATGTCTACCACGACAACAACCGCGACATTAACCTCTCGCAGGTGCAGATGCGCGCGCTTGGTGACTGGTACTTCACCGCGTACCCGCCCATCATGCACGACCTGCACGAGTCACTGTCGCTGCTCTACACCTACAGCGGTGGTCCGCCCCAGAATCCGAATCTCGATCCGCTCCTGTTCGCCGACCTGCGGCTCTGGGCCGACTTCGAACTCTCGCAGATGACCAAATACGGCATGCCCGGCGTGTATACCCACGCGTTCATGGACGGCTGGTCACCGGGCTACCTCGGGTCGATCGCCTACAACCACAACGGGATGATGAAGATGTACGAGACCCAGTCGGGCAACGACAGCCGGGCCAATGCGGCGGCCACAGCCGCGGCACCCGCCGGAGCTGCCGGCGAGGCTCCCCCGGCAGTGGCCGGTGCGGGCGCGGGTCGTGGTGGACGGGGTGCCGGTGGCGGTCGAGGCGCCGGTGTGGGTCGTGGCGCTGAACCGCCGGCGGCCGCGCGCGGAGGCGGAGCGCCCCCCGGCGGTCGCCAGGGTGGCGGCATCCCCACCGGTCGAGGCGGCGGTCAGCCGCGCGAGTGGTATCGAGGCCTTCCCGTACCACCCAATGCGGTCGCACAGTTTTCGCGCCGCAACAACACGAACTACATGCAGACGGGCGTGCTCGCCTCGCTGCAGTTCACCGCGATGGTCCCGAACCTCGTCATCGAACATTTTTATGTGAAGACGCGCAACTCGATCTCGCGCGGCCTCAACGAAGCGCCCCACGCCTACGTGATTCCCGTGCAACGCGACATGACCCGCGTCGCCGAGATGCTCCGCATCTTCGCAATCCAGGGCATCGAGGTCAGCCAGGCGAAGGCCGCCTTCAAACTCGGTGACGAGTCATTCCCCGCGGGTTCGTACCTCGTCAAGGCCGGTCAGCCGTATTGGAGCCTCGCCAAGAACCTGCTCGAAAAGCAGGACTACCCCGACGAGCGCCTCACCACCTACGACGACAGCGGCTGGACGATGGGCCCCGCGATGGGCGTTGACGTGCGCGAAATCATGGACAAGGACGTGCTGGAGGTGCCGACGACGATCGTCAAGGTGTCCACCCACGGTGCGTCGATTGGCGGGTCCGGCAACGCGGCACTGGCCGTCGCGCACTTCGGGTCCAACAACATGATCTCGTTCCGCTTCGCGATGAAAAACGCGCCCATCAAGGTCGCGCGCAAGAGCTTCACCGCAGGTGGCATCGACTTCCCCGCCGGCTCATTCATCGTCACCGGCGCCGATATTCCGGCGGCACGTGCGGCGGTCGAGAAATACGGCCTTACGGCGGCGGCGCTGGCGGCGGCGCCGACAGTCGAGACCCACGATGCGGATCTGCCGCGGGTGGCGATCTACTCGCAGTGGGGCGGCACGCAGGAGCTGGGCTGGTATCGTCACGCGTTTGATCAGTTCGACATCCCCTTCGACCTCATCTACAAGGAGCGGGTCGTGAAGGGCAATCTCAAGGCTGACTACGACGTCATCCTGATGGCGTATCAGCAGATCAATCGCCAGACTGTCATGCAGGCCTCGGCCGCGCGTCCGGTCCCCTACAAGAAGACGGACAAGTTCCAGTTCCTTGGCATGTATGGCGAGAGCGACGACGTCACGGGGGGATTTGGGCAGGTGGGCGCCGATGCGTTTGGCGCGTTCCTGGAAGCCGGTGGCACGTTGATCGCCGCGCACAACGCGGTGCGCTTCCCGATCGAGTTCGGATTCACGCGAACGGTGGACACCGAGCAGGTGGCCGGCATCACGGCGCAGCGGCCACTGGTGAAGGCGGAGATTTCCAAGACAGATCACCCAGTGTTTTACGGCTACTCCAAGACAGACTTCGCGGTGAAGTATGTCGGCGGGCCGTTCCTGCGCATGGGACTTGCCGAGCAGGGCAACGTGCTGGCGCGGTATACCGGTGGCGACTCGTCGGTCATCTCCGGTCTGATGACTGGAGCCGATACGCTCGCACAGCGGCCCATCGCGATCGACGTGCCCAACGCCTTCAACGGCAAGGGACGCGTGATTCTGTTCTCGAACAACCCGATCTATCGATGGCAGAACCACAGCGAGTTCAACATGATCTTCAACTCGATCGTGAATTGGAACGACAGGTAAGAAGGCCAAAGGTACAAGGTCAAAGGCTACAGGTACGGACTGGGGGCCGGGTGGGCGCACAGCTCATCCGGCCCTTCGTGTTTGGGCACGAACCCTGGGCCTATCGGATCTCGACGCGCCCCGGGGCTGAGGCGGTGAGTGTCGTGCCAGTGAGCAATCGGATGGAGTACTTTCCAAACGGCAGCAACAGCGTGTGTTCCGTCCTTCCGCTCACCTTCGCCATCGTCACTGGGAAGTGTTCATAGGGAACAGCGCAGTCTGCACCCGGAAGGCCGGACACCAAGGCACCGGTCAGCAATACGGACGGAAGGATGTGCCGTCGTTGCGGCAGTGTGCTCGTCGGCGGTGAGGGTGTGACAATCACCAGAGGCTCCGTCGCGTCGGGGACGACGACGGTTTGTCGTTCGGCGTCGGTAACGGTGTGGCAGGTGACGCCCCACTGAATGGTTCGCACCGTCAGCGCGGTGCCCGTCGCGATCGTGGCCAGATTGATTCGCCCGTCGTCGTCGGCCGTGCTGTTGACCGATGAGGGACTGGTGTAGAAGTGGGCCCCGGCCACAGCTGTCCCAGAGGCATCAATGACCAGCGCGGAGCCATTGCGTCTGATGAGATCGACCGACAGAGACATCACCGGATGTTCGGTCGTGATTTGAATGTCGTGCACGCGCGAGGACACCAGCACACGCGTCGCACTCTGGGCAACAACGGTGATTCGGTAGGTGCCCACAGGCATGGCCTCCACCTCAAGCGGCGCGCTGAACACGGAGATGGATTGTTGCCGACTGCCCAGGCCGGGCGCGTCGAAGTAGAGCGTTCCCGTCACCGCTGTGGTCGGAGGACCACCATCTTCAGTGAACGTGACGTGCATCCGCCCCGTCGCTCGTGACTGCGGCATCGGCGGCCCGGCACTGAGCAGGAAGACCGCAGCGACCGCAACGATGTACCTCCCCGGGACCATCAGCGTATGACGACCGGCTCTCCAGGCGCCTTGAGTGTAATCGTCTGTGCTCCGTATTCGTAGATGACGGTGGCCTCATTCGGCAGGTTGGCAATCGCGAAACCTGCCGTCACGCGACGCCACTCGAATTCTTCGAGCGGTACACCGCACTTGGCGGTCTCACTGAATTTAATGCGGCCCGGAGGCACGCGCACGGTCACGAATTCATACCGAATTTCCAGCGATGCGGTATTGGCGGTCAGACGCACCACGTTCTCGATATCGGGGTCGAGGACCACACACGCGGGCACACGTCCAGGGGCCTTGATGAGGATTTCGGCCCCCGGGGAAATGCGGCTGACGTCGAGGCCTCCGGCGTCTGCCGGGCGAAGGATCTGGGTGCCGGCCCTCGCACGCACGCCCGTGACCTCCGCGCCGCCCTCATCCACCACTCGGAGCGTTGCACGTTGTTCGCGCATATCGAGCGTCACGGTCAGCGCGCCGGTGGTGTCGTCAATCACCAACGGCACGGCATCGGCAACCAGGTTGGGATCCATGCTGGCCCTGACGATGTAGGTACCGAAGGGAAGGGCAAACAGTTCGGTCGGCTTCGTAAAATCGGAGGCGATGCCGCTGAAGCGCTGGGGGCCGTCGATCACAAACTCCACGGCGGCGTCAGGCACGGCGCCCTGTCGCAAAAAGACGAATTGCACGTTCGCCCCCACGAGCGCGAGATCGATCTGCGTGTCCCCGAAGTCGACGGCCCGCTGTTCTTCAAGCTGACCAAAGTCGTAGGTGGACACGGCCCGCACCAGATACATGCCGGCCAGCGGCACCGTCAGGGTGTAGCGGCCCTTGTCGTCGGTGGTCGCCTGAAACACCTCGTCAGTGGAGGTGTACACCACTTCCAGCGGCTGTCTCGCCATCGGCTTGCCGTTGAGCGTCACCTCGCCATTGATGCGGAACTCGTTGCCGATGGCCGGCAATGGTGGCGCGACCTCCGTGGTTTGCGCCTGAACGATCGTGAAATCCACTGGGCGACCCACCGGCACATCGATGGTCCCGAATCGCAGTATGTAATCACCCGGCGCCAGGCCCGGCAGCGAAATGAACGTCGCACTATTGATCCCGATCACCCGTGTGTCCTGCCCGCGCAGCGTCATCGTCTGCGCCTCCCGCTCCCGCTCACCGAGGAAGATCAGGAGTTCTCCACCAGACACCGCCGGGGGCACGCCGAGCGCGAGATCCTGCGAGGTTTGCGAGCGTCGATCGGCGGGCGGCACCACCAGCGTGGCCGGTGAGGCGCCGACACGCACGATCCTGAGGAGGCGCGCGGCATCGGCGACGGGCAACGGCGATGCCGCCGCCGGATCAATCAGCCGGGTGGCCAGCAGTGTCGAGCCGGACTCGCCCCAGCTGCGCCACTCGACGGTGACGGGGTTGCGTGCGGGCCATGCGGGCACGACGGAACGCGCGGCGGGCTGGACGGTCGCCATGCCACCACGACATAACGCGGCGACGTCGACATCGATCGGCTCGGCACCGGGAATGGCACACCGCACCGGTTCGGTCAGCGAGCACTGGGCGTCCACCGCGCCAGGCACGGCCACCGACGGCTGGAGGCCGATCGTTCCCGCGTCGGTGACGCACGTTGTGACGGTCGTCACCGCCGTGCCGGCGGGCAGTCGAAAGACCACGGGCCGCCACTGCTCCTGGATTGCGTTCAGACCGACGGACGCACCGACCACCACGAGCAGCACGGCGAGTGTTGGCGCCACCATGTGCGGCGGAATCCACGGCCCCTTGCGGTTGCGCCACCAGGCGGCCATCCACAACAACAGCCCGGTGAACAACGCGTAGGCGATCAACGCCTGCGGCATCGTGAGTGACTTCTTGATCGGCGCGCTGAAAAATCCGTATGCCATTTCCACATGCACCCAATACACAAACAGTGACGTCTGGCCGAACAGCACTATCGGACTCCAGCGCTCGGCCGATGGTCGGCGGAACCACACCCACGCACCAACCAGGGCCAGCATCATGACCCCGGTGCGAATGGAGAAAAACGACCACGACGTGGTCCAGAAACTGGTCTCGAGGAGCGGAGGCAGCCGCATCCCCACAAAACCAGCGCCGATGGCGGCAAGGCCCACAACCGCCAGCCGCAGATGAAAACGCCTGTCTTCATCCGCGTTTCTGGTCATCACAATCCACACGCCGATTGCCGCGCCGACAAACACAAAGGCCACCCATGGAAACAGCGGGAACACGCCGAAGCCTCCGTTCGGACGGATGTACGCCTCGAACCGTGGATGCAGCAACGTCGGCCACCACCAGCCTCTTGAGAGCGGCGCCAGGATCAGGACGAGCACGGCGGGTCCGAGCAGCCACGCCATTCTCCCGCGCAGCGTCGCCGATCGTCCCCAGCAGAACGCGGCCGCCACCAGACCCAGCCCAAGGATATTCAGAATGTCTGGCTTGAGCACCGAGTGCCAGACGGCGTAGGGGTTAAACAGATACCCCTGAAAACGAAAGACGTGCGCCAGGGCCAAGATCTGCCAACCGCGCTTCTGCAGCGCCCACGACGCCTCGCGGATTGTCATGCCTTTACGCACGTTGGACTCCACGGCAAGCGGGACTGCCACACCGGCGAGAAACAGAAACAACGGCGCCGCCCACCCTCCCAGGAACGCGAGGGTCCAGAAGGGCTGCCCCACACGCGCATCCTCGGCGGTCCACGCATCGATCGCGTGCCACTCGATCATGATCAACACGGCAATGCCGCGCAGCCAGTCGATGTAGGTGCGTCTGTGCACCTCGGGATTCTACGCCCCTTCGACTCCGGCGTCGTGCGAGGGCTCAGGGCTACGCGATGATGCGGTAGCTGGTCGTGAAATCGATGTCCTGCCGCAGCGAGTTGGACACCGAGCAATACGTCTCGTGCGAGAGCTTGATGGCACGAGCCACCGCGTCTTCGGGCACCGGACCGGTCACGTCAAACCGCACATGGATGCGCGTGTACCGTTTGGGATGTGTCTCCGCACGGTCGCCCTCCAAGTGTGCGGACAATCCCTTCAGGTCGTGGCGACCCTTCTGCAGGATCAGCACGATGTCCATCGCCATGCAGCCCATCAGGCCATACGCCAGCGCCTGCATCGGTGAGGCGACCTGCGGATCGCCGCTATCGAGCGAGATCGCCGCAAACCCTGCGGGGTTTGAAAACTTGAAGTCGCCATGCCATTCGAGAGAGAGAGGGGGGACAGACATACGGACATTCTAAGTCGGTCCAGGGTCGGACAGGGCTTGCCCGCCGTAGCCTTGGCGCGGGCGGGTCCACGGTCCATGGTTCGGTCATTGCTGTCTCAGGGCGACGTTGGGGTCGACCCTCGCGGCACGGCGGGCGGGCCACCAGGCGGCGACCGCAGCGGCGGCCAACATCACAACCGGCGCGAGCATGGCCATCGCAATGCCGCCGTCGGTCGTGCGCAACATGCTGCGTGACAGCGGGTTGAGCAGCACCGGACCGGCCAGCACTGTCCCAATCCCGATGCCCCACACGACGGGTTTCAGGCCGTCGACCATGATGAGGCGCAGTACCTGCGCACGCTCAGCACCAAGGGCAATACGCAGCCCGATCTCCCGGGTGCGCCGCGCGACGAGGAACGACAGCACGCCATACAACCCCAGCAACGCCAGAAGCGCCGCGAACCCACCGAGCAGACCGGCCGCTCCCGCGACGATCCGCAGCAGCACCGTCAACCCGTCGGACACCGACTCGCCAGTGGAGACGTTCGTAATGGTCAGTTGCCGGTCCGCTTCAACAACCGCGGTTCGGAGTTGACCCGCGACAACACCAGCATCGCCGGAGGTTCGCGCGACGAGCACCAGACTGCGCACGGGATGTTGCGCAACAGGCAGATAGGCCGTGCCTTCCGGCACCGGGCCCCGGGTGCCGTCGCTCGTGTCGCCGACCACACCGACCACGCGCGCGACGACCACCGGGGCCGGCGGCTCGCCTGCCCACGCTTGACGCCTGAACGTCACCGATTGGCCGATCACCTGGGTGCGGCCAAACATTTGCTCTGCGGCCGTGACACTCAGCACAATCACCGGATCGCCACTGGCCCTGTCACTCTCGCTGAAGTCGCGCCCTTCGACAATCGTTACGTCGATCGTGGCGAGGTACCCAGCGGACGCAAAGACTGTGCGCACGCCGAACCGCATCGGCGGCTCGCTCACATACACGTTCGATGTGCCTGATCCGACCGGTAGCGCACTTCCGAACGCCGCTGACTCCACTCCCGGCAGTTGCAAAACGCGATCACGGGCTGTCGCCATGACGGCGACCGCCCGCGCGCCGTCCATGTTGGACGCCGTAGGGTCGGTCTTAACCAATGCGAGCTTCTCCAACGCAAAACCGGGGTCGTGCCAGGCAAACCGCATCGCGTTGCCGGCACTAACGACGGTCACAGCCAGCAGCGCGACCGAGACGGCCACTTGCATCTGAATCAACAGGCGACGGCCGCGCCACCGAGGCAACGCACCGCCCGCAGTATCGGTGTTGAGCACGGACCGTACGTCTGCGCGAGTGGAGTGCCAGGCGGGAAGGACCCCGAAGGTCAACAACGCGAGCATCGTCGCACCAGCCGCAAGCGCCAGCACGGAAGGATTCAGTTCCGGCCGCACGCTGATCACCATCAGCGCATCGCCGACCGAGAAGTCGGTCGACAGCGCGACGATCAGGCCCCGGGCTACGAGTACACCGAGCGCGCCGCCGGCAACGGCCAACAGCGCACATTCGACGAGTTGCTCACGCAGGAGCCGCCAGCGAGAAGCTCCCAGCGCCATTCTCACCGCGAACTCGTGTCGTCGGCTGGCGCCGCGGGCAAGCAGCAGGTTGGCGAGGTTCGTGCACGCCACCATCAACACGAGCGCCACCGAGATCAGGACCGTCCCGACGACAGGTCCGACAATCCTGGACATGCTTTCGTGCATCCGCACGTCGACGAGGCGCTTCACCACCCACGGCCGGGAGATCGCGTACGGAGAGCGGGATCGTTGGTCGGCATCCCGGCCGATGGGCACTGCGGCATCCAGCGAGGCGCCGATCTGCCGCACCTCGGCGGCGGCCTGATCAAGGCGCACGCCGTCGCGCAGGCGCCCGACTGCGCTCACCCAGCGGCGTTCGCGATCGGTATCGTCGCCAAATGCGAGGAAGCCCGTCCGGGCCAGCCGTGGGCGCGTGCTCATCGGGACCCACGCTGCAGGCCCGGCCAGATTCGGCATGTCCACGCCGCGCGCCTCTGGTGGTGCGATGCCGATCACGGTGAACTGCTGTCCGCCAATGTCGACCTGTCGGTTGACGATCGTCTCGTCGCCACCAAACGCGCTGCGCCAGAAGTCCGCGCTCAGCACGACGACGGGCGGGGCCGCCGGCGTGTCATCGGCGCGCTGGATCAGGCGGCCCGCCATCGGCCGGACTGGCAGCACATCAAAGTAGTCGCCGTCCACAAACTCACCACGAAAGGGTCGGGACCCTTCCGGCAGCGTGATGGCATGTGTCAGCCTGGTCCAGGTCGCGAGGTGGGAGAAGCTGGTCTGCCGGGCCTTCAGGTCGATGATGTCCGGCCACGAAAATCCCGACATCGCTGTCGATCCGCCGTCCGAGTGGTACACCTTCACGACGCGTTCGACATCAGCTATGGAGGGCGCTTTCAGCGCAACGGCGTGCACGACCGAATACACGGCCGTCGCCGCGCCGATTCCAAGGGCGAGGGTGACGACGGCGAAGGTGGAGAAGAGCGGAGTCTGCCGCAGACGACGCAGGGCGTAGTGCAGATCACTCCTCATCTGAATGCCCCAAGGGGCAGATCGCCGTCCATGATTCGTGCGGCCACCAAGGCGCGCAGGCCCAGCGCGGTGGGTTCGTAGAGACGGCGCGGCGGACCTTCGCCTGGGCGCTCGTCGAGCATCGAGACGACGTAGCCCTTCTGCTCCATGCGCCCGAGCGTCACATACACGCTCCCGCGTTTGAGTCGGCCGCCCGAGGCGTGCACCAGGTCCAGTCCATAGGTCGGGGCCTTGGCGGCCAACAGGTCCAGCACGAGCGCTTCGAGGTCGGACATCATGGCAGTCTGACAATACGTCAACTTGGGCGAGCAGTGCGCATGCGACCGAGGTCCCGGGGTTCCGGGGTTCCGAGGTCCCCGGGGTTCGGCGGTTGGGGTCTTTAACTTCCGGGGGGTACACCCTGTCTGACTTGGACAAGGGGGTTCCTTCGTGAATAGATTCCATCGGTTCGGCACCGTTCTGGTGATCGCAGGCGCATCCGCCCTCTGCCTGGGGGCGTGTTCGGGAAGTCCGACTGCGCCGGGGACGAGCACGGGTACCCCGATCGCCGTGACACCCGGGCCGGCGGGCGGGCCAAACCCCTCGCCCAACCCGGTCTACGTCGTTCTGTTCACGCACATCGAAGACAACAAGCCGGCGGGTGTGCTCGGGTCGGCTGAGTCCCGAGTGTCATATCTGAAGCTGCGCTCTGATCTGATCAATATGGGCGAGGCGGCGCGGCGCAACGGCGTGGCCTGGACGCTGCAGGCCGACTGGAAATTTCTCGAAGCCGCGCGGCTCTTCGAAGATGCGTCCACCACGGCCTCGACAGGCGGGCGCAACATCCTCCGGTATCTGCGCGACTCACTCGGCGCAGTCATCGATCCGCATTCCCACGAGTCCACCGTCTACAACTACACGGACGTGGCGTACCTGCTCGATCAGCTCGGTGTGGGCGGTAGCACGGTGGTCGGCGGGCACATCTGGGATCCGTCATTGCCGCAGTTTGCCGAGTGGGATCGATTTCGTGTGCCCGTGGCCGGCCGGAAGTACCCGCAGGCCTCCTGGCGCGGCGACATCCTCATGGGCGCGGCCACACCCAATCACGTCAACGACCCCACAGTCAGCAGCGTGTGGCGGCCCCGCAACCGCGGCAGTTATTTCACCGACGATCCCATGGGCAACATCGTCAACATCGGCGGTTTCAAGGGTGACATCGCCGGGGTGTCCGAGCTCTGGAACCTCGGCAAGGCGGGCACGATCGCGTCCACCTGCATCCTCACGTCGACGTACCACATCACGACCGCCAACTTCGCAACCCCCGGCAATCTCTCGGCCGTCGAGCGCGATGTGATCGCCCCGCTTGTGAGCCTGCGCGCCTCGGGGCAGGTGGTGCTAACCGACTTTACGTCGCTGGTCTCCACCTGGCGGAATCAGTACAGCGCCACAGGGTGTGTGTATCAGCAGTAGGATGACGACAGGTCAGCGTCGGGCTGGTCTCACCGGATTTGAGGCCGATCGTCAGCGTGTTCGTCGGTGTGTCGAGTTTTGTTGACGTCACCTGTCCTGGCACCACCGCGACCGTGGACAACTCGTCATCAAGCACCACACTCATGACACGTCCGTCCTTGTGTCGGGTCTCGACGGCGAAATAGTCGCCCACGGGCTTGAACACACGGCGTCGGCGTCTCAGCGTGGTGCGAGGAACAACCGCACGGCGAAACGTTTGTCTGTCTCGATCCCCGCTTGCGCGACGCCGCGCACCGCGAAGGGTTTGAGATCAAACCCTGACGACGCTCGGGCCTATAATCCGACCATGCGAATTCTGCTGCTCTGCTCCCTCCTGTGCGTGGCAACGGTCGCCGCCCAACAAAGCGACCCCATGGTTGAACGTGCCCGCCGCCTGCTCCGCGACACCCCGGTGTTTGACGGACACAACGACTATCCCTGGCAGATCCGCGAGCTCGCGAAGGGCGATCTCGCGCAATTTCCGCTGACCGCGGCGCAGCCGAAGCTGCACACGGACTTTGCGCGGCTGGCCCGCGGCGGGGTGGGCGCACAGTTCTGGTCGGTATACGTGCCGTCCACGATGCAGGGACAGACGGCGGTGACGGCCACGTTGGAGCAAATCGACGTGGTGCACCGGATGATCGCGGCGTGGCCAACCCGGCTCGAGTTGGCGCAGACCGGTGCGGATGTCGAGCGCATTCAGAAGGTTGGGAAAATTGCGTCGCTTATCGGCATCGAGGGTGGTCACTCGATCGATTCGTCACTGGGCACGTTGCGGATGATGTATCGCCTCGGTGCGCGCTACATGACGCTCACACACAACCACCACACGCCGTGGGCCGACTCTGCAGCAGAGGCCCCCGTACACAACGGGCTCACGCCCTTCGGTGAAGACGTGATCCGCGAGATGAACCGACTGGGCATGCTGGTGGATCTGAGTCACGTGTCGGCGGACACGATGGCGGACGTGCTGCGCGTGTCCACCGCCCCCGTGATCTTTTCGCACTCCAATGCCAGGGCGATCGCGAATGTGCCGCGCAATGTGCCGGACGACATCCTGAAGCAGCTCAAGACCAACGGCGGCGTGGTCATGGTGACCTTTGTGCCCGGCTTCACCTCGCAGGAAGTGGCGGACTTCAACGCCCTGCCCGAGGCGGCACGTGCAGGCCGCGAGGCTCCACGTGCGACCGTGATCCAGGTGGCCGATCACATCGACCACATCAAGGAAGTTGCCGGCATCGATCACATCGGCCTCGGTGGCGACTTCGACGGCATCACGCAGGTGGTGATGGGCCTGGAGGACGTCTCGACCTATCCCGACCTGCTGGCCGAACTGCTCCGCCGCGGCTACTCGGACGAAGACATCCGCAAGATTGCCGGAAAAAATATCCTGCGCGTGTTCAAGGCCGCGGAAACCGCCCGGAAGTAATCACAGGGAGACACGGAGACACAGAGGTTTTTGGATTTTAAGAACAATTCATCCGTGCCTCTGTGCCTCCCTGTTAAAAACGCTCTAGAAGAACTTCACCGAGTACGTCAGCCTGACGCCTCGACCCATTTCGGCAGCCAAATCTTTGATGAAAGACGTGTGCAGCCGATAGGTCTCGTTGGTCAGGTTGTACGCCTTGAGCGCCACGATGTGTGTCGCGTGCCCCCGTGCCACCAGATACGACGCACCGAGGTTGACCACCGTGGATCCCGGAGTCGTCGTCTCGGTGCCAAAGACGTTGTTCTGCGCGGCCGTGAACACGAACTCCGGACCGACCTTGAAGTTACCGACCGGCACGTCCAGTTCGAGGCGTGCTGAAAACGCCGGAATGCGCGGCAGGAACGTGTTGGCATCCGTCAGCTTGGCCCGCACATAGCTGGCACCACCGTGCAGATGCAGACGGGGATGCAGGTCGAGGCTGCCGGAGGCTTCAGCGCCGATGAATCGCGCGTCCGCCTGCACAAAGTCCGCTTCCCTGAGGCCGTCGATCTCCTCATCGTGGAGATCGAGGAACACGAAGTTGCTGATGTTGTAGGCAAACACGTTCAACTCGCCCTGCGCCTTTGCGTGACGGCTTCGCAGGCTGACATCCACACCAAGCGTGCGCTCGACCTCGAGGTCCGGGTTGCCGATCTCGAAGGCCAGGTTCCCGACGTGAGGGCCGAAGTTGTAGAGCTCTTCGAGTGCCGGTGCACGCGACGCCCCACTCAGGTTGACCACAAACGCGCCGGCGGTGCCGATGTTGGTGTGCAGCCCCAATGATCCGGACAACGCGGTGAACGACCGGTCGCGCACCAGAGGCGCCACGTGGTCGTCATCGGGCGGAAGCGCCACAACAGGGCGGGGACTGACGTCGTAGCTGACGCGCTCGGCGCGGGCACCGAACTGCAGCCGAAACCTCGTCATGTCCATCTCTTCATATGCGAACGCTGCGACCGTGTCCTGGACCGTCGGTGGTGCCAGGGCTTCGGCGCCTCGCGCGTCGAAATCGCGGCGGAACCACTCGGCACCAAGGCGACCGGTCAGACGACCACGACGCTTCTGCTCCAACTCGGCACGCAGGGTCGTCGTGTTGTTGCGGAACTCGGTGCCGATGGACTCGATCCCGTCCTCAATCTCGATTTCGTCGTGTCCGTAGTTTGTGTAGGCGAACGTCAGCTTCGCGGTATCAAGAAACGCGCTGCCGAGGTTCCGCACGCCAAGGTCCATCCGCAGGTCACGGCGGAGCGACGAGATGTCGACCTGGGCCTGATGGGCCTCGCCTTCTTCTTCTTCCTCTTCTTCATCGTGATGGTGAAACAGACCCGCAAACGGGATCCCGAAGCGACCGTCTTCCAGCGTGAATCCTGCGCTGAAAAAGGCTTTTGTGCCGACGTAGCCAAACCCGGCGCGCCCCGACTGCAGACGGCTGGCCGAGTTCTCGATCGTCGCTTCGGGCGACTTGTAGTCGCCGCTCCTGCGCGAACCACCACCCGCCCACACGGTCCAGCCGTTGCGGCCGTACTGAATGCTCCCGTTGGCACCCACCGCCTCATCCGCGCTGCTGGCGTCAAACGTCAGGCCGCCGAGTGATCCGACAAACGGGGAGACGCGGAACGCATCCTGCGGACTGATCGCGTTCACGACGCCGCCAATGGCGTTGCTGCCGAAGAGGAGCGTCGCCGGCCCTTTCACCACTTCGAGTCGGTCAAGACCCGCCGCGTCAATCGAGACGCCGTGATCACCGGACTGACTGGAGAGGTCGCCCGTGCGGATGCCGTCCTGCATGATCAACACGCGATCGCCATCAAAGCCGCGAATGATCGGCCTTCCACTACCTGGACCAAACGACCGCTTGGAGACGCCGGGGGCAGTCGCGAGCGCATCGGCCAGTGACGTGCCGATATTCTTGGCCAGCTCGACACTGTCGAGACTGGTGATGGCGTTAAACGACTCAAACGTGGTCGCCGTGCCTGACGCACTGGCGGTCACCGTCACGTTTTCATGAACCGCCTCAATGGACAACGTGAACTCTACGGTCGAGGTCTGTCCCGCCGTGACAATCACCGTTTTGCGCGCGGCAGAAAAATGCTCGCGCTGCGCGATGACCTCGTAGGTCCCAACCGGCACATTCGAAATCTCGAACGTGCCCGCCTCGGTGGTGGTGATGGTGCGCCGGGCACCAATGATGATGACGGTGGCGCCATGCACCGGTTGATTGGTGATGTCAAAGATCACCTTGCCGGCCACGGTGCCGGCGGCTGACTGTGCAAACGCGGTTGATGACCACACCACGACGAGCGTGGCGGCCAGAGCCGCAAGACGAATGTACGTACGCATGAACTCAAACTCCCTCTGAAGACTTATGGAGCACGCGGGCTTCAGCCCGCGTGATGACCGACCGGCCAAAGCCTGTCGGCTCCGAAAAAACGACCCGCAAACGCGATCGGGATCAGAGGGAGGCGGGAGGAGCGCGAGCGGAGAGGGCGCGCAGACTAGCTGCACGGGTGCGCGGATCGAGCGACGACGGCGGCACCACGAGCCGGACGTCGCGGAATAACGAAATCTGCGCCGGCCGGGAGGCCGTACGCACCGTGTGCAACCAGTGACAGACCTCACAGTGCGACTCATCGCCAGGCTGACCGGCATCCCACACCGGTCCTTCTCCGTGGTCGGCACCATAGTCAACGGCCCAATGCGGGTCGTCGTTGAACTGGTGGTCACTTCCGATCCACGGCAAGCCCAGCCCGCCCACGAGGGCGGCTAGCACGACGAACGCTATTAGGCGTTTGGGCTTCACTTCTCGATTCTACCTGACCTGCGAATCCCTTAAGTCCCCGAGTCTCCCGACGGCCCGTAAATGTCCGGGACCTTGGAGCCGGTGCCGCGAATACACGCCGACAACTGGCCGCGGTGATGAATCGAGTGGTTGTTGGCCAGCATGAGGAACGACACGGCCGGCATCTTCATCATGCCGAAAAAGTCGACGTCCCGCGTCAGTTCTTCCGGTGTCGCGGCGGCGGCGCGATCGAGTGTGGCCTTGTAGACCGTCTCGTAAAACGCCACGACCTGCTCGACGGTCTCAAGTTTGGCTTCCGCCGCTTTGGCGGCCGCCGGGTCCCACACAAACGCGCCGTTGAGCGCGCTGGTCACAAACCACACATCGGCTGTCGCCAGATGCGTTGCCAGTTCCCACGCCGACCGCGACTTGGGATCGGGCCGAAAATCCCGCTTGTCGTTATTGACCGCGGCCAACACCTTGCTGGTTGTCTTCATCTCCTGCCGCATCGTCGCCACGAGCTGCTCTGCATAAAACTTCGCCTGATCACCTGTCATCGTCGATTCCTCCCAGGCAGGGATAGTACCTCACGAGCAGGCTTCCCATCTATGCGAGTCGGCGATTGACCTCGGCCCAGTTGATCACGTTCCAAAACGCGGCGACGTACTCAGGGCGACGGTTCTGGTATTTGAGGTAGTAGGCGTGTTCCCAGACGTCGAGGCCGAAGATGGGTTTGCGACCGTCGGCGAGCGGTGTGTCCTGATTGCCGGTGCTGTCAATGACCAGCGTGCCCTTTTCATCACTGAGCCACGCCCAGCCGCTGCCAAAACGCGCGCCGGCGGCCTGGTTGAAGAGTGCCTTGAACTTGTCGAAGCTGCCGAACGTGCCGTTGATGGCCGTGGCGATCGCGCCGGTCGGCGCGCCACCGGCATTGGGCGCCATCACGGTCCAGAATTGGACGTGGTTGAAGTGGCCACCGCCGTGATTCTGCACCGCGGTGCGGATGTCCTGCGGGACGGATGACAAATTGCGAAGCATGTCCTCGAGCGGCCGCTTGGCGGACGCAGAATCCTTGGCGAGGGCGGCGTTGAGACCTGTCACGTACGCCTGATGATGCCGGCTGTGATGGATCGTCATTGTCTGCGCATCGATATGGGGTTCGAGTGCGGCGACTGGATACGGCAGCGCCGGCAACGAGAAGGGACCGGGTGCCTGAGCCGCCTGAACGGGCGCAGCGCCGAGACGCGAGTGAGCGGCGGCTGCAACAGCTGCGCCTCCGGCCAGAGTGAAGAGTTCCC
>CAYZLT010000013.1:0-25349 GCA_964479175.1 uncultured Solibacteraceae bacterium | reverse complement strand
ACCTCATACGGCTTCCAGTGAGACGGCCGCACGCCGCCAATCTCCACTTCACTGCCAGGCCAGAACATCGACGTGGATCGCTGCCCCTGCTTCTCAGCCGTCACCCACAACGGCTCCCCACCCCACCAGCGCGAATCCTTCGCCGTCGCCGACGACATCGTGAACCGCTCATTGCCGATCGCCGGGTCCAGCATCGTGTTGGACACGATGCCGTGATTTTCTGGATAGAGACCGGTCACGACCGTGTAGTGATTGGGGAACGTCTTGGACGGGAATGCGGGAATCAGGCCCTCGGAGCGTACGCCCTGTGCGGCAAGTGCCCGCAGCGTGGGCACCTCGGCGCGGGCGAGGTAGTCGTGCCTCCATCCATCGAGGGAAATCAGGATGACGATCGGGCGCTGGGGCTGGGCGGAGGTCGTGGGGGTCGCGGGCGGCGATGCGAGGGTGCACGCCCCTGTCCAGACGACCAGAAGCGCCAGGGCCAAGGCCCTGGCGGTCCAAGAGCGGCTATTCGTTCGGATCTTCGAGGTACGTGTACCCGTGGAGCCCGTCTTCATAGAAGCGAAGGAGTCGTCCTGATTCTTCATAGTCGAGTCGATTCTCGCGGACCGCCACTTCAACCGATTGACGAAGTTTTCTCAACAGTGTGTCGGCGTCAAACTCGACGTAGTCGAGCACTTCGCGCACCGTGTCGCCTTTGATGACGGACTCAAGCACGACGTTGCCGCCGGCATCGAGACTCACATGCACCGCGTGTGTGTCACCAAAGAGGTTGTGCAGGTCGCCGAGGATCTCCTGATACGCGCCCACCAGGAACACGCCCAGGTAATACGGGTCACCCGTAAAGGTATGCAGCGCGAGCGTCTTCTTGACGTCACGCCGATCAATGAACTGGTCGATCTTGCCGTCCGAGTCGCAGGTGATGTCGCCAAGCACGGCCTGTCGTGTCGGCGCCTCGTTCAACCGGTGAATCGGCATCACGGGAAACAACTGCTTGATCGCCCACGAATCGGGAATCGACTGGAACAACGAGAAGTTGCAGAAATACGTATCGGCGAGTGTATCGTCGAGCGTCTGCAAGTCTTCCGGTACCTCATCCATCGACTGGGCCAGCTTTCGCAGCTTGCTGCAGATGGCCCAGTACAACGTCTCGGCCTGACACCGCTGTGCCAACGGCAGGTACCCGCCATTAAACAGGTTGAGCGCCATGTCGAGCGCCTGCTGCGCGTCGTGATAACTCTCGAGCGCGTTGCGCGCCGTGAGGTTCTGATAGGTCTCTTTCAAGTCGATGAGCGGCTGCTCAAGCTGGTCGTCGCTCCCGTTGGTGGGAATCTCTTCATCACCAAACCCAGACACGCCAAGCACGTTGAACACGAGCATGCTGTGGTACGCGACGATCGCGCGTCCACTTTCCGAAATGATCGTCGGATGTTTCACGCCCGCATCGTCACACACCGTCTGCACGTGGTAGACCACGTCGTTGGCATATTCCTGCAGCGTGTAGTTCACGCTCGACTCGAAATTGGTCTGTGAGCCGTCGTAGTCGATCCCAAGGCCACCACCGACGTCCAGGAACTCGAGGCCGGCACCCTCCTTGACCAACTCCGCATAAATGCGCGCCGCTTCGTTCAAGGCGCCCTTAACGATGCGGATGTTGGGAATCTGGCTGCCCAGGTGGAAATGGAGCAGCTTGAAGCAGTCCTCCATGCCGTGGGCCTTGAGCTCGCCGAGGCCCTTGCGCACTTCCGCCACCGTGAGGCCAAACTTCGATCGGTACCCGCCAGACGACTGCCAGCGTCCGCCGCCGCGTGCGGCGAGTTTGACGCGCATGCCGATCTGCGGGCGCACGCCGACCTTCTTTGCGTACTCCAGCACGAGTTTGAGCTCGGTGTATTTCTCGACGACGGGGATGATTTTGCGGCCCATCTTGAGGGCCAGCATCGCCATCTCGACAAACTCGGCGTCTTTGAATCCGTTGCAGATGATCGGCGTGTCGTTGGTCGTCATCGCGACGACCGCGAGCAGCTCCGGTTTGGAACCCGCTTCGAGGCCAAAACCGTACTCACGACCAAAGTCGAGGACTTCCTCCACGACCTGCCGCTGCTGGTTCACCTTGATCGGATACACACAGATGTATTTGCCGTTGTACTGGTGTTGATTGATCGCGGCCTGAAAGGCGCTGTAGATATCGCCGAGGCGATGCCGCAGAATGTCGCGGAATCGAATCAGGATCGGCAAACCGATCCCGCGCAGCTGCAGGTGATCGACCAGTTGTTTCAGGTCAATCGATCGGCCCGGCTCCTTGGTCGCGTGCGCGAGCACGTGCCCGTTCGCGCCAACTGAAAAATATCCCTGACCCCAGCGCGCGACTTCATAGAGCTCAGCGGCATCAGTTACGGTCCAGGGGTCGCCTTGTTGCCAAGTCTGCGGGGTGCGGCTCGTCGTACTCACGTTTCGCATATTACTGGCTTTTTCTGGCCGGATTGGTACAAAATCCGCCACCTTGACGCTGGCGTACGTGGCCACCCGCCTCTCCGGCCGGTCACAGCCGCTCGAAGCGTTGGCCGTGCTCCATCTGGCCTTCTGGTTCGGATGGGCGGTGTTGTGTCTGCCGCTCGCGGCGCTGGTTGTTGCCTCGACGTTACACATCGCCCTCCTCACCACCGCGCAGACGGCCGTCTGGTGGCTGTCGCCTGACCTGCGCGAGGGCATGAAACTGCCCGCCTGGTGGGACCAGTGGCTCAACCCATCGTTGATGCCGATACGCTCGACGCGCTGGTACCGGCGCTGATTCTTCAGCTACTGGTCGAAAACGCGATCAAGTACGGCGTGGCGCCACACGGGCGCGCCAGATTTCAAGGCGCATTATCACGCGTGCGACATCAGATCGACAGCGAGGAAAGTGGCGCCCTCGGCAAAAAATTGCTGGCGCTGGTGCGCGGCATGCATACCGATACGCCCACAGACGCCGTGCCGCCCGCACAGCGCAACGGGACCAAACTTACGTTGAGCCGGGGCTATCGGGAGAAGCTGCAGGACCGCCTCGGGCGGCCCCTCTAGTAACGGCAGAGAGTGATACAGGCAGACACAGAGGCACGGAGGTTTCGATCTTTTAACGATCCAACTCCGCGTCTCCGTGCCTCCGTGTGAATCATGCTCTTGGATTGTCCCTATTTGATCTTGAACAGCGCGTCGTCGAGGGGAACGTTGAATTCCACCTTGGTGATGCGCAGCTCGGCCTGGACCTGACCGCCTTGCAGGACCCGAATCAGGTGGGGAACCTGAACGCCGTCGACCGTGCGGTACTCCGAGAGTTCCGTCTCCGTGGCAGGACTGGCGCCGGCTTCGGTGGCGACCTTGACCTCATAGCCGGTCTCGGTGTCGAGGTAGTAGTGCTGCACGGGCTGGCCCTTGCGCGTGACCTTCAGGTGGTGGACCTTCTTGGTGCCGAGCGTTTCGGTGCCGACCAGTTCAATGGTGTGGCCCTTGGCCTTGTAGTCCACGAGTGATCCGTCAAAATCCGACTGTTCCCTCACCGTGTCCGCCTCGGCGCCGCTCATCTCCGTGGGCGCGTCGGACCCGGTCATCGGGTTGATCATCCAGGCCTTGACCCCGTCGAAGATGTTGACCATCGTGACGGGCGGCTGCCCGGGGACTTCAATCGTCAGGTCCTGCCGACCCAGGTTGGGGCGTTTGCCGTACACGACCATGCCGAGTTCAAAGCCCTGCGCGGCTGCAACCCCGGTCATCTTCTGCGTCTGAATCGACTTCCACTTTTCAAGTCCACCCTTGGACGCGTAGTTTTTGGCGATGATTTCATCGACCGTCTGTGCAAAGCCCTGCGCCACCCCGACCCCGACCGTAAATACCGCGAACGCCGCCAAGGCGAGTGTTGTGCGTCTGAACATCTGAAAGAACCTCCACCCGCATATTACGGCGACTCGCGGCAGCTGGCCATGGATATCGGTGAATGGTGGCTTTCGCGGGGCCGCTGGCGGTCGCGAGTTGTGGAACACTTGAGGGACATTCATGATTCGCGTGCTTGTTTTTCTCATCGTCACAGGTGTGACGCTTTCGGCGCAGGAGCGGCCGCGACCGGTCGACACGTCCCCGAAGGCCGTGCTGGCGGCGGCGTCGGGGTACCTCAAGACCTATCAGACGGCGCTGGAGTTTGTGCTCGCCGACGAAATCACCGTTCAGGAGGTTTTTGACGAACGAGATCGACGGACTGCCCGCCGCGAAACGTCCGGCGACTTCTTTCTGTCGTACGTCGCCGGCGACGGGGGCTGGTTGTCCGTGCGGGACATCTCGAAGGTTGACGGCAAGGAGGTCGAGACCGGCGACGACCTGCGTGGATTGCTCAATCGCGGGTCGATGGCGCGCATCGGCCGCGCGCTGGCGGATCGCAATGCGCGTTACAACATCGGGTCGGTCACCCGGAACTTCAACGACCCGATGTTGGCGCTGGTCATTCTTGACCCCAAACACCAGGGGCGTTTTCGCTTCGAGCGCCGTGACGTCGTCACCACCGACGCCGGAACGCTGGTGACGCTGGCGTTCACGGAGCGCGACCGCCCGACGCTGATCCTTGGGTCCGACATGTCGCCGGTGTTCACGCGCGGCGAGATGACGATCGACGCCGCGACCGGACGACTGCAGCGATCAGTCATCACGATGAAGGACGGTCCGACGACGGCGAGCTTGACGACCACGTTTGCGAAGGTGGAGAAGCTGGACCTGTGGTTGCCGTCCGTGCTGGTCGAACGGTACGAACACGCCACGTCCCGTCAGAAGGAGCAGGTCCTGGTGGAATCGACGTACACGAACTTCCGCAAGTTCAGTGTGACCGTCAAGATTCGTTAGCCGCTGCCAGCAAATCTCTCATCTGAAGATGACTCCGGGCGCCAGTTTGCCCCGGGGGTCGAGCACCGCCTTCAGTGCCCGCATTTCGGACAGTCCTTCGTCGCCGTAGAGCTGTTGCAGCAGCGCCTGTTTCACCGAACTTCGGCCGACGCCGTGTTCGGCTAGCGGACACCCACCGACTCGCGCCACCTCGCGCCCAAACTCGACGATGGCGTCGCGCCCGGCCTCGATGTCCGCGTAGGACCTGGGGATCACGTTGGGGTGGACGTTGCCGTCGGAGATGTGGCCCCAGATGGCGAAGTCCAGTCCGCGGCGTTGATACCCTTCCCGATACATCGCCAGCATCGCGCCGAAGTGGGCATACGGCACGATCATGTCCGCCGCGGTTTTTTCGATGCGGCTGTCGACGTCACGTTTGGCGTCGCCCACGCGACGATTGACGCCTGCCGGTGCGGACTCGCGAAACGCGAGGAACTGTTCGATGCGGCGACGTTCCCCCGGCCACGCCATCTGCCCATCGTCGAGCGCCTGAAACGCGTCGAGCATGCGAAGGAAGCGCACGAGCGGTGTGTCGGGCGCGTCGGAGCCAAGCGCGACGGCCGCCTGTGCGTAGCCGTCGGCCGGGGTGGTGCCTGCGGGCAACTCCAGCTGGACGAGCAGCATGAGTTCGGCGTCTGCCGGCACCGTGATGTCGTGTTTCCGATCGATACCATCCTCGCGAAGAATTTCGAGGCAGCGCCGGTCGACATGTTCGATGGCCGCGACGTCGATTCCCAGGCGGTCGCCGACACGCCAAGTCTCCTGCGAGCCTCGCCTGAGCGCGTCCACCAACGCCACCGCGCCGGATTCGGTGCGCACGGGCACCATCGCCCACGCGACTGCCGGTGGTTCAGGCAGCACGCGAAACGTCACCGACGTCACCACACCGAGCGTGCCCTCGGCGCCGATGAACAGATCGATCAGATCCATGCCAGGCGCGGCGAAGTAGCCGGCCGAGACCTTGGGCACGTCTGGCATCTGATACGAGCCATGGCGCAGCGTTCGTCGCCCGCATGGGCAATCGATCTGGAACTCGCGGGCACCGTTGGCCGCGACATCCCCTCGTGTGATGTCGAGTACGTGGCCGCAGGCGAGGACCACCGTCAGGCCTTCGGTCCAGGTGCGGGTGGTGCCGTACTTAAACGTTGCCGCGCCGGCCGCGTTGGTGGCGACCACGCCGCCGGCAAACGCGCCGGTGTATGTGGGAGAAGGTGCGTACCATTGCCCCCCCTGATGTAGCAATTCCTGCAACGTCTGAATAGGAACGCCCGCTTCTGCTCGGAAAAGCCGCTGGCCCACTTCCTGAATGGAAGTCATTCGCACCGTGGAGAGCACGAGCCCCCCGTCCGGCGTGGCGCCTCCGGTCAGCGACGACTGGGCGCCGATGGGCAGGACCCGGGTTGCAGCCGTCAGCAGGCGAGCCACGTCCTGTTCGGAGCGGGGTCGCGCGACGCCATTGGCGTGACCACCCGCGAAGTGGGCCGCGTCTTCACGGTGCGCATGAAGCACGTCAGGTGACGTGTCGATGTGTGTGGCCTCCGGGCCGGCCCAGGAGCCGCTTTGAGGGTCACGCGCGTGAATGAGGGAGACGGGCACGGAGGTACACGATGCTACGACAGAACCACAAATGGACGACAACACTCAGCGTGGCCGCCGCGCTGGCGCTGGCCACCTGGGTAGCCGCTGATGGGCTGAAGACAAAAGGGGCTGAGCACGCGGCGCACAGGGTGGACCAGGGGATCCAGCTCTTCGAGTTCCAGCACTTGTATGCACGCGAGGAGGTGCTCGTGGTGGACGTCCGCGACCGCGGCAGTTATGAGGCGGGACACATTCCCGGTGCCGTCCAGGTCTGGCTCGACGAGGGCGAGGGGGCGGCGGCGCTTCGCGCACAAGTGGACGACATCCGGCGTCGGGCGTCGGCTCGCCAAGTGGTCACGTATTGCGCGTGTCCGAGCGAGGCCAGTAGTTTGCGGGCGGTCCGGGTGCTTGCCGACCACGGCGTGGCGGCCCGGGCACTCATCGGGGGGTATCACGGGTGGGTGGATGCCGGTGGGCCGACTTATACTCTTCCGCATGTCCCATCAATCCCGCCCCGGTGATTCAGACATGACGGGTCTGTATGCGGCCGTCCTGGTTGTCGAGGTGATCGTGATCCTCGGCCTGTATTGGCTCGGCCGCCACTTCGGATAAGTCATGCATTGGATTGATTGGACCATCGTTCTTGTCTATCTGGTGTGGATCGTCTGGACCGGACTTCGCCTGAGCCGCGATACAGAAAAACTCGAGGGGTATTTCCTCGCGAACCGATCGTTGCCGTGGTGGGCCGTCGGCCTCTCGGTCATGGCGACGCAGTTGTCGGCGATCACGATGGTCGGGACGACAGGTCAGGGTTTTGTCGGCGGCCTGACATTTATTCAGGTCTACTTCGGGTTGCCCATCGCGATGGTGATTCTCTCGGTCACGCTTGTCCCGTTTTTCCACCGGGCGAAGGTGTACACGGCGTACGAATATCTCGAGCGCCGGTTTGACGCCAAGACCCGGCTCTTTACCGCGTCGTTATTCCTGGTGTCGCGCGCCATGGCGTGTGGTGTGGTCATTGCCGCGCCGTCGGTCATTCTTTCGGTGATCTTCGGGTGGAACCTCA
This sequence comes from uncultured Solibacteraceae bacterium, assembly GCA_964479175.1. GTDB lineage: Bacteria > Acidobacteriota > Vicinamibacteria > Vicinamibacterales > SCN-69-37 > SYFT01. The sequence goes on along the minus strand of CAYZLT010000013.1, from coordinate 17,803 downwards.
CGCTCACGATCATGGCGTTTGGCATTCCCACCATCTTCTACACGATGAAGGGTGGTGTGCAGGCGGTCACCTGGGCGGACGTCAAGCAGATGTTTGTCATTGTCGGCGGTCTGATCGCGGCCGTGGTCGCGCTGATTATGGGCCTGCCCGACAACGTCAGTGTGGGCGCCGCGCTGCACACCGCCGGATCGGTCGGCAAGATGCAGGCGATCGACTTCACCTTCGACACCACGAACCAGTACACGTTCTGGTCTGGCATGATCGGTGGCCTGTTTTTGCAGTTGGCGTACTTCGGGACCGACCAGAGCCAGGTGCAGCGGTACCTGACGGCTAAATCAGTGGACGCCGCTCGGCATTCCTTGCTGATGAGCGCGTTCTGGAAGATCCCGCTGCAGGTGCTCGTGTTGATGGTCGGCGTCCTGATGTTTGCGTATTTCCTGTTTACGCCCAGCCCGATGTTGTTCAAGAACACGCACGTGGCTGCGGTGCAGGCGAGTCCGCGTGCGGCGGAGTACGCGGCGCTTGAACAGGAGTTTACACAGGCCGAGGCCACTCGGAAGGCGGCGGCTGAGGCGATGGCTGCGTCGCGTGACGCCGGTCTCCCGGAGGCCGAGGCCGCCGCCGCTCGTGCGTCGTTCGTCGAATCCGACCAGGCGGTGCGCACCGTCAGAGGCAAGGCGAAAGCGCTCGTGGCAGAGGTCACGGGCGACACGCTGTACAACGACACCAACTACATCTTCCCGACGTTTGTGACGCAGCATCTGCCGATCGGGCTCATCGGCCTCATCATTGCGGCGATCTTTGCGGCGGCGATGTCGACCATCGCCGCGGAGCTTAACTCGCTGGCCACCGCGTCGGTGATCGACATCTACAAGCGGCACCTGAACCAGACGGCCGACGACACGCACTACGTGGCCGTGTCGCGGTGGGCGACGTTGTTCTGGGGGCTGTTTGCCTGTGTCGTCGCGACGTTTGCCGCCAATGTCGGTTCGCTCATCGAGGCCGTCAACAAATTTGGTTCGTATTTCTACGGTTCAATTCTTGGTGTCTTCATCCTCGCGCTGCTGGTCAAACGAGCCAACGGCAACAGTGCCTTTTTTGGCCTGATTGCCGGCATGGGCTCCGTGGCCTACGTGGCGGCATTTACGAATACGGCGTGGCTCTGGCAAAACGTGGTTGGCGCGGTTGTGGTGACCGTGGTGGGCACACTGTTGTCCTTCGTGTTGCCAGGCAAGCCGAAGCCGCTGCATGACACCCACGAGACCAATGCGTAGGCGCGGCGCGCTCGTCGCAGTGCTACTGGCAGGCAGCGCCGTCGCGGCCCAGACGCCGCAGGAGCCCATCGACCTGCTGATCGTCAACGCCCGCATCATTGACGGGACCGGTGCCCCGGCGCGCATGGGATCGCTCGCGATTCACAACGGGCGGATCGCCCGCATCAATCCTCCAGCGAACACTCTCGCGCGTGAACGTCTCGATGTGCGCGGACAGGTCGTGGCCCCTGGGTTCATCGACGTCCACACACACGCCGACGATCTCGCGCAGAAGCCGCAGGCCACCAACTTCGTTCGTATGGGCGTCACAACCATCATCGCCGGCAACTGCGGTGGGTCGGCGCTTGATGTCGGTGGCGTGTTTGAACAGGTTGTCTCCGCCGAGCCGGCGGTCAACTTCGCCACGCTGATTGGGCACAACACCGTGCGGCAGTCGGTGATGGGCCGTGCCCAACGTGCCCCGACCGTGGATGAGCTCCAGAAGATGAAGGCACTCGTCTTCAAGGCGATGGCCGATGGCGCGGTGGGGTTTTCCACCGGGCTGCAGTACATCCCGGGCACCTACGCGAAGGAATCCGAAATCGTCGAACTCGCGCGTGTGGCTGCCAATAACAACGGCGTCTACGTCACACACATGCGCAACGAGGGCACGGCACTGCTTGAGGCTGTGGCCGAGTCGATCAACGTCGGCAGGCTCCTCAAGATGCCGGTGCAGATTTCCCACCTGAAGGTCGACAGTCCGAAGCAGTGGGGTGCGAGTGTGCAGGCGCTCGCGATGATTGATGACGCCAGGCGCCGCGGCCTCGACGTCGAGGCGGACCAATACGCCTACACCGCCGGCTCCTCAGGACTCGCGATTCGGTTCCCCTCGTGGGTTCTTGAAGGCACCAACGCCGAAGTGTCCGCGCGTCTGAAAGACGATGCGACGTGGGCGAAGATCAAGGGCGAGATCATCCAATTGCTGGCCGACCGCGGATTCACCGACCTGTCATGGGCCACTGTGGCGACCTATCGGGCACGGCCGGAGTTGAACGGACTGTCAATGAAAGCCGTCGCGCAGAAGATGCTCGGCGCCGACACCGCCGACGCACAACTGGAAGCGGCGCGACAGATGATGATCAACGGCGGCGCCACGATGGTCTATCACTTCATGAGTGAAGACGATGTGGAGACCGTCATGAAACATCCGATGGTCGGGATCGCGTCGGATGCCGGCGTCAACGTTTTTGGATCCGGCGTGCCGCACCCGCGCGGGTATGGCAACGCCGTGCGAGTGCTCGGGCACTACGTGCGCGACCGCAAGGTGATCCCGCTTGAAGAAGCCGTCCGGAAGTTGTCGTCGCTTCCGGCACGGCAGTTCGGCTTCGACCAACGCGGGGAAATCCGCGAAAGGTGGGCCGCCGACCTGGTGGTCTTTGATCCGGCCACGGTCGGCGATACCGCGACCTTTGATGCGCCGCACGCGTATCCCACAGGCATCACCCACGTCCTGGTCAACGGCCGACTGGTGGTCCGTGATGGGGCCACGACCCAGGCTCGCGGTGGGCAGGTCCTCCGGCGCCCTAATAGGTGAGTTTGTCTGCGTTGTTGACACATATCGTTGAAACGAATATTGTCATGATGTGAAAACCGCGACTGCCCCGGTGCGCTCCAAACGGGCCAAAGCCCAGTCGGACGCGTTTCTCGCCATCATCGGGACGTCAGAGGACCTGCAGCGCGGATTTAATGAACTCTTCAAGGCCCACGACCTCTCGCCGGCCCAATACAACGTGCTTCGGATCCTGCGCGGGGCGGGGCCAGAGGGTCTGACGTGTGGCGGCGTCTCCCAACGCCTGATCCAACATGACCCCGACGTCACGCGACTGCTCGATCGCCTTGAAAAGCGGGCGCTGATCGAGCGGCATCGCGATCAGAAAGACCGTCGCGTCGTGCGCACGGCGATCACGCCGGGCGGACTCGAGTTGCTCGCACTTCTTGACGAACCCGTGGACGTCGTCCACGAACAGCAGCTCGGTCACCTCTCGGAATCCCAGCTCAAGGAACTGACCACCCTGATGGAGGAAGCTCGTCCGAAGGCGCCGTAGCCTCTTGCCCTATGGATCCCCATGTCCTTCATATCCAAAAAAGGCAGCTAGACTGACCCCATGTTGAACGTTCTTGTGATTCTCGGAAGTGTGCGTCGCGGCCGGATGAGCGAGCGCGTGGCGACGTTTGTCATGAACCGCCTGGCGGCGACGCCGGACGTGCAGGCGGAGTTGGTGGACCTTGCCGTGCTCGATCTGCCCATCATGGAAGAGCGGCTCGGAAAGATTGAGCCGGCACCTCCGGGCGTACCGGAACTGGGGGCGAAGATTCAGGCGGCCGACGCGCTCATCATCGTGTCGCCCGAATACAACCACGGTTATCCCGGAGTCCTGAAAAACGCGCTCGACTATTTCTACGCGCAGTACAAACGCACGCCGGTCGCGCTGGTGACCGTGTCCGCCGGCGGCCACGGCGGCGTCAATGCCTGGGCACAACTGGTCACCGTGCTCACCCAGATGGGCGCCATCGTCCTGCCGGCCACCGTGGCGGTCTCCTATGTCGACAAGTCGTTCTCGCCAGAAGGCGAGGCCCTGGACCCGGTCTACATCACACGCACCGATGGCCTGATCAGTGAACTTGTCTGGCTGGCCTCCCGGCTGCGGTAGCGGCCGTATTACAGTAGGGCACATGCCGACGCCGTATGCCGTCCATGTCGAGGGGCGCGAGCCTCTCGATGTTCTGAACACCTCACTGCAGGACTACCGCAACGTGTTTGCCCGCACGTCGCCCGACCAGTGGCACGCGCCGTGGGCGCCCGGCAAGTGGACGCGCCACCAGGTGCTCGTCCACGTGGTGCAGTGGGAACTGATCTTGAGCACACGTGTGCGCATGGCCCTGGCGATCCCCGACTACGTCGTTCAGCCCATCGATCAGGATCCCCTGCTCGAGTGTGATGCGCCCTTCGTCGATGTGGCGACGGCTCAAGCGGCGTTTGAGGCGGTGCGGGCCATGAACATCGCGCTGGTCGGCGGACTGTCATCAGACGTGCGGGCACGCGCGATCACCCACCCCGAACGTGGCCGCATCGACATCAACGATCTCATCGTGACGATGGCCGGCCATCCGGTGCACCACCTGGGGCAACTGGAAGGCTAGGGGGAAGGCTAAAGGCTAAAGGCTAAAGGGCAAAAGGTTAAAGGTTAAAGGGCAAAGGGCAAAGGGCAAAGGGCAAAGGGCAAAGGGCAAAGGTTAAAGGGCGAAGGTGATGGCGTTGTGATGGGGCGAGTAGGTGTGATCGCGGTGGCCTGGCTTCTCCTGCTGCCTGCCGTCGCAGGCGCGCAGGTGCTGGTCAGTGTCTGGTATCGCGGCCTGCCGTCTGGGGTGCCGCGGTACGCGGATCTTGAGGCGATCAAGGCGAACGGCTTCAACGCCGTGACGTGGCCACTGCAACACGTCAACGGCGCTCAGGAGATTCAGCGAATGGCCTCCCGCCTCAACCTCACCGTGGTTGTCCGCTCGGAGTCCGTGCCTCTGACATTCGCGACGGCGACGCAGGGTGAATCCAAAGTGGACGTGTGGATCAACCGCACGCCCCGCACTGAGTGGACGTCGCTGATGTGGCGCGCGGTAGCCCATGGCGCGCGTGTGGTCTCGTTTGATGCGGGACTGCCGACCGGGACCGGCATGCGGGACGAATCGGGGCCGCTGGACTGGGTGCCGCTCGCGTCAGCGCTCGGGCGCCAACTCACCGCCAACGATTCGCTGCTCAACAGCCTGAAGCGCGGGCCTGCGGTGACGATCGATCCCCCGGATGCGTTTTTGGACCTCTCGCTGCTGGAGAACACGCGTTCGTGGGTCATCATCGCCACGAACGCGTCTTCCACGAATGGTCGCTCCATCGATACCTACGCGGTGTTTCCCTCGGCGGTCCCGGCTGCCGAGTGGCTCAGCCTCTTTGACGGCAACATGATGTCGATGCTCTATCGCGCGGCCGGCTCCCGCTGGCACGTGCGCCTTGGCCCCGGTGAGACCAAGGTGTTTGTCATCGACAAACGCTAAGCGCCCCCGCTGATCTCGTCGAACAGCGCGCCCAGTGCCCCGGCGCCGGATCCGGCCCCAAAGTCCTCAAACCCTTTCACGATCGGCTTGCTGGCGATGAAGACGTCACGCGTCTGGCCCGCCTTGACTGCAGCGCGCGTGTGTTCGAGTGCCGCCGTGAGGAAATCACGGAAAACCATGAGGTCCTTGCTGGAGCCGGTGACGGGGAACGTGGCACCGGCATGTCCGAAGATGTAGATCGTGTCGGCACTGTGGTCGGCGACCGTCTTTTCCAGGACGGTCACCCAGTTGGCGACATGCGCACCACTCGGGCGGTCGATGAAGGGCCAGCGGCGGTTGAACATGAGGTCGCCCATGTGGGCCACATCCGCACCTTCAAACGTGATCACCGCGTCGCCGCCCGTGTGTGCGCGACCGTGGTGTTTCGCGCGCACCCACTCGCCACCGATTTGCTCACGCCACACATCGGTGAACGTCCGGTCCGGCACGAGCATCGGCGCGGCGTCTGGACGCTCGGCGGCCGCTTTGATGAGTTCTGCCGCCTTCTGGTGTGCCACCACGGCCTTCGCGAGACCGCGGAACTCGTTGTTGCCGCCGGTGTGATCGCCGTGATGATGCGTGTTGATCAGGCGATCAACCGGCCGGTTCTTGGAGCGTTCGTTCAGGCCCGCCACAAACAGTTTGGCGGAGTCGGGGAACTGGCTGTCCACCGCGACGACGCCAGTTGGGTTCACGAGGTACCCGATGGTGCCCCCGCGGCCAGTGAAAAAGCCGACATTGCGGCGAATCTCCGTGAACACCGGGTTGACCGGTGGTGGTGCCTGTTGCTGCTGTTGCCAGGCCGCGGCCAGAGCAGGGCGGCCAAACGTCGTCGCACCAACCGCAACCGCAGTGGTGGCCAGAAAATCTCGTCGAGAAAGTGACATGGGTGAATCCTCCGTGGCCGATTGTATTAGAGTCGGCATCACCATGGTGTCAATCCGACGCGCATTCTCCGTTGCCGCTCTGGTGGCCCTGGTGGCCATCGCCGCCACCGCACCCTCAGCGCAGTCACCAACCCAGCCGTCGTCGACGCGGATCGAGACCCTGAAAAAGGCGCTCCCGGAAATAGACAGGCTGTTTGCCGCCTTCGCGCTCAACAACCGGGTGCCGGGGATTGCCTATGGTGTGCTGGTGGATGGAGAACTGGTGCACTCCGGCTTTCCGGGGATGCGCGACCGCCAGTCAAAGGCGCCAGTCACTGCCGATACCGTGTTCCGTATCGCCTCGATGACCAAGAGTTTTACTGCACTGGCCATTCTCAAACTTCGAGACGAAGGCAAGTTGGGCCTGGAGGACCCGGCAGAGCGATACGTGCCCGAACTGGCCTCGCTGAAGTACCCAACGACCGATTCTCCGAAGATCACGATTCGGCATTTGCTCTCACACGCCGAAGGCTTTCCGGAAGACAACCCCTGGGGCGACCAGCAACTGGCGGTGACCGACGATGAATTCACCGCACTGCTCAAGTCGGGTATTCCGTTCTCGACCGCGCCTGGCACCTCCTACGAGTACTCCAACTACGGCTTTGCCATTCTCGGCCGTATCGTGTCGCGTGTGTCGGGGACCTCATATGCCGACTTCGTGCGCACACAGATCCTGCAGCCCCTCGACATGACGGCGACGACCCTTGAGCCTGCTGCCGTGTCAGCCGACCGACTCGCGCATGGGTACCGGTGGGAGGACGCGCAGTGGAAAGAAGAGCCGCAACTGCCCGATGGCGCATTCGGCGCAATGGGAGGCATGCTCACGTCCACGCGCGACCTTGCGAAATATGTCGGCTTCCTGATGAGTGCCTGGCCGCCTCGCAGTGACGCCGATCCAGGTCCGGTTCGTCGCGCGTCTCTGCGTGAGATGCAGCAGGCCGTGCGCGCGAGACCCGCAACAGCGACTGCCGGCGCCGCCGGTGCTCAAGGACGCAGTGCCGTTCAGCTCAACGTCAACGCCTACGGGTACGGTCTCCGCATCCGCCAGACCTGCGACTATCGCCACATCGTCTCGCACAGTGGTGGCCTGCCGGGCTTCGGGTCACAGATGCGCTGGTATCCAGAAGAAGGGCTGGCGCTGATCGCCATGGGCAACCTCACGTACACCGGGTGGGACGGCGTGTTTGATGCGGCGGCGGCGGCACTCGCTCAGACAGGCGGAATGTCCCGTCGGCAACCGGAGCCAAGCGCGGCGCTCCTCGCTGCGAAGGCCGAGGTCACGCAACTCGTCAACCTGTGGGACGACGGGTTGGCGGATCGGATTGCGGCCGTGAATTTGTTTCTGGACGAGTCGAAGGATCGGCGCCAGCGTCAGATCACGGCTCTGCGATCCAAGGTCGGCGTCTGCAAAGTGGACGCGCCATTTGCCGTGGAACACGCGCTGCGTGGGTCGTGGACGATGTCGTGCGAGCGCGGCGACTTGCGCGTGGCCATCACGCTGGCGCCAACGATGCCGCCAAAGGTGCAGCACCTGTCCGTGCAGCCCGCTCCGACGTCACCCCCCGCACGAGTCTGCGGGGGTTAAGAAAAGAGCATTCAGATCTTCTTGAGCACACTTGTCCCGGCGGCGCCGAGGCCGGCGGCGCGGCCCGTGGCCCAGGCCCAGGCGAAATTGTAGCCGCCGATCGGACCAAACGCGTCGAGCATCTCGCCACACATGAAGAGCCGCGCGTACCGCTTGCTTTCGAGCGTGCGCGCATCGACGTCCGTCAGCGCAACGCCCCCACCGGTGACCTCCGCTTTTTTGTAGCCCTCGTCTCCAGTCCAAGGCAACGCATACGACGTGAGGCGTTCGATCAGCGCCACCCGTTCCTCTCGCCGCAGTTCCGGTCCACGCCTGTCTACAGGAAGTCCGGCGTCAGCGCACAGGGCTTCAGCCAGACGCTCAGGAAGATGGCGTGCCACGATGCTGGCGACGCGACCGGTCGTTGAGGTGACGTCCTTCAGCCACTCGGCCTCGGTGCGCTTGGTCCACGTGACACGAATGACGGCCGGATCCTGTGCCACCCGCGTCGCCATGTGTGAGACATCGAGCACAGACGGCCCGCTGTACCCGCGATGTGTAAACAGGAACCCGCCCACAGATTCGCGGGTCTTGCCGTCAGCCTTGGCGCGAATCCGTACGGACATCGAGATGCCGGCCAGGTCCGCTTGTCCCGGCATCGTACCCGTGAGTGGCGTCAAGGCTGGATACAACGGATGCATCTCGTGCCCGAATTGCTCCGCCCATCGAAGACCGGCACCGTCGCTGCCTGTGGCCGGCACCGAGAGTCCGCCCGTGGCGAGGATCACCGAGGACGCGTCAACCTCTCCGCGCGAGGTCGTCAGTCGCCACCGAGCCGCATCGTCACTCCCCTCGTGCAGGCTGTCCAGGCCGGTCACGTTCGTGTCGCCCTGCCATTTCACACCCCGCGCCACCGCCAGCGACATCAGTCCATCGCGCACGTCACGTGCCCGGTCTGATCGCGGAAACAACTTGCCAGACTCCTCTTCAAGCGCGAGGGGAATGCCGACCTCCTCTTCAAAGAAGCGGCGTTGTTCGCTGAGTGGCCACGATCGCAGGAGTCCGCGCATGAGATGCGGCGGAGAGTCCGTCACAAATTGTTCGGGATGAAGTGAGGACGGCAGGATGTTGCACCTGCCGCCCCCGCTGATCAGAATCTTGCGCCCACCGTCGCTGGTGCGCTCGAGCAGGGTGACCGGAGTACCGCCGGCACGCGCGAAGATCGCAGCAACAAGTCCGGCGGCTCCCGCTCCAACAACGACGATCACCTACTTGATGATCTCGTCCACCGGCACCACACGCACCGGTCCGAGATTCGCCGCGCGAATCGGCGCCTCGATCTTCGACAAGTCGCCCACCACGATCACGGCAAATTTGTCCGGCTGGATGTACTGCTTCGCAGCCCTGGCGGCATCCGCAGTCGTGATCGCCTGAATCTTGCCGACGTATTCGCTGAACGTCGCCTCGTTGAGGCCGTAGATGATCAGTTCGCCAATCTGCGCTGCAACCGATCCGGTCGTTTCAAATCCGGCCGGAAAGCCCAGTGCCAGGTAGTTTTTCGCGCGATCAAGTTCCGCAGCCGGAATAGGCTGCTGGATCGCCGTCAACTCATTGAAGAACTCACGCAGCGACTCGGTGGTCTTGTCCGTCTGCACACCGGAAGACGCGTAGAAGGGGCCGGGGGTGGAGCGCATGTCAAACACCGAGCCGGCGCCGTACGAGTAGCCGTTGCGTTCACGAAGGTTCTGATTGAGCCTCGACGAGAACGAGCCGCCCAGCACCGTGTTCATCACTTCGAGCACGTAGTAGTCCGGCGTGCTGCGCGGCACGCCAATCCAGCCGATGCGAATCTGCGACTGCGCGGCGCCTGGACGGTCGATCAGGTAGATCTGTTTGGCGGCGTGTTGTGTCGCCGCAGGCAGCGCGGGCTTGGGTGGCGCCGCTCCGGCGTTCTTCCATCCACCAAACGTCTTCTCCAACTTCGGCAGGAGCGTCGCGGCCTGAACGTCGCCGACGACGAGCAGGTGAGCGTTCTGGGGCTGGAAGTACTGCGCGTGGAAGCTGCGGATCTCGGAGGCGGTCATCTCACCGTTCGAGACGCTGTTGCCCATCGCCCCCGTACCGTAGCGGTGACGGGGGCCGTAGACCAGACGGCCAAAGCCCTGAGTCGCCAACGCGGACGCATTGTCCTTCTGCTGCAGCAGCGTCGTCAGCCGCTCTTTGCGAAGTCGCTCAACTTCATTCTCAGAGAAGGTCGGGTGCAGCGCCACATCCGCCAGCAGCGGCAGCGCATCGTCAAGCTTTGACACCGGTGTGAAGAGGCCGACCGTGGACGCGTCCCATGAACTGCCTGTGGAGATGTTGATGCCGAGGTACTCGATCGCGTCGGCGAGTTCGAGCGCGTTCCTGGAGCCCGCACCTTCATCGAGCATGGCGGCCGTGAAGCTGGCGAGTCCGTATTTGCCCGCAGGGTCAACGGCGGCGCCGGCGCGCACGATCAGGTTGATCTGCGCAACCGGTACCTTCGGCATGTTGACGATCCACACGGGCAGGCCATTGGTCAGCGTGTGTTTCTGGATCGGCGGCAGGGTGAGCGTCGACGCCGCGCCTGGTGCCGGCGGCTTGGAGCGGTCAGGGCCCTGCTGCGCCGAGAGCGGCAGCGCCAGCGTGGACCCCGCGATCGCCGCAACGACTACGAGACCGATGACAACGGCGATTGTCTTGTGCATGTGTTTCATCATGGTGCGCCTCATTTCCCCTTCGGATGGACCGACAGCTCAAGGCGCCGGTCGGAGGGCAGCCACTTCTTCGCGGCGGCCTGAATGTCGTTGGGCTGGAGCGCCAGGTATCGCGCCAGGTCTTCCTGGAAGTAGTCGGGATTACCCGTTGCGAAGTAGTAGGCATTCATCTGGTCGGCCTTGAAGCCACTTTGCTGCATGCCGTTGAGGAAACTGGACTCCACGCCGTTGAGCACGCGCTGCACTTCGCGGGCGTCTGGCGGCGACTGCTTCAGCTTCTCGATTTCTTCATCGATGATCGCCTTGATCCTGGCGAGCACCTCCGCGTGTGGTTCAGCGGACGGCCGCGCCGTGGCCGTGATCTGGAAGCGTGAGCCGTGGATGGCGGTCGCCTGAAACGCGCTGATGCTCTGCACGAGCTGCAGGTCGTAGACGAGGCGTTTGTACAGGCGCGAGTTCTTGCCGCCCGTGAGCACACCCGCCAACACATCGAGTTCGGCGTCACCAGGCTTGAACTGCGCCGGTGAGTGCCACGACATGTAGAGGCGCGGCAGCTCCACGTTGTCGGTGAGTGTTTCGGTTACCACCGACGTGAGTTCCACCGGCGGCACCATGATGGGGTCCGGACGCGGACCCGCCTTGACGTCGGAGAACCAGTGCTCGACCTTCTTGCGCACCTCGGCTGGGTTAATGTCACCCGCGATCACGAGGCTGGCATTGGCGGGCGCGTAGTACTTCGTGAAGAACTCCTTGACGTCCTCGTGGGTTGCGGCCGAGAGATCCTCCATGTAGCCGATGACCGGCCAGTAGTACGGGTGTTCCTTCGGATACATCAGCTCCGTCAGCCGGACGTTCGCCATGCCATACGGCGCGTTTTCGTAACTCTGGCGCCGTTCGTTTTTGACGACGTCGCGTTGACCGTCGACCAATTGCGGTGTGACCACATCGAGCAGGAAGCCCATGCGGTCGGACTCGAGAAACAACGCGAGATCGAGTGCGTTGGCCGGGAGGGACTCGTAGTAGTTCGTGCGGTCGGTCGTGGTGGAGCCGTTGTTGTTGCCGCCCGCGGCCTCAAGCAGGTTGTCGAAGTCGCCCTCTTTGACGTGTTTAGATCCTTCAAAGAGGATGTGTTCAAAGAGGTGGGCAAACCCGGTGCGCCCGAACTTTTCGCGCGCCGAGCCGACGTGGTACCAGACGTTGACCGTCACCATCGGCACGCTGTGGTCCTCGTGGAGGATCACGGTCAGGCCGTTGGACAGAGTGAACATGTTGTAGGGGACCGAGACCTTGGGTGCCTGCTGAGCTGACAGCGGTGTCAGGATCAGCGCGGCCGCCAGTGCCACGGCACCAGTCATGCGGAAGCGTGCTGCCATCATGCCGTCAAGTCTACCGCCGGATCGACTATCGTTTACGCCATGACCCACGAGCAGACCGTCTTTGCGACGCTGATTGTGTACAAGCTCGCGCTGGTCGGAATCGGACTGGTCACGAAGGGCCGGACACACGACGGTCTGGATTTCTTTCTTGGCGGCCGGCAGCTCGGCCCGACCGTCGCGGCCATCAGTTCGGCGGCCAGTTCCTCCTCGGCTTGGACGCTTCTCGGGGTCAGTGGTGCGGCGTACACGTGGGGGTTCGGCGCGTTGTGGTTGTTTCCGGCGTGTGTCGGCGGCTTCGTCATCAACTGGATGCTGATTGCCCCGGGTTTGCGGCGCTTGAGCCACGAGACCGGGGCCGTCACGGTGACCGAACTACTGGCTGGGCCTGTTGGCCGCGCCGGTCGTCAGGCCGTCGTCGTTCTTGCGTCGGTGATTATCCTGCTGTCGCTGGGCGCCTACGTGGCGTCCCAGTTTCAGGGCGCCGGCAAAGCGTTCAACGAAACGTTTGATCTCTCCATGAACACCAGCATCGTGCTCGGTGCTGGGGTCGTGATGCTCTACACGATGCTCGGAGGGTTCTGGGCGGTCAGTGTGACCGACACGCTGCAGGGGGTGCTGATGGCGATGGCGGCCGTGGTGATTCCGGCGGCGGCGCTGGTGGCCGTGGGTGGCCCGTCTGGTCTGGTCGAAGGCCTGCAGCAAGTGCCTGTCGAGGGGTATCTCAGCCTGACGCGCGGGTGGCCGTGGACGGTGGGGCTTGGATTCATTCTTGGCCTGCTGGGGATCGGTCTCGGCTACCCGGGCCAGCCGCACGTGGTAAATCGATTCATGGCGCTCAAGCTGGGCGAGGCCACGATGCGCAGGGCAAGAATCATCGGCATCGCCTGGGCCGTGATTGTGTATGCCGGCATGTTGCTGCTGGGGCTGGCCGGTCGCATTCTGTTTCCAGATTTGACCGATCCGGAAGTGGTGATGATCACCGCGGCCAACTCGCTTCTGCCGGCGGTCGCCGCCGGGATCGTGATCGCGGCCGTGTTGTCCGCGATCATGTCGACCGCCGACAGTCAACTGCTCGTGGCCGCGTCGTCAATCACCCACGACCTTGGCATTGGCAAAGATGGCCAGTGGGGCCTGCTCGCGCGGTCGCGGGTCGTTGTGGTGGTGCTGGGGGTGGGCGCGGTGGGCGCGGCGCTTCATGGCAGTCAGGAGATCTTCTCGCGCGTCCTGTTTGCGTGGGCCGCCCTGGGTGCCGCGTTTGGGCCGCTGATCCTTGTCACGATCTGGCGCGGCCCCGTGGGAACTCGTGCCACGCTTGGCGCGATGGCGCTCGGCTTCACCTTGAGCATCGCCGCCTACTATCTGCCGGCGCATGCGTGGAAGGGCACGTTTGAACGTGTGATCCCCGTGCTCGTGGCGCTTGGCGTGGCGTGGTGGGGTGCGACGACCATGGCGGCGAAGCGGGCGAGATAGACCGTGTTTTCGTCCCGTCTGCCTGGAACACTCACGACCAACACGTTCAGTGCGGCCATCGCCGACCTTCGTGCGCAAGGAGTCGCCCTGCTCGACCTGACGGTCACCAACCCCACGACGGTGGGACTGTCGTATCCGTCAGAGGTGCTCACTTCGCTCGCAGACTCGCGCAGCCTGGCGTACGCGCCGTCGGCCTTTGGCCTTCTGTCGGCTCGTCAGGCCGTGGCGGCCGAGACGTCCACGCCCCGCCTGCGCGTCGACCCCGACCAGATTGTGTTGACGGCGAGCACCAGTGAGGCGTACTCGCTGTTGTTCAAGCTGTTGTGTGACCCCGGCGATCAGGTGCTGACGCCTGAGCCGAGTTATCCCCTGTTTACGCTGCTCACACAGCTTGATGCCGTGGAGGCGATGCCGTATCAGCTGGTGAACCACGGGGTGTGGTCGATCGATCGTGACAGTCTTGTGCAGGCGTGGACGCCACGGACCAGGGCGATCCTGGTGGTCTCTCCCAATAACCCGACCGGGTCGATGTTGCGCTATGAGGACCGGGAGTGGCTCGTGGCCTTTGCGCGCGAGCGGAACCTCGCGCTGGTGAGCGACGAAGTGTTCTCCGGCTACCCGATTGCCCCCCGGCCGGACGCCAGTTCGCTGCTTGGTGAGGACCGTGTCCTGACGTTCACCCTCGGTGGTCTCTCGAAGTCCGCCGGTCTTCCGCAGGTAAAGCTCGGATGGATGGTGGTCTCGGGACCGGTGGCGGCCGTGGCCGAGGCGACGGCGCGGCTCGAGATCATCTGCGACACGTACCTGTCGGTGTCAACGCCGGTGCAGGTGGCCGCGCCCGATCTCATTGCTGCGGGCGCTGCGGTGCGCGATCAGATCAATACGCGTCTCCTGACCAACTACCGGTCACTGCTGGCCATGGCGACGGTACACCCGGCGGTGCGGGTGCTGCCACCAGAGGGTGGATGGTGCGCCGTGATTCAGGTGCCGTCGACCGTTGGAGAAGAAGCCCTGGTCCTGCAGATCCTTCAGGAGTCGCATGTGGTGGTGCATCCGGGATACTTTTTTGACTTCCACAAAGGCTCACACCTGGTCGTGAGCTTGCTGCCGGAGCCCGATCTGTTCTCCAGGGCAGTGGCCACAGTGTTGCGTCATATAGATCCGTGAAGATTCGGAGTCCAACTCCGAATGTTCATGGTATTTTTGTCCGTCTGCTCGATCGCCATTCCGTCAGTGCCGCAGTGGTTCGACCTCGAATCCACCATCGATCGCGCCTGGTTGCAGAACCCCGAACTGGTGATGCCCGATCTGTTGTTCACGCACCAAGGGCGCCGGTATGGCGTGGAGTTCAAGATGAGTGAATCACCAGTCGCGACGCGGTCGATGCATGTCGCCCTCGCGGATTTGTCCCTGGCGCATTTGTGGATCGTGTATCCGGGACAGGTCTCCTTTCCGATCGCCCCTCGCCTCTCGGCGTTGCCTCTGGGTGAGGTGGCACGCGTGCCACGCGAGTTGGTGTCTCGCCGGAAGGCGCGGTGATGCGGAAGGGAATAGGCATCAATGTCCCCCTCTCGGCCATGGCGTCTTGCTCGTCATGGGGCATTGGCGAGATTCGCGACCTTGAGGCGTTCGCGCAGTGGCTGAATGAGGCCGGGTGTGATCGGTTGATGTTGTTGCCGATCGGCACGATGCCGACAGGCCAGACGTCGCCGTATTCGGCGTGTTCCGCGATGGCGATTGATCCCATCTACCTCACTGTGGATGTGATGGAGGATTTTCGTCAGGTTGGCGGCGTTGCCGGGCTGGGCGAAGACAATCGCAGGCTGATCAGCGAGGTCCGGGAGAGTTCGCGCGTGCGTTTCGCGGATGTGCGGCGCGTGAAAGAGGCGGCGATCGGCCAGGCCTTTGAACGATTCCTTCGCACTGACTGGGCGGATCGCACAACCCGCGCCTCGGAATTTGCAGGGTTCACGTCACGCGAAAAGTGGTGGCTCGACGAATACGCGCTGTTCCGGTCGTGTGAAACGCTGTGGCCGGGCAAGTCGTGGCGTGAGTGGCCGGAAGCCGTGGCTCGGCGGGATGAGCGGACCCTTGGCGAGTTGCGTCGGCAACTGAGCCATGAGATCAAATACACGCAGTACGTTCAGTGGATCGCCGACCAACAGTGGCGTGCCGCGCGCAGCGCGCTCCACGCGCGGGGCATCGCGCTCTACGGAGATCTGCCGTTTGTGGTGGATACACACAGTGCCGATGTCTGGTCCAGGCAGCACGAGTTTCTGACTGATGTCTCGGTCGGTGTGCCGCCCGATGCCTTCAGCGATACCGGCCAGGACTGGGGCCTGCCGATGTACCGATGGGACGTCATCGCGTCGTCGGGCTTCACGTGGATTCATGAACGAGCCCGGCGAATGGCGTCACTCTACGACGGCTTCCGGGTGGATCACCTGGTCGGGTTCTATCGCACGTACGGTCGCGCGCCCAATGGCGAACGCTTTTTTCTACCCGACAACGAGGAGACACAGCTCTGGCAGGGTGAACAGGTCATGCGCGCCTTCCTCAATGCCGGGGCCGCCGTGGTCGCCGAGGACCTCGGCACGGTGCCGGATTTTGTCCGGGCGTCGATCGCGCGGCTCGGTGTGGGCGGCTACAAGGTGCTGCGATGGGAACGTGTGTGGCACGAGCCGGGCCAGCCGTTTGTCCTGCCCTCACACTATCCACGACGGTCGGTCGCCACGACCGGCACACACGACACCGAACCCATCGCCGCGTGGTGGGACGATGCCGATATCGAGGAGCGCGTCGCCATTGTCGAGTTACTGCAACGAGTGGGCCAGGGCCAGTGGGATCCGACCGGCGCGTGGACCGATGCATTGCGCGATACGTTGCTGCGCACGATGATGATGGCCGCGTCGGACCATATCTTTTTGCCCGTGCAGGACGTGTTTGGATGGCGCGATCGCATCAACACGCCTGCCACGGTCGGGGATCACAACTGGACGTGGCGGCTGCCCTGGCCGGTCGACGAATGGCCGAGCCACGATCTGGCGCGCGAACGCGCGGCCTTCCTCCGCACTCGCGGATCGCGTTAGCGTTGCTGGAGGGTCAGTAATCTACACTCTACCGATGACCTTTGGACGCTCCCTGCTTTCGCTGTGGCCTCTTGACCCTGACGCGACGTACCTGAACCACGGCACGGTCGGTGTCACGCCTCGCGCGGTGTTTGAGGCGCAGCAACGCTGGCGCGATCGCATCGAGCGCCATCCAGCACGATTCATGTTGCGCGAGTTGTGGAGCTTTACCGGGTCCACGGCCGACGGTCCGCCGCTCATCCGCCAGGCCGCCGCCGAGGTCGCGGCGTTTGTGGGTGCCCGCGCCGATGATCTCGTCTTTGTGGATAACACGTCGACGGGCGTCAACGCCGTGGTGCGGTCGATGCCGCTCGCGGCAGGCGACGAGGTGATCATCACCGACCACGCCTACGGCGGCATCGTGACGGCCGTGAAGTACTGCGCCGAGCGCGCCGGCGCCACCGTGCGGACTGTGGAGATGCCGTATCCGGCGTTCAGCGCGTCGGAGTGTGTGGACCGCATCGCGACTGCACTCTCGGATCGCACACGTCTGGTGATCGTGGACCACATTGCGGCAGAGAGCGCGCTGGTCTTCCCAGTCGAACAGATTGTGCAGGCGTGCCACGAGCGCCGTGTGCTCGTGCTCGTTGACGGCGCACACGTGCCGGGCCAACTGCCGCTCGACGTGTCGGCGATTGGCGCCGACTTCTATATTGCCAACCTGCACAAGTGGGCCATGGCACCGCGCAGTAGCGCGTTCATGGTGGTCAGTCCCGGTCAGCAACAGATGATCCATCCGCCCGTGATCTCGTGGGGATTGGGCACCGGCTTCCTTCGCGAGTTTGACTGGGTCGGCACACGCGATCCGTCGCCATGGCTCTGTGCGCCTGACGGGATCCGTTTCATGCAGGAGTTGGGGCTGGACGCCCTTCGCACCTACAACCACGACCTCGCCTGGCGCGCGGCGCAGACGTTGACGTCGCGCTGGAACACGCCGCTCGAGATTGAAGAATCGGCCGTCGGATCAATGGTCAGCGTCATGACGCCTGCACGGTGCGGGACGGCTAAACCAGACGCAGGCGCCCTCAGGGACACACTGCTGCATCAGCACAACATCGAAGTGCAGGTGCACGCCCGCGCAGGCCGGGTCTGGGTCCGCGTCTCGGCGCAGGCGTACAACGACGATGGAGATATCGACCGACTAGCGTCGGCGATCTAGGTGTCAGGCCACCTTCGCGCCGCTCGTCACCGGTGCAGCTGATCGT
>CAYZLT010000012.1:0-26839 GCA_964479175.1 uncultured Solibacteraceae bacterium | reverse complement strand
TGCTCCGCCGGGCGGTGGCGGATCTCGGTGACGCCGGCGCTCGCTTCGCGCTTGTCGGTGGCCTGGCGATATCGGTGCGCACGGAGCCGCGATTCACCCGCGATGCCGACCTCGTCGTCGCGGTGGCTGATGACGGGGAGGCCGAGGGCCTCATCCGTCGGCTCCAGTCCGACGGGTACACAGTGAGCGCGACCGTCGAGCGGGAGGTGCTGGGACGCCTGGCGACTGTGCGGCTGACGCCGCCGCGCTCCGCGGATGTGTCGGTCGTCGATCTTCTGTTTGCTTCGTCAGGAATCGAATCGGAAGTGGTGGCACAGGCCGAGTCGATCGAGATCCTCCCGACTCTGATCGTGCCCGTTGCGCAGGTTGGCCATCTCATCGCACTCGTCGCGGCGTACCTCTCGTCAAGTGTAGCCACCGTCCGCACCCGCATCGTTTCATCGGTCTCTTCGACGAGACGCACAACGTCGGTGGCTACACGTCCCGTGTTTCCGCGGGTGCGCAGAAAGAACGTTTAAAAGCTGACGAGGTGATGTTGGCGTACGGAGCGTAGATCATGGGCGACTCGGCATCCCAATGTATTCCTCGACGTCTAAATGGTAGAATCCGCACCATGACTGTAACCATGGATTCAGCCGGACGGCTGGTCATCCCGAGGAGTGTCCGAAACGAAGCTGGGCTTGAGCCGGGCGTTCCTCTCGACATCCGCTGGCGCGACGGCGTCATCGAGATCGAGCCAGCCATGCTGGCGGTCGCGATGGAACGCCGGGGTCGGCTGGCGGTGGCGGTCGCCGCCAACCCCGTGCCGCCGTTGACGTCCATCACCGTTGAGCGAACACGAAGAGAACTGCGGCGCGGACGTCGCTGACGTGGCTGTCTTCTCTGTCGACACCAGTTGCATGGTCGCCGCCGTGTGTTCGTGGCACGAACGCCACTGCGCGGCCGTCGCTGCCATCGAGGCCCGCTTCGATCGCGGCGACACATTGGTCGTCGCGGCACATGCGCTGCTTGAGACCTACGCCGTTCTGACGCGCCTGCCCGCTCCGTACCGCTTGTCCGGCATCGATAGCTGGGCCTTCATCAAGGCCAATTTCGTCGATCTGGGATCGGTGGCGGCACCGTCAGGCCAGCAGTACGTTGACCTCATCGACGGCCTGGCAAAACACGGCGTGGTGGGAGGGCGAAGTTATGACGCACTCATTGCCACAAGTTTGGCGGGCAACGGCGTCAGGGAGTTGCTGACCTTCAACACCAAACACTTCGAACCAACCGGCGGGATCGTCGCTGTCGCGCCTGCTGCAGTGATATGACATCGCTGCGGCACGGCTGTCTACCTCCCCCTGACCGTTTCCAGGTTGAGCCTGGTCGCTTCCACGTTGAAACCGGCGAGCTCCACTTCGCTGAGCGCCGCGAGCAGACTGTTGCCCGTCGTCTTCAGCCGTGCATCAGGTGACTTGGACCGACCGGTCAGAGACGTCCGCCTTGATCCGCCGGCTGTCAATCACCGCCTGATTGGCTTCGCTCGTTTTGTCACGAATGCGAATCACCAGATCGAACTGCTCCTGTAGATCCGCGTCGGTGACATCGGTGTGCATGGACTGTTTCTTGACCTGGAACGGCTGGGTCTGTGTGACGCCATTCACCGTCATCCGCACCTGATACGTGCCCGCAGCCGTGAACGGTCCCTGCACACCGCCGCCCACAGAATCATGCCGGGGAAGCTGGTGGCGGAAGGGGCCACGGCCGCCGGCCGCGCCCGCAAACGTCTGGACGACCGCGCCGGCGCAAAGACGAGACACCAGCAAACACTAGGACCAGCAGAATGCCGGCCACAACGAAACGGGGACGACCGATCGCAAGAGTCATGTATGTGTTCTCCAGACGTAGAGGAGCATTACGGAAAGTAGGGAATCTCAGCTTGAAGCCAGTCCCCAAGTTCAACGACAATCCCCATGTGCGTTTCCGCGTGCTGGTCCTGTTCGTGCTCGTGCTGCTGGTGGCGCGCACGGCGTCTGCGCAGTATCAAATCAAGAGTTGGACGACCGAAGACGGTCTGCCTCAAAGCACGGTCATCGGCATCGCGCAGACTCCCGACGGATTCATCTGGGTCACCACCCTGGGCGGACTGGCCCGCTTCGACGGCACGACCTTCCGTTCCTTTGATACCACGACCAATCCGGAATTGCCGCACTCCCGTTTTGCGGGACTCGCCGTGGATGCCACCGGGCAGTTGTGGCTGACGCTGCAAACACGACAAGTGCTGCGCTACGAGAACGGCACCTTCGCCCACATGGGTGTCGCCCAGGGCTTGCCGTCAACACCGGTGCTCCGGATAGCAGTGGTTGGCGGGCGCCTGGTGGTGGATACCAACACCGGCGTCTTCGCATGGGAAGGCACCCGCTTCGTACCCCAGGCGGACCTGCACGCGCCCATCGCCGCAGGACTGACGTGGGTCGGCACCTCGGAAGACCGGGAGGTGCGGTGGTACCGCGACGCCACCGGCCTCGCCCATCGCTATCACAACGGTCGGCTGACGCGGACGCTGGCGCTGCGCGGAGGCCCGATTTATGAAGACCGATCCGGCCGGGTCTGGAGCCTCGTGCCCGGTGGGACCCTCGTGTCCGACGAGAATGGACGCCTGCGTACGCACGGGGTGGGTGCTGGTCAGCTTCTGCTGGAGAACCTATCGTGTGTGGAGGATCCTGACGGCACGATCTGGTTCATGTCGCCTCACGGGCTGTCGCGGTTTCGCACCGATCGCTTCACGTCGTTCACCACCGCGCACGGACTGCCCGACAACCGGATCCGCAACGTGATGCGCGATCACGAAGGCTCGCACTGGATCGGCACAGACACGGGGTTGTCGCATATGGTCGAGCAACCCGTCGTCTCGGTAACGGCCGCTGGCGGGCTGGAGGCGGACAACACCTATCCCATTCTCCAGGACAGACAAGGTGCGATCTGGATAGGAGGCTGGCCCGGGCTGACGCGGTACGCTGACGGAAAATTCGAGAAGGTATCAGCGGAGTACAAAGTCGCCGGCGCAAACGTGGTGTCCCTGATGGAGGCTCGAGACGGCACGATCTGGGTGGGCACTTTTGGTGCGGGTCTCAGAAAGATCAAGAACGGCCGCGTCGAGACACCGACGGAGGCTGGGGCACCGGCAACGGCGCTGACGATTTATCAAGGCGCCGGACCGGACATGTGGTTCGGCACCAACGACGGCCTCGTCCGTTTCCGTGACGGCCGCTTCACGCCGGTCCTTCGTCAGGATGGCAGCAGGGGCGGTGAAACCAGCGGCGTGTATGAAGATGCAGCAGGCACGTTGTGGGTGGGCAACATCGACGGACTGGCGCGCTACACCAACGGGGTGCTCACGCAGGTCAGCGCGTCGGAGGGCTTCACCGGCCGTCGCGCCCGCGCCTTCCATCAGGACGCCGCAGGCTCACTGTGGATTGGCACCTACGACACGGGCCTCTTCCGCTATCGCGATGGGCGGTTCGCGCGGTTTACAACGCGCGAGGGACTGCCCGCCAATGGGGCCTTCCGAATCATTGAAGATCACGCCTCCCGCTTCTGGATCAGCTCGAATGGAGGCATCTACCAAGTGGCGCGGGCCGAACTGGACGACCTGGCCGACGGCCGGCGCACGATCGTCACGGCGATCCACTACGGGCGCGAAGACGGCATGGCGAATCCGGAGTGCAACGGCCTCGGTCAACCGGCGGGCATCCTCGCGCGCGACGGACGTCTCTGGTTTCCGACCCAGCGCGGTGTGGCCATCCTCGACCCCGCGCGACTCACCACCGGTGCACCAGCGCCTCCAGTCACCATTCTCGACGTGAATATCGGCGGCTTTCCGGTGGCCGAACGCGACCGGATTGAGATCCGATCCGGCAGCACGGAGTTCCAGGCACGTTACGCCGCGCTGACGTTCGTGCGCCCGGACCAGGCCCGCTTCAGATACCAGATGGAGGGACTTGACGCCGATTGGGTGGAGGCCGGCAGCGATCGCTCCGCGCGCTACGCGAACCTGCCCTACGGGACCTTCCACTTCCGCGTCATCGCGGCCAATCGCGACGGCGTCTGGAATGACGTCGGCGCTCGCCTGACCATCGCCGTGATTCCGCCGTTTTACCGGACCACCTGGTTTGCACTGCTGATGAGTGGACTCGCGGCCGCAGCGGCCTTTGGTGGCCATCGGTGGAGACTGGACGCCCTCGAGCGGAAGCAGGCCGTGCAGCAGGCCTTCGCGCGTCAACTGATCGATTCGCAGGAAGCCGATCGCAAGCGCATCGCGGCTGATCTGCACGACGGCGTCTCACAGACGCTGGTCGTGATCCGGAACTGGGCGCGCATGAGCGCACCGCTCGCGACTCAGGACGAGCCCGCGGCCAAGCGGATGGGAGACATTGCCGAAGCGGCGTCTCAGGCGCTGGGCGAAGTGCGTGGCGTGGTGCAGGACCTTCTGCCCTATCAACTGGAACGAGTGGGCCTGGTCGAATCGATGCGTGAGACCGCCGCACGCGTCGCCGACGCGTCGGGCATCGCGATCACCTGCGACCTCGCTGCGGTCGATGGCCGGCTGTCACCTGGGACGCAGCTCAGGCTCTTTCGCGTGGCACAGGAAGGTCTCAACAACGTCGTCAAACATTCCGGGGCACGCGCGGCCTCACTTGAGATGATCGGGCACCCGGCCCACGTGCAGCTCATCATCCGGGACAATGGCAAAGGGTTCGTGCCGGGCGCCGTGACGCCAACGGCGGCAGGCGATGGATTCGGCCTCGTGGGGATGGCCGAGCGGTGCAGGATGATGGGCGGCGACCTGCGCGTGGATTCGGCGCCAGGCAAGGGGACGGTCATCACGATTGCGGTGCCGTGCACCTCCCCGACGGAGGGCGCGTGATTCGCATTGCCATCGCGGATGATCACACGCTGATGCGGCAGGGCCTGCGCGAAATTTGTGAGGGCGTTGGTCGCTTCACCGTCGTGGGCGAGGCCCGCAATGGCGTCGAGGCCGTGGCCCTGCGGCGCACGGCGCAGCCGGATGTCTTTCTGATGGACCTGGCGATGCCGGAAATGGATGGGGCCGAGGCCATCCGGCAGATCATCACCGAGGCCCCGACCTCCCGCATCCTGGCGCTGACCATGTTTCGCGAGGAGTCCTACATGCTGGAGGCCATTCGGGCCGGCGCCCGCGCCTACCTGCTCAAGACGGTCGACGCGACCGAACTCATCGCTGCCATCGAGGCGGTCCATCGCGGGGAGTACTTGATCGATCCGATCAGCGCCGCCAGGGTCCTGGGCGAACTGCATCTGGTGCGACCCAGCACGCCGGCGGCCAATGCGCTTCTGGAAAAAGAAGTGGACGTGCTGCGTCTGGTGGCGCAGGGCCTCGACAATCGCGAGATCGCCATGGTGCTGCACTGGTCCGTGCATACGGTGTCCAACCGGCTGCGCGTGATTTTCGAAAAGCTACATGTGACGAACCGAACCCAGGCCGCGCTCTACGCGCTCCGCCAGGGCTGGGCCTCGCTGGACGAACCACGCGAGTAGCCGACACTGGGGCCGTACAAATAATTGTCGCCCCGCCCCACGCGATTAGGTCAATTCGCGTCTACCCCCAACTCCCACATTCGTACCTAATCCAAATCACAAGCCTCGTGGGGTGAGTTGGAAGGACACTATGACTACTCGCTGCAGCATTGCACGCATCATTGTCTGGAGCCGCACGTCACAGGGAGGCCCCCGATGACGATGACACCTCCCTTCAGAATTCTTGTGGTCGATGAAAGTCCAGCGGTCTGCATGTTTGTCTACTTGGCGGTCGGCTCAGACGCCGTGTCTGTCGTCGGCGTGGCCGACGACCGCGCCGCACTCGGGGTGATTGCACGCACTCGCCTGGATCTCGTGCTGGCCACCACCGGACTCGCTGGCCCAGGCAGTCAGGAACTCGCGCTCAGCCTCGCCGCCCGCAATATCCCGGTCGTCCGGATGGCCAGCAGTCTGGTTCACCCAGTTGGGGAAGAAGGGGAAGAAGACGCCGCCCAGACCAGAGTGCTGGTCAAGCCTCTTCAGGTGGAGCACCTGCGTGCCCTCGTGGCTCAGTTGCAGCCTGCACCGCCCCCCCTGGCCGCCGCACGTCAACCTGATTTGGCATTTGACGAGGAAGAGTTGTCCGAGACCGACCCGATCGCTGACTGGCTGACGGAAGCCGACTCGTTCCTCGACGTGTTGCCCCGACGGTGGCGCAGCCTGGCTGCCGAGAACGGCGAGCTGCACTCCTTTGCCAATGACGTTGAAGGGTTTCGGACAGGTCCTGCCTTGCCGGTTCTTCAGTTCCGCACCTGACGTGCGTGACTACCGCGGAAGGGACATCCCCTCGTTGAGGATTGCGGTGTACTTGCCGTAGCTGAACACGCGCCCTCGTCGCCGACTGGTCAATTCGGTGACAATGCCGAGGCGTTCGAGATGTACGAGGGCCTTGTTCACCGTGGGTGGTGTGAGCCCCGTGGCGATGACCAGTGAACCCGATGTGGCAATCGGGCGCTGCTGCAACGCGCGGTGCACGGCCAATGCCGATGCTGCCGGCCGTCCCATCGCGTCAATCCTCAGCACATCCGACGCAGAGAGACTCAAGAGCCGCTTGGCCGAGTCGGTTGCGGCCTTCGCACTTGAACGCACCGCGTCCGCAAAAAACTCCAGCCACGCCTCCCAGTCACCCGTACGACGCACGCGATCGAGCAGCTCGTAATACGTCTGGCGATGCTCCTTGAAGTGCAGGCTGATATACAGCAGCGGTTCCGGCATCAGCCCATCGGCAGCCAATTGGAGCGCGATTAACAATCGTCCGACGCGGCCATTGCCATCGAGGAATGGGTGAATGGTCTCGAACTGCACGTGCGCGAGG
Organism: uncultured Solibacteraceae bacterium; assembly: GCA_964479175.1. GTDB lineage: Bacteria > Acidobacteriota > Vicinamibacteria > Vicinamibacterales > SCN-69-37 > SYFT01. Next base: position 19,929 of record CAYZLT010000012.1, on the reverse strand, counting down.
GCTGCCTTCAGCAGTGGCGGCGTCACCGACGGCGGACCGTGCAGGAAGCGCTCAAACGGCGTGAGACATGCGGTCAACTCATTGGCTGGCGGTGGCACAAACGCCGCGTTGCCAGGGCGCGTTCCGCCAATCCATACCTGGCTCCGTCGAAATTCACCAGGCGTGTACTGCCCGCCCCGTCGTCGCCCCAGCAGGACCTTGTGCACTTCACGGATGAGTCGCAGCGACAAGGGGAAGCCGCCGCGCAGGCGTTTCAGCCCGTGGTCGAGCGCGTTGACATAACGACTGACCTCGCGGGCATCTTCGATGGGGACACCCGGCTCTTCGTCGATCTCAAACAGGAGGAGGTCCGCGAGCGAGGACTGGGTGCCCTCAATCATCGAGGACAATACGGCTTCCTTCCGCACGAAGCTGTAGAGAACCAGCGAGGCGTTTGGGAGGAACCCGGTCAGCGCATCCAGACGCCCCAGGGCCAGCAGCGCGTCGTCGAACTGTGCCCGGAGCGCCGGGGTCCACACCACGGCAGGCACCGGGGGCAGAGGCGAGGGCACCCACGCATCAAACGCCTCGCCGGCGGTGGCGACCTTCACGGTGTGGCCTTGCGGCTCGCGATCCATGGCTGCCTAAAATAACTCCCGTTGTTATTTTAGGATAATAGCTTTATTTAAAACAACGTCACCGCCCCGGCCTCCGCTACAATGGCCGCGCCATGCCCATTTCCAAACGCTCGATCGCTGCCGTACTACCCCTCCTGTTCGCGTCGGCCCTGATTGCTGCCCAGCAGCAGGCGCCCGCCCCCGCCCGTGTCGGCGGCATCGTTCCGGCGCCTGATCGCCGCGCCGACGAAGGCGTCGGGCCGTTTCAGACGATGGTGATTCGAGGGGTGACGATTATCGACGGCACCGGCGCGCCGCCGTTTGGGCCGATGGACGTGGTGGTCGAGAACAACCGCATCGCGGCCATTCGGAGCGCAGGCACGCCTGGGATGCCGCTGCTGGCGAATCGCCCTCCAACCGCGCAGCATGACATCGACGGCACGGGCATGTATCTGATGCCGGGCTTTGTGAACCTGCACATGCACGTGGGCGGCACGCCGAAATCGCCCGAAGCCGAATACACGTTCAAGCTCTGGATGGCGCATGGCGTCACGTCCGGGCGTGGCGTCGAACTCGGTCCGCAGGCCTACGCCGCGCCGGAAAAAGTGCGCGCCAACAGCAACGCGATTGTCGCGCCCCGCATCTTCAACTATCAGCGTCCCGGCGCGGGTTGGACGCGTGGTGCGGTCACTACACCGGAGATGGCGCGTGAATGGGTGCGTTGGTGCAAGGACAACGGCATCGACGGCATGAAACTCGTCGCGTACCCGCCCCCGATCATGGCGGCGCTGCTCGACGAGGCGAAGAAGCTCGGGCTCGGCTCGACCGCACACCTCGAACAGCGCGGTGTCGCGCAGATGAACGCGCTCACGGCCGCCAAGATGGGCCTCGGCACGGTGACGCACTTCTACGGGCACTTCGAGGCGCTGCTGAAGGACTTCGAGATTCAGCCCTGGCCGCACCAGATGAATTACAACGACGAGTACTTCCGCTTCTCGCAGGTGGCTCGTCTGCACGACAAGATCTACGAGCCGGGCTCACCGCAGTGGAACGACTACCTCGCAGAGCACATCAAACTCGGTACCGTGTTTGACCCGACGATGACCGCGTATGCGGCCGGTCGCGACGTGATGCGCATGCGCAACGCGGACTGGCACGACAAATACACGCTCCCGACGCTCCATGACTTTTATCGTCCCGACCGCAACAATCACGGCTCCTACTTTTTCGACTGGACACTCGACGACGAAATTCAGTGGCGCAAGTTCTACCAAGTCTGGTTCCGCCTGCTCAACGATTACAAGAAGATGGGCGGCCGCGTGACGGCAAGTGACGATGCGGCGTTTATCTACAACACGTGGGGCTTTGGCTACATCCACGAGTTGGAGCTGATGCAGGAAGCGGGTTTCCATCCGCTCGAGGTCATCCGCGGCGCCACGATGCATGCGGCGCAGGCGCTGCATGAACCGATGGGCAAGGAGATCGAGTTCGGGATCATCCGCGCCGGCATGCTGGCAGACATGGTGCTGGTCGATCAGAATCCGCTGCAGAACCTGAAGGTGCTTTACGGCACGGGCGCGATGCGCCTCAACGACCAGACCAACCAGATCGACCGTGTTGGTGGCGTGAAGTGGACCATCAAAGACGGCATCGTCTACGACGCCAAGAAACTGCTGGCGGATGTGGCGGCGATGGTCGAGAAGCAGAAGAAAGAACGTGCGTCGCGCTGACGTTATCGCCGCACGAGCTGGAGTGATGCGGTCGCGCTGCCGCCTTCAAACACGCTGACTTTGGTTGCGTGAGCGCGGTAGCGCTCCAGCACAGCGGGGTCCTGCCACTCCTGGCCGGCAAGCAGCGGGACTGCGATCACGAGGTAGTCACCAGACGGAAGACCAGACGCGGTGAAGACCCCTGTCGCGTTGGGGCGAACTGCGGAAATGAAGCGTGACGGGAACGTCCACTTCGCCAGGTCGTCCGCAAAGATCACCACCAGACACTCACCGATGGGCTCACCGGCGTCGGTGACGCTTCCGGTCACCGTGGCGTGCAGGCTGGTCATCGTGATCTCGACGTCGTTGACATCACCTTCGCCAAAGTCCACGGGGTGATCGGTGATGTCCTTGCTGCCGCGCACAACACTCTTGAGTCGCCAGCCTACGGCACCGGCGGTCACCGAGATCACCCGCGTGCCCGTCATGTTTCTGGTCTCGAACGTCCAATCCGCATTGGTCACGGTGTCGGGCGGGCCGCCGCCCAGCGGACCGGTGGCAAAATTGATGGGTGCGGGAACAACACGCACACGGTCTGGTGCCGGCTGAGGCGCAGGCCCTTCAAACACGACGCGACCGCGCAGGGTCGCACCTGGTGCGATCTTGACCGCCAGGTTCGAGAGATCTCCATCCACCGTCACCTGCAGCGCTCCAAACGGCGCCCGGCCGAGATTTCCGCCACCGACCGGCCGGCCGAATCCCTGAATCGCATAGGTGCCCGACGCCACATTGCGGAAGACGAAGCGGCCTGCGGGGTCAGACTCGCCGCGCGCCATGATGGCGGCGCGCACATCACCGCCACTCGTCGGGATTAGCATCACGCTCGCCTGGATGGGCGTGCCGTTTTCGTCCGTCGTGACACCGCTGATCGTCGCTGTGCGGGCCGGCGACATCTGCATCGTCACGCCGGTGATGTCCTGGCCGACGTCCACCGTCACCACCTGAGCGTCCATGGGCACGGCCGTGCCTGGAAAATACGTCAGAGCAAATCCTGCGGCACCGTCTGGTCCAGCAAACGGACCTGAGAGCGCGACGAGATAGTAGTCACCGGGCGGCAGGTTGAACAACCGAAACTGTCCCAGATCATCGGTGGGGACGTTTTGTGTCGACGCGATCGGCATCAGCCGATGTTTCCCGGCGGCGTATTGCACGCGCGCCGCCTGCACGGTCAGGCCTGGCGCGGGATCGCCAAATTCATCGAGGACACGCCCTTCGATAGCTCCCGTGCGCGGCAACGTCATATTGACGTTTGTGGCGTGTTGCCCCTCTGCCAGATCGACGCGACGCGGCGGCTCCTGCGGACGGACCTGCCCCCACTCAAGCGTCACGAACCCGGTGGCCGAAAACGTCACCGCGTACTCTCCGGCCGGAAGGTTCTCAAACACGAACCGCCCATCAGCCTGGCTCTGGCTTGGAGGAAACTGACGCCCAAGCCCGCCTTCCCAGCGCACCACGCGAACCATGGCCCCGTCGAGCGGCTGTTTGGAGTCGCCGCGTGTAACGATGCCGGAGATCTTCCCGGTGCCGGTGGGCGGCGCAGGCGGTTGCGGACTCTGGACCAGGGCCACAAGCACCAGCGCGAGTGCGCCACACGTGTTCACCATGGCTTCACCACCAAGTTCATTGTCATCGGCGCAGCCCCGCTCACCGCCAGCGGCGACGCAAGTGGCTCCAGCCGTCGCAGGATCGTTGTGTCCATCCAGGATCCGTCCTCGAGGAATGGCAGGGCGACAATTCGGTATGCGCCGTCAAGTACACCGTCAACGACAAATCGTCCGTCGGCGCCACTCTCGGCGGTGCGCACCATGCGTGAGCGCCATCCCCACTTGTCCGCATTCTCGCTGAACACCACCACTCGCGCGCGTTCAACAGGCCGACCGGCATCGTCGCGAACGACACCGGAGATCGTGGCGGTGCGTGACGTGATCACCATGCGCAGCGTCCGCGCGGTTTCGCCGCCCATAACATCCACCGGAGTGTCGGTCACATCCTGGCCGTCGAATGTCACGCTCTTGAGTGCCCACCCGGCGGGCAGTCCCTCAACCCGGAGCAGGCGTGGACCAAACAAACTGCTGAAGGTGAACGTCCCGTCCGTCGCCACAGTCACGGGTGTCGCGCCGGAGGTGGTCGATCCCACCAGGGCGGGCAACTCATACTCGGTCTCGTGGGCGACCACGCCGAGGTTCGCAGGCATCGGCGTGGCTCCGTCTTCCATCAACACGCGTCCGTTGACGATGGCGCCCCTGGCCGTTGTGATTGCCAGGCCCAACTGATCCTGACCGCTGACGGTCACGCGCATCACACCAAATTCCAGGTCGGACGTCGGCGTCGGTCTGGCAATGCCCATGACCCAGTACTCGCCTGTCGGCACGCTCGGGAATGTGAAGTCGTTGCCGTTCGGATTTAATGACCCACGCACCTCGCCAATCGGCCCGCCCACGCGTTGCACTCGGGCCGAGAAGACTCCGCCGGGCTTGCCTGTTGAATCGGTGATCGTCCCGCGAAGCGCGGCCGTGGGCACGGTCGGAAGCGCGAACTCAAGCCCGGTCAGATTCTGGCCGACCGAGAGCGACAGCGACTCACCACCCTCGACGCGGGGCGCACCGGGGAAATAACTCCGTGCAAGTGTCATCGCCTGCCGGCCAGGCACTTGCGGTCTCTGAAGCGCCTCAAGTGGGTCCGGCGCGGCTTCGAGGTAGTACGCACCCGCGGGGAGCGTGTGTAGCCGATACCGACCGCGATCGTCTGTGCGGGTCTGACGCACGGGTTCGGTTCGTCGCCCCCTGGCGTCATAAGTGAACTTGACGGCAGAGACGACGACGTTCACGGCCGGGTTGCCGGTGTCACTCAGGATGCGCCCTTCCAGTGCGGCACCGCGCACCATCACCAGCGGCAGTGCCAGCGTTTGGGCGTCGGCGAGCGACACCGGTGTCGGCCGTTGCACAAACCCGGCCTTCTCGACGCGGATGCGATACGCCCCGGCGGCCAGCGCGCTGAGCCGGTAGCGGCCGTCGGTATCGGTGTCGGTGTATTGCGGCCGGGTCAGCGCGGGTGATTCCAGCGTGACACGCGCGCGGCGAATCGGTTGCGCGGTGCCGTCGACCACGATCGTGACCTGTCCGCTAATTACGGCCGTGCCGACCGCCTCAGGCGCCGGAGGGGCGATGCGATCCCGCGCCGCCTGCGGTAGCCATCCAAGAGATGAGGCAAGAAGAATGATCGCAGTCCGCGACATTCGGAGAGGATATCCCAGTAGCGTGACCGCTTGACGCCACTCGGCCTTACGTAATACCGTTCGTATTACAGGAGCTCCTGATGGCGACCCGAACGGTCAGATTGGACGATGAAGCCGAGGCCGCGTTGCATGAAATTCGTGAGGCGACTGGTCTGCCGATCTCCGAAGCCTTGAAGCAAGGGCTGCGGACGCTCCAGGCACAAGTAAAGGAGCGAGCGGCCAGGTCTCCGTACGACGTGTATCAGTCACTGGACCTCGGTCCCGGTGGAAGTGCCGTCGCCTCGTCGGCGAACGTCCGTGAGGGTGTCGTGAAGGCGATTCGCAAGAAGTTGTCGCGGTGACACTGGTCGACACCGGGCCGCTCGTCGCACTGTTTGACAAAGAAGATTCGCACCACGCGCGTTGTGTCCGCGTCCTGAAGACGGCATCAACGCCACTGGTGTCCACGACCCCGGTACTGACTGAGACATTTCACCTGCTTGGCGCCGACAGTCGAGGCGCACAGGCCCTGTTCGAATTCATCGAGCGCGACGGCCTGACCGTGTGGCACCTCAACAAGGTGACGCTGATCCGATCCTTTGCGCTGATGCGCCAGTACGCCGATCACCCGATGGATCTGGCAGATGCGTCCCTGGTGGTCGCGGCGGAAGTCTTGGATACGCAACGCATTTTCACCATCGCCCGAAAGGACTTCGCGACCTATCGCATCCGTCGCGGGCAGCGCTACGACGCGTTCGAGGTGTTTCCCTGATCGGGGAGCTACTTCGCCCCGGTCAACTGTCTGAGCCAAATGTTCCTGTACCGCACCGGGTTGGAATGATCCTGCAGCCTGATCGGACCGCTGACTGACGCGGGGATGTAGGGATCGATCTTGCGATGCGCGGTGGGGCCCCAGAACGGGCGGGCGTTATGCACCAGGACGCCGTTGTGCAGCACCGTCACCGACGCGGGTGTTTGCAGCGTGGTGCCCGCATACCGTGGCGCGGTGAACATGATGTCGTAGGCCTGCCATTCACCGGGGGGACGTGACGCGTTCACGAGCGGAGGGAACTGGCCGTACATCGCGGCGGCCTGCCCGTCTGGATACGTGGGGTTGTTGTAGCTGTCGAGCACCTGAATCTCGAAGAGGCCCGCGAGATACACGCCACTGTTGCCGCGGCCCTGGCCTTCACCCCTCACCTGTGTGGGTGTGGCGAACTCGACGTGCAATTGCACATCGCCAAACGACGCCTTGGTCTCGATCGAGCCCTTCCCTGTCTGCATGATCCCGTCTGTGACGGACCACGTGACCGCGCCATCGCCCACGTGTTGCCACGCCGTGAGATCACCAGTGGGACCGAGCAGGATCGTCGCGTCTGCGGGAGGGGCCGCCATGCCGGCCAGCGCACCAGGCGTGACGACCGCTGGCTGCGGCCGTTTGCCGTCGTGGACGCGCCACACGCCATCGGGTTGCATGCGCGTGTCGTCGTACCCGAGTTTGGTTTGCTGGGTCATCACCACGGCCGACGCCAGCGCAGCGACAACAAGCACACTCACGACGTGGAACTGACGCATGGCCATTTCTCCTGCGAGCGTAGTGTCTCTCTCTGGCCCCCTCAGATCAATCGAATGGACACATATGACCTGTCATGACTAGAATATGGTCATGAAGACCGTGGGCATTGCGGATCTCAAGGCGCACCTGAGCGAACATCTCAGAGCGGTTCGCAAGGGGCGAACCCTGACGGTGCTGGACCGGGACTCACCGATCGCCCGATTGATCCCCGTGGAGTCCGGCCCGCTTGAGGTGCGCAAAGCCACTCGACGAGCGGCGGATCTCCCGCAGCCAGGTCCGACGACTCCCGCCACCAACAGCCTCGCGCTGCTCCTTGAGGATCGGGCGCGGCGGTGACCCTGTACGTTGATACCTCGGCGTTATTGCGGGTGGTGCTCGGCGAACCCGGTGCCCTGGCAGAAATTCGGCACGCAGACCAATTGGTCTCAAGCGAATTGCTCGCGGTCGAAAGCCGTCGCACCATCGATCGCCTGCATCGGCTCGGATCACTGTCGCCGGAGGTCGCAGCCGAACGATTGGAACTTGTCGGCGACTGGCTGGAGGCGATCGATCTTGTCCTGCTTCGTGCGCCGATTCTGGCGCGCGCGGGCGAGCCATTGCCCTCACCGCTGGGCACGCTCGACGCGCTCCATCTGGCGACCGCCCTCGTCTGGCGCGACCGCATGGAGCGTCCGGTCGTTCTTGCCACACACGATGCCGCGCTCGGGCTCGCTGCGCGCGCGTTCGGGCTGCCCGTGCTCGGTCTGTAGCCCGTGAACCTCATTCTTTTTGACACGAGCGACATTCGGGCCGACGCCACCGTCGACGCCACTGGCGTGCAGGCGCGCCACCTCGTCACCGTGCTGAAGGTAACCAAGGACCAGCAGGTCCGCATTGGCGTGGTCGATGGCCCATTGGGTGTGGGCACGGTCACGGCGGTCGGCGATGGCCGCGTCACGATGGACTGCACGTTCGAAGCCGAGTCCCCCGAACGGCCGCGGGTCGATCTCCTGCTCGCGTTGCCGCGCCCGAAGGTGATGCGCCGGTTGTGGGCGCAGCTGTCGGCGCTGGGTGTGGGTCAGATCATCCTGACCAACGCGTCAAAGGTCGAGCGCGACTACTTTGACACACACCTGCTCGAAGCAGACGGCTATCGGCCCCTGCTCCTCGAAGGCCTGCAACAGGCGCGCGACACCCGCATGCCGGTCGTGTCGGTGCACAAACAATTCCGCAAGTTGATCGAAGCCGACCTTGACGGGCTCTTCCCGAAGGGTCGGCGCATCGTGGCCCACCCGGATGGCGAGGCCACGATTGCCGACACACTCGGACACTCAACCGAACGCGTTCTCCTCGCCGTGGGCCCGGAGGGCGGCTGGAACGACTTCGAACTCGCGCTGCTGCGCACACACGGGTTCACACCCGTCACGATGGGACCACGGACACTCACCACCACAACCGCGTGTATCGCGTTAGTGACGCTTGTGCACGCGGCCGTTGATTGATCGGGGCCATGAGACGCATCGAGGACCTGAGACGATAGGATAGAGCCCGCAAGCATGGCGGACGCCCCTTCACCACCACCCCGCAAACAGTTTGACCGCTCCATCGTTGACGGCCCGCTCTCCACGGCCGTCTGGAAACTCGCGTGGCCCACGATGCTGCAAAACGTGATCGGCGGCCTCCAGGGGGTCATCGACCACGCCATGGTCGGGCACTACGTCGGCCTGGCGGGCAATGCCGCGATTGGCGTGAGCATCCAGATCTTCGTTCTGGTGATCGTCTTCATCGCGTCCGTGTTCTCCGGCATGGGGGTGCTCGTCGCGCGTTATGCCGGCGCCAACGATCACGACGGCGTCAATCACACAGTCTGGCAGGCGTTCCTCGTGGCGGTCTTCATGTCGGTGGTGGTGCTCGCGCCGCTCGGCTACGTGATGGCGCCGTGGCTGCTCACGCTGGTGAATGCCGCACCGCAGGTGCAGGCCGAGGCGCTCCCCTATCTGCGCATCATGTTTGCCACCAACATCGGCATGATGATGTTTTTCATGATGAGCGGCGCCCTGCGCGCCGCCGGTGACGCACAGACGACGCTGCGGATGGGCGTGGCGATGACCGTCCTGAACATCACCTTCAACATCATCCTCATCGGCGGCATGGGCCCCATCCCGGCGATGGGCACGGCGGGCGCGGCCATCGGCACGGCGCTGGCGAGTGGCCTCGCCAGCGGCACGGTCATCTGGCTGATGTTCAGCGACAAACTGGTGATCCGCTTCCATGGGGGGATGACGATCAAGCCCGACTGGGCGATCATCCGCGAGCTATTCCGATTCGGCCTGCCGACGGGATTTCAGGGCGTCGCGATGAACATCGCGGGCGTGATGATGCTGGGCTTCATCGGCTCGCTGCAGTACAGCGCGGAGGCGCAGGCGGCCTACGCCGTCACGTACACCGAGCTGTTCTCGCTGATCACATGGACGTCTGTCGGCCTCATGGGCGCCACAGCCGCCGTGACCGGCCAGAACCTCGGGGCCGGCAGACCGGATCGCGCGGCGTCCGTCCCTCGCGTTGCGGCGCGTATCGGCCTCGCGGTGGCCGCCACCGTGGGCCTGCTCTTCGTCACGATCCCCGGCCCTCTGCTGAGCATCTTTGCGCTCACCGACCCGATCGGCGGGGCGCTTGGCCGTCAGTTGCTGGCGTTTCTGGCGGTCTCTGGGTTTTTTGTGACTGTCGCCCTCACCTACTCCGGTGGTCTCCAGGGCACCGGGGACACCAAGAGCCCCCTCTACATTTCGATCGTCTCGCAGGTCATCATTCCCGTGGGACTCTGTTCACTCCTGTCGGCCACGGTCGGCCTCGAGGCGTGGCACATCTGGACGGCCATCGTTCTGGGCCACTTCACACGGGCGGTCCTGAGTGTCTGGAGATTCGGGCAGGGCAAGTGGAAGACGATTACGGTGCAGTCAGCGTCCTAACAGCCGCCAGTCGCCAACTGAGAGGGACCAACATGATCCGGACTGCCGGCATTGCCGCACTGACCGCCATCGCTGGGCTGTCGACCACTCCACAACCGCCCACACTCGAGGACGTCCTCGCCAAGGCGGCCGCCTATCACTCGACCTACCTGCAGAAGGCGTCAGGTATCGTCCTGGACGAACAGACGCAGATCCTGGACGTCACCGGCGGGAAGACGCGCGGGGTGATTCGGGTGAGCGCGGACGTCGTCCTGGTGGGCCTGCAAGGGCAGGTGATTGCCATGCGCGACCCGTACGCGGTGGACACCCAGCCGCTCCGGCCGAAGGCCTCACGGATCAGCGCGCTGCTTGGGGCTCCGGCCACACCCACGGTCAAGGACTGGGAGCTTGCGGCCAGTTACCCCCAGCAAGGCACCGTGCACTTCATCCTGGATCTGCAGGTCAAGGTGAATGAACCGACCAGCGCCCTGCAATTCATCTCCGCAGCCCTGCAGCCGAAGATGCAATACCGGCTCGACGGCCAGAAGAAGATGAATAACGTGCCGGTCGTCGGGGTGCGATTTGAAGAGCGCACATCACAGGACATGACTCACGTCATGGGCACGCGGAGCAATGCGCGCGCCACGGGTCGCTTCTGGATTGTCCCGGACACGGGGGCAATTCACCAGACGGAACTTTGGGTGGACTCCAAGTGGGAAAACGCGATCGTCTCGGTGAAATACGCACCGCATAAAGAACTGGGCCTGTTGCTGCCCACGGAAATGAACGACACGTACGAAGAGCGCGAGGGCGGCGGGGGCCCACGGCAGATGGGCAGCGGGGCCGACCCACGAGGCAGCGTCGCCAACCGGGTCTCGGTGCAGAGTCGCTCGAACTACTCGAAGGCCATCCTTGCCGTCATCGACCTAACGAAGTTACGCTAACTCGGGAGAGACAGCATGTCGCCTACACTCAGTCTGATCGCGTTCAGCTTCGCGGCCGGAGTGGTCCTGCAGGCGCAAACGCCTGCCCTGCAGGATGTGCTCACACGTGCGGGCGAGTATCACACCTCGTACATACAGAAGATCTCGGGTATCTCACTCGAGGAACAGACGCAGCTGATGAATGTCAGCGGCGGCACCACCCGCAGCATCGTCCGGATCAGCGCCGACGTGGTCCTGGTGAATGCGAGCGGGCAGGCCGAGGCCCTTCGTGACGTGTATGCGATCGACACACGTCCCACCCGGGATCGAACGCCCCGGATTCTCCAGCTGCTCGGCGCTCCAGCGCAGCCGTCCATCAAGGACTGGCAGACGGCCATCACCTACCCCGGCAAGGAGACGGTCTACTTCCTGCTCGACATCGTGGTCAAAACCAACGAGCCCACCACAGCCCTGCAGTTCATCTCCGCTGCCAATCAACCGGGCCTGACATACAAACTCGACGGGCGCAAGACCATGAACAACGTGGCCGTGGTCGGCGTGCGATTCGAAGAGCCGGACGGCCGCGATCGCAAGTACCTGTTGGGCACACGCAGCAATGGACGAGCGACAGGTCGATTCTGGATTGACCCGTTGACCGGGGCCATCCACCAGACGGAGTTGTGGGTGGATTCGCGACGGGAGCGCACCTATACCGAGAGCGCCACTGTGGCGGTCAAGTATGCGCCGCACCAGACACTCGGCCTGCTCCTGCCGTCCGAAACGACTGGCACCTTCGAGGAGTTCGACGCCAGCGGTATGCGGCAGATTCAAACCGGAGGCGACTCCGGGGTCGACATCGACGGCCGCGTCTCCTTGCAGTCGCGCGCGGCCTACTCGAACGCGACGTTTGCCGCCATCGACCTGACCAGATTCCGCTGGTGATCGGATCTACTTCTTCTTGAACGAATACGTGAGTGCGCGCTGGCCTGGGGCGCCACTCACCACGACGTCAACGCCACCGTCGGCGTTTTTTGTGTAGACAATCGATCGCGGAAAGTCGTGGTCCGGGTTTTCGAAGGTCACACTGTCGGCTGTCACCTTCGTCGACAGGAAGTCCGTCATGCCCCCGCCATTGGGCATCGCCGTGTAGACAAGCCCCCCGGCCCGTTGCGCGATGCAGAGGTACTCAAACTCGACCATGGCCGAGCCACGCGTCGAGCGGCTGGTGCCAATCATCGCTCCGCCGGCGGCCGTCGTCCACCGTTCTTCAACGTTGTTGCCGCCCACCGTGCCGACCCAATCACCTGCCAGCCAGCCGAACGCGTCGATCGTGGCGGTGACGACGGCCACATTGGGACCTTTGAGAGGCGGAGGCAGCGCGTCGGTCGTCCGCCTATACACGGTGCCGACCTGCTTGGGGCCCGACGCGCCGCGCATGGTCGACTCAACGACGAGGGTGTCGCCCTCGGGGCGGAACTTGTAGGTGGTGCCGAGTTTGGTCATCGCGGCGCCTGGTGCGGTGTTGGTGGCAATGACAAAGTCGAAGCCGGCACCCTGCCGTGTCACAAGATTGGTCTGCACCGAATCACCAAAACACTGACGACCCGTCTGCACGGCGACCACCTCGGTGCCATTCATTGGAAGCGTGAGCACCGACGAATTGGCATTGCCACGTACCGGTCGCGTCAGCACCACGGCCTCCGCAGACACCGCGAGTGCCAGCCTTTCCCCAAACACAGGACTGGGAGCCATCCCGATCGCGGACGGCGTGTCCTTGGTCGCGACCCAGGTGCCGGTCAGGTTGGATTGTTGGTCTGCGGCGGCCGTGGCGAAGCCACCAAGAACGAGGGCGAAGGTCAGTGCAGTGCGCATAAGCAAAGACTCTAGCGCGAGCGTTTGGCCAGCTTCTCCTCCAGCGCGAGGCCCTTGGCCAGCTCTCGCTCCGCTTCCGCCGGCCGACCCTTTTTCATCAACACGCCGCCAATCACGAAGTGGCCAAGCGGTGAGGTCTGCCCCTCCGGCTCAAGCTTGAGCCCCTTGCGGGCCAGTGATTCCGCGTCGTCGAGGGCCCGCCCTTCGTCGAGTTTGGACTTGGCCAGGTAAAAGAAGCCTTCGGCAAACTCCGGATTGGTGTCGATGGCCTTCTGATACCACTCAGCTGCTTCCTTCGCATTGCCTTGTCGGGCGCGGAGTCGACCGAGATTAAACGCCGCCTTGTAGGCCGTGGGGTGTTGCGCCAGTTCAGCGCGATAGGACGTCTCCGCGCTCGTCATGTCGCCTCGTGCCTCCGCAATCAGCGCGAGGTTGTAGTGCGCCAGGCGCACGTCGGGCTTGAGCGCCAGCGCATCCTTCAGCAGTTGCTCTGCCTGCGGCAGTTGCTGACGTTCAAATGCGAGCACCCCGGTGGCCACGCGTGCCGACGCCAACTTGGGATCAATGGCGAGCGCCTGATCAAACTCCGCCTCCGCGCGCTCCAGTTCCTTGCGGTCCAGGTAGATTTCGCCAATCTGATACCGCACATACGCGTTCTTCGGATCAACGGTCACATAGAGTTCGTACCCCGCCAGCGCCGCATCGTCCTGCCCCAGCCGCCGATAGGAGTTGGCCATGTTGATGATGGCGAGGTCATAGTCGGGCTTGAGTGCAAGTGCGCGACTGAACTGCGTGATGGCTTCCGGGTAGTTGCCGGCCTTGAAATATTCATTGCCGAGCATGAACCATGCGTCGATGACGTTTGGGTCCTCGTCCACCACTTTGCGCAACATGGCGATCGCTTCGGCACCGGCGTCACCTTCCTTCGCGACGTCCCTGGCGGTGGTCATCAAATTAAAGAGACCAATTTTGTCCTTGGGATCGGCACGTCCACTCGACGGCTCGCTGGAGGTCGCGACGAACGAGCCGACATACCCGAGTGCGGCGAGGCGCGCCCGTGTTTCGGGGTCCACATCCCCTGGAGTGGGCGACTCCGGCGCTTCGGCGTCCATCTCACGTTTGCGCTCACGGAGCTGGCGCAACATGGCGTCGCCCACCGACCGGCGCTCCTCAAACAGATTGGTCAGTTCGTGTGGATCACGTTCGAGGTCGTACAACTCCGGTCGCGGGGCGTCGATGAGTTTGTAGCGTTCAGACCGCAAGGTCGTCAGCTCGCTCCAGCCGTAGTGGTGGAGGGGATACATGGCCTCGCCGTAGGCCTCAAGCGGCAACTCCCGCACCTCGCCGGTCATCAGGGGCACCAGACTTACGCCCTCGACAGGCTGCGGTGGCGCGGCTCCAATCAAGTCGAGCACCGTCGGCATGATGTCCACTGTGCGCACCGGTTGGCTCACCCGCCGTGGCGTGAGTCCGCGGCCCGGTGCCCGCACGATGAGCGGCACACGCATCGCACTCTCGTAGACAAAAAAACCGTGCGTCTCCTCACCGTGTTCGCCTAGTCCTTCTCCGTGATCAGCCGTCACAATGACGATGGTGTTGTCGGAGAGTCCACGGGCATCGAGATAGTCGAACACACGACCCACCTGTGCATCGGTGAAGGCAATGGCTCCGCGATAGGGGTGGCCGCGGTACTCAGAGCGGTAGGGTTCAGGCGAAATGTAGGGCGCGTGCGGGTCGTAGAGGTGCATCCAGGCGAAAAACCGCTGGTCGGCCACCCCATCCAGCCATTTCAAGGCCAGATCCACGACCTCATTGCCAGGCCGGTTGACCGAGGCTAGCGACATCGCCTTCACGTTGGTCAGATCGAAGTCGTCCTGGTAGGTGGCAAACCCCTGGTCGAGCCCCCACTTGCTGTCGAGCACAAAGGCGCCGACGGTGGCGCCGGTCTGGTAGCCGCGTGCGCTCAGGATTTCTGCCAGCGTGACTTGCTCCGGCCCAAGAAAGAACCCGCCGTTGTCGCGGACCCCGTGTTTCGGTGGGAACTGCCCGGTCATGATGCTGCTGTGCGCCGGCAACGTCAGGGGGGCGGTGGTCATGACCTGGTCAAAGACCACACCCTGGCTGGCCAGGCGGTCCAGATGCGGCGTCCTCACCCCCGTGGCCCCGTAGGCGCCGAGATGGTCGGCCCGCAGGGTATCGAGGGTAATAAGGACGACGTTCATGGGGGCGGGAGCGGCGTCCCTCGACCACACCCACCAGCCGACACCGGCCAAAATGGCGACGCCCAGCAGGGTGACGGGAAGGCGCTTGAAGGTGGCCATAGGGCTGAATGGTGACCTATGGATGATCAACGGTCAACTTGCCGTGGCCGGCGCAATATTGCCTCTGGCGTTTCGTACCCCCACAGGCGTATATTCCCGAGCACTCTTGTAACAGCCTTGTGAAAGGACTTGTGCCTATGAACGACCGTAGTAGTCTCGCAGTGATCCGACGCGTGGCGGGAATGGCGGCAATAACCGCGCTCCTGACCACGATTGCGGCGCCCGCATTCGCCGCCTCCCCCACCCCGCCCCCATCGTCACCATTTGCTCCGGCCGCGGTGGCCAGGGTGGTGGCCAGGACGGTGGTTTCTCCTGAGGCAGTACCCACAGCGGCGCCCGCAAAGGTGACAGTTGTGAAGCAGGCTCAGGGATCGTTCTTCAAATCAAAGGTCGGCGTGATGGTGATTGCCGCGTTCGCGGTGGGCACGGGCTACGCCATTTATTCCGCGAGGGAAGACCGCATTCGCGGTCTGAATCGGTAGGCCCCCATGAAAACACCCACATTAATCACACGACTCATTCTTGCGGTGGCCCTTCTGCTCTCGGCGACGCCAGTAGCGGCGCAGTCGCTCAGCGGCACGATCGCCGGACGCATTGTTGACGCACAGGGGGCCTCGTTGCCAGGCGTGCTGGTGACGCTGGCCAGCCGCACGGGCGAAACCACGCAGACCACGGACGCGAAGGGCGACTTCCGCTTCCTGGGCCTCAATCCCGGGATGTATGAAGTGCGCGCGTCCCTGCAGGGCTTCAAGCCTGCGGCCCAGTCGAACATCGAGATTTCGATTGGCCGGGTGGTGGACGTCAAACTCACGCTGGCGGTTGGCGGCATGACCGAAGCCATTACCGTCGTGGGGTCTGCGGCCAGCATCGACACCACGACGACGGCCACTGATACCAATATCTCGCAGGACCTGTTGTTCAGCATGCCGATCTCGCGCACCAACGCGGCGGTGAACATCCTGAATAACGCGCCGGGCATCAACAGCGGGTCGGCATTCGGCGGCGCGTCGGGTTCGGCCAACTCCCTCCGCCTCGACGGCGTGGACGTGCGTGACCCCGAGGGCGGGACGGCGTGGGCCTTCTTCAACTACAACATCATCGACCAGGTGCAGGTGGGATCGATCGGCCAGCCGGCCGAGATGGGCGGCTTCACCGGCGCGATCATCAACACGATCACCAAGTCGGGCAGCAACCGCACGGCCGGCCTGTTCGAGTACCGCTACACGGAAAAGGGTCTGCGCAGCGACAACCTGTCGGCCGACGCCAAACGGGTGAATCCGTCGCTCAGGATCACGGGTGTGGACAAGCTGAACGACTACACGGTGCAGCTGGGCGGACCGGTTCGGCTGAACAAGGCGTTTTATTTCGCCAGCATCCAACGGTACTCGATTGAGGAGGATCCCGTTGGTCCGCGCACCCTCCGCACGGAAGTCAGCCCACGCTTCAACGGCAAGCTCACGCTGCAGCCGACCTCGTCGGACAACATCGTCTTCTCTGGGCAGTACGACCAGTACAACCAGACGGGCCGCACGGGCCTCGGTGGAGCCAACGGCACCACTGACGCCCGCACGGTGGTGCAGGACTCGCCCGAGATCATCTACAACGCGCAGTACCGCAAGGTCATCGGCAACTCGTCGGTGTTTGAGTCCAAGTTCACCGGCTACTGGGGGTACTTCGACCTGGATCCACTGACGCCGACCTCGGCGCGACAAGATGTTGCGACTGGGGCCTACACCGGTGGTGCCGGCTACAGTGCGCAGTACGACCGCACCCGTAACCAGCTGATCGCGTCGTTGGCGAAGTACGCGGAGGCCAAGGGCACCCACGCGTTCAAGTTCGGCGTCGAGATCGAGCGCAGCACCATCCGCAACCGATACGCGTACACGGACGGCCTCTTCTTCTACGACTACGGCGGCGCGCCATACCTCGCGTATGCCTACTCGTATGACGTCAAGGGCCGGACCGATCGCCAGAGCGCGTTTGTGCAGGACCAGTGGCAGACCGGGCGACTGACGCTCAACGCCGGCTTGCGCATGGATCGCATCACGGGCACGAGCACCGTCGATGACCAGCAGTACTACAACACCACGACATGGGCACCCCGACTCGGTGTGGCGTATGACCTCATGGGTGATGGCAAGTCGGTCGTCCGTGGCTACTACGGTCAGCTCTACGACGGCGCTGTGTTTGCGTCCTGGTCGCAGGCCACACCAGGCATCGGTGACTACATCGGGTACGAGGTGAGTCCGACCGGAAAATTGACCGAGATTTTCAACGTCTCGGGTGAGTCCAAGTTCAAAATGGATCCGAACATCAAACATCCAAGAACGGACGAGTGGAGTGTCGCCTACGAGCGGCAACTGGTCCGCGGCCTCAAGTTGTCTGCCACCTACATCAGGCGCGACAGCAAAAACTTCATCAACTCCGTGCTGCCCGACGCGACCTGGGCGACGGCCAACTACACCAACCCGCTCACCAGTCAGGCGACGACGGTGTATCGGTGGACCAATCGCGTGTCTGACCAGAAGTTCCTGATCACCAACGTGGACAACTACGCGTTCAAGGGGGCGCCGGCGGCTGATGCCTACCGCACCTACAACGGCGCGATGTTTGTGCTGACGCGCGGATTTGCGGATCGGTGGCAGGCGCAGGTGTCCTACGTCTATTCAAAGACCAAGGGCACGGTGACCAACGGCACGTTCTCGGGCATCACGAGCAGCCAGTTCCAGACGCCAAACCTCGCGCTGGTGAATGCGGACGGCCTGGTCGGTTTCGATCGGAAACATGAACTCAAGGTGTTTGCCGGATACCAGATTCCGAAACTCGAGATCTCCGCGAACATGTACTACCGGTACTTGAGCGGACTGCCGTGGACGCCCTTCCAGCGCGTCTCGTCTGGCACGTTCAACTGGACCGGGTCCATCGACCTGAACCTCGAAGCGCGCGGAAGCCGGCGCACCGAAGGGCAGCAGCTCATGGATCTGCGGTTTGAGAAGGTCTTCCAGGTCGGTGCGAACCGGCTCGGTCTGTACCTCGATGCGGAGAATCTGCTCAACGCAGGGTTTATCACCGCCGTCCAGACCCGCAACCCGTCGGTCAGCATCAGCGGCACGTCGGTGCCACTGGGCGGGGCCACGTCGGTCACCACAGCCCGCCAGTTGACGTTTGGCGGTCGCTGGAGCTTCTGATGTCATCGATCACAGGGAGGCACGGAGACACGGAGTTTTTTTTAAAAAGACTCCCAACCTCCGTGCCTCCCTGTGAAATTTCCTAGAATGGGGCGCAATGCCTCTGTTCGACTTCCTTTGCCGCGTCTGCGGCACCCAGTTTGAATCCCTCGTGCGGTCCGCCTCGCACGGCGATCCCCACACCACCTGCCCCGCCTGCAAGGGCCAGGACCTTGAGCGCCTGCTCGCGTCGTTTGCGGTGAGCTCCGCAGAGAAGACCCGTGCGGCGGCCGCGTCAAAAAACGCCAAAGCGGCGTCGGTCGCCCGCAAGGACACGGTCGCGGAGCTGCACGACATCGAAAAACATCGGAAGGAAGATCACTAGATTTGACAAATATTATTGTCAATTAGTAAAGTCTGCCGCGTGGTGACGCGCGCACTGGACATGGACTCGGGTCTGGCGGTTGTCGGCGACCGGAAGGCCGCCGGCGCACTGGTCCATCCCCTGCGCCGACAGATCCTCGAAGCGCTGGCCGCGCCCGGCTC
The DNA here is from genome assembly GCA_964479175.1 of uncultured Solibacteraceae bacterium. Classification (GTDB taxonomy): domain Bacteria; phylum Acidobacteriota; class Vicinamibacteria; order Vicinamibacterales; family SCN-69-37; genus SYFT01. The sequence goes on along the minus strand of CAYZLT010000012.1, from coordinate 1,018 downwards.
GGCGACCACGGTGGCCGGCGCCCTTGATGTGCCCCGCCAGTTGGTCAACTACCACCTGCGTGTGCTCGAAAAGGCCGGGCTGGTCGAAGAAGTCGGCAGCCGGCAACGACGCGGGTTGACCGAACGCCTGGTGCAGGCCACCGCCGCGCACTACGTCATGGCACCAGACGTCGTGGGTGGCGCGTCAGCCACACGCGACACGTTTTCCTCCTCGTATCAGGTGGCCGTCGCGGCCCGCACGATTCGCGAGGTGGCGGCGCTGGCCTCTCTGGCACGGGCGGCCGGCAAGCGACTCACCACCCTCACCCTCGACACCGAGATCACGTTCGCCTCGCCCAAAGACCGCGAGGCGTTTGGCAATGAACTCGTCTCCACGATTACGGCCCTCGCCGCGAAATACACCGCCGGCACGGGCAAGAACCGTCGCAGTTATCGCCTGTTTGCCGGCGCCCACCCCGTCTATCGCCCCGATCCCACAAAGGAACCCACGTAATGACCCGACTCTCGACCGCGCTCTGCAGTGCCCTCTTCACCCTCGCCGCGTCCGCAGCCTTCGCGCAGACCCAGCCCACACCCGAGCAAATGGCGCAGATGCTCGAAGAGATGCGCCCGACGACCGAACACCAGGAACTGGCGAAGCTGGCGGGTCGCTGGAATCAAGAGGTGACCTGGTCGATGGGCGGTCCGCCAGTGAAGGCCACAGGTATCGTCACCAATCGCATGATCCTCGGAGGCCGATTCCTGGTGTCGGAGGGTACGTCCAACAACCCCATCGGCTTCGGCGACACCACGATTGAGCTCATGACAATCTACGGGTTTGACCGTCGCACACGCGACTACACGATCGTCGGCTACGACTCGTTCGGCACCTACTACGTCACGGCCGCTGGCAAAAAGACCCCTGCGGGTCTGGTGCTGATGCACGGAGAAACCCTCGAGCATGAGGCCGGCTCGACAACGATGCGCAAATACGACATGACCCTGCGCGTGGTCGATGCCAACACCTACGTGACCGAGG
>CAYZLT010000011.1:3290-27466 GCA_964479175.1 uncultured Solibacteraceae bacterium | reverse complement strand
GCGGGCGGGCTGGGGTGGCAGTGGCAGCCGGTTGAATAGGGTTCAGGGTTCTGTTCAGGGTTCAGGGTTCTTCGGAGCCGTCGGGCTGCTCCGCAATACACTCCGGTCAAACACTTCGGTGAAGGCGGAGACGACGGCGTCTTCGACTTCAGGCATGGGAACCGCGTGACCGACTTCCTGTTCAAGTGACGTGACGGCGCGGTCGGCGATGCCGCAGGGCACGATGAGGCGGAAGTGGCGCAGGTCGGTGGCGACGTTCAACGCAAAACCGTGGCTGGTGATCCAGCGGCTGATGCGCACACCGATGGCCGCGATCTTTTTTTCTCCACCGGGCTCACCGACCCACACGCCAGACAATCCCTTCACGCGTGTGCCTGTGACGCCGAATGTGCTGACCGCCCGAATCAGCACTTCCTCAAGGTCGCGCACGTACACGTGTACGTCGCACCGATCGGGCTTCAGGTCGATAATGGGATAGCCGACGAGCTGGCCAGGCCCGTGATAAGTGACATCACCGCCACGGCCGGTCTCGTGGACGGTCACGCCCTCACGCGCAAGCTCCTCTTCCGACGCGATGATGTGATTGGGCCCCTGACGCGTCTTCACACCCAGCGTGATGATTGGTGGATGCTCAAGCAGCAGGAGTGTGTCGCCGACACGCCCGGCCTTTCGATCGTCGACCAACCGCGCCTGAAGTTCCAGCCCGGAGGCGTAGTCGATCGTTCCAAGTCTGTTGACCGTCAGCATCCCGGAACCGTGGCGCCTCCTAGATCCAGCTCTCGTCGAAATCCTGGAGGCGTTCTTTGAGGGCCTGCAGGAAACGCCCTGCATCGGCGCCGTCGATCAGGCGATGGTCGTAGCCGAGGGTGAGGTAACACATCGGGCGAATCGCGATCATGTCGTCGACGACGACCACACGTTTGTCCACGCTGCCCACGCCGAGAATCGCGACCTGGGGTTGGCTGATGACGGGCAGGCCAAACACCGCACCAAAGATGCCGGGGTTGGTGATGGTGAACGTGCCGCCCTGCACTTCCTCAGGCTTGAGCTGCTTGCTGCGCGCACGTCCCGAGAGATCCTGAATCGCCCGGCAGATGCCGAGCATGTTCCGCTCGTCGGCGTTTTTGATGACCGGCACAATCAGGCCCGCCTCAAGCGCCACGGCAATGCCCAGATTGATGTCCTTCTTGTAGATGATGTTGTCGCCGTCGATCGACGCGTTCGAGAACGGGAACTGACGGATGACGTCCACGGTCGCCTTCGCGATAAACGCGGTGTACGTCAGCTTCACACCCATGGCCTCGTATTCGGTCTTCTTCTTCTTTCGGATTTCGTCGATGCGACCGAAGTCCACCTCGTACGCCGAGTACACGTGCGGCGATGTGCGCAGGCTCATCACCATGTGATCGGCGATCTTCCGGCGCATCACGCCCATCGGCTCGATGCGGACGTTCTCTCCAGGCGCGAACGGCTTTGGCGCGGGCGCCTGCACCGACGGCGCCTTGGCTGCAACCGCCGGCGCAGTCCCGGCTGCGGGTGCCGAGGCTTGCCCTGCTTGCCCTGCTTGCCCTGCTTGCCCTGAGCTTGTCGAAGGGGAGCTTGTCGAAGGGGACGCAATCTGCGCCTCGATGTCCTTCTTGGTCACGCGGCCGGAGATTCCGGTCCCGTTCAGCTTGCTGATGTCGATGCCGTGTTCCTTCGCGATGTTGCGCACCACGGGCGACGACTTCGTGCGCAGACGCGCCTCAAGCGCACTTGACGGGTCGGCTGGCGCAGCCGCATCTGCCGCTGCCGGCACCGCCGCCACATCCGCCGATGCCGAGGTTTCGGGCGCAACAGATCCCGCCACATTGCCATCGGGCCCCGAAGCCGAGTCCCCGCCTGCCTGCCCTGCTTGCCCTGCTTGCCCTGAGCTTGTCGAAGGGGAGCTTGTCGAAGGGGCGCTTGTCGAAGGAGAGTCTGCCGCAGCGGCCAGCTTCTCACCCGCTACGCCGATCACCGCCACCACACTGTTGATGGGGACGGTCTCGCCTTCCTTGACTTGAATCTCAAGGAGCACACCGGCACCCGGCGACGGAATCTCGGCGTCCACCTTGTCCGTGGAGATCTCAAACAAGGGCTCGTCCTTGTCGACGTTGTCTCCGACCTTCTTGATCCAGCGGACGACGGTGCCTTCCGCGATTGATTCGCCCATCTGGGGCATGGTGACTTCGATGGCCATTGGTGACTCCTGAACCTTACATATGTATCGCAGCGCCGTGCACGGCGTGCGCCGCTTCCCCCACCGCTTCCGACATCGTCGGATGCGCGTGGATGGTGCGGATCAATTCTTCGACGGTGGATTCGAGCCGGAGGGCGACGGCCGCTTCAGACACCAGTTCGGTGGCGCGGGGACCGATCATGTGGACGCCGAGCAACTGGTCGTACTTTTTCTCAGCCACGATTTTCACGAAGCCTTCGGTTTCGTTGGCGATCTTGGCGCGGGCCAGCACGCCGAACGGGAAGACGCCGACCTGCACGTCGTATCCGCGCTCGATCGCCTCCTTTTCGGTGAGGCCGATGCTGCCGATCTCCGGATCACAGTAGGTGCAGCCGGGCACCTGGTCGTAGTCGATCGGCTGCACGTCATGCCCGGCGATGCGTTCGGCGAGCACGATGCCTTCGGCCGATGACAGATGCGCCAACTGCGGATGCGGCGTGGGGCCCATCGTGATGACATCACCCACGGCCGAGATGCCGGGCACATTCGTGCGGAACAACGAGTCCACCTTGATGTACCCGCGCTCCAACTCGAGGCCGACCACATCCGCGCCGAGTCCATCGGTGACTGGACCGCGGCCCGTGGCGACAAGGAGTTTGTCCACCGTCACCGACACCGCAGGCTCATCACCCTTCTGCATTGTGATCGTCACCTGGCCATCCTTCACCGTGGCCGACGTCACCTTGGTGCCGGTCTTGGCCACAATGCCGCGTTTCTTGAACGCCTTTTCCAACTCCGCCGACACGGCTTCGTCTTCGTTGGGCACCAGACGGGGCAACAACTCGATAATCGTCACCTCGCTGCCGAAGCGGCGATAGATGGACGCAAATTCGACACCCACGGCACCGCTGCCCATGATGGCCATCGACTTCGGGATCTCCGCCAGACTGATGGCTTGGTCGCTCGTAATGATGTGTGTGCGATCAATCTCGATGCCGGGCACGCTGCGCGCGTAGGACCCGGTCGCAACGATGACTTCTTTGGCCTGGAGTGTGGTGGGTGACTCGCCGGTGACCTCAATGCGTCCCTTGCCGACCAGGCGCGCGCTGCCCTTCACCCACTCAATCTTGTTCTTCTTGAAAAGGAATTCGACACCCTTCGTCAGACCGGTCACCACTTTTGCCCGGCGGGCGTTCACGCGGTCCATATCGATCGACGGCTTCACATCGCCGAGCACGATGCCCCACTCCTTGGCGTCCTGCGCGATCTTCAGCGCGTGTGCATGTTCGAGCAGCGCCTTGGTCGGAATACATCCCCAGTTAAGACAAGTACCGCCCAACGACGGCTGCCGTTCAACGACCGCGACTTTGAGGCCAAGCTGCGCCGCGCGAATCGCCGCGACATACCCGCCGGTGCCGGCGCCGATGACGACAACATCAAACTCCTGTGCCACGTGGGAGGTCCTTCCTGCGTTGGCCGGACGTGCAGGGCCAAGCAAGCTACGTTAACAAAAAAAGACGCCCGTCGGCCAGCACCACGCTGGACGACGGGCGGAATGTTTCGCGAGCGTGAAATTGCTGCTACTTGCGCGGCAGGACGGCGTCTTTGAGCTGCTTCGCAATTCGCGCCTTGACCACGGTCTTGGCGGGAATCTTGATCGTCTCGCCGGTGGCCGGATTTCGGCCATCGCGCGCCTGACGATGCTGCACGACGAGTTTGCAAATCCCGGGGAGGGTGAACTCTCCGGTCCGCTTCAACTCCTTCTCGGACAACACCAGCAGTTCTTCAAAGAGGTCCCGCACCACCGTACGCTTCAGGTCGAACTTGTCAGCGAAGTGGGCGAACAACTCCATCTTGCCCATGCGGCGGGCGTCAGTCATTTTGAGACTCCTATCGTGAAATCGGCGGGTATCGTAGCACCCACGATGTCTACAATACCAGTATGGCCGCAACGCTCGAGACCTTTCCGAATCCCCGCCCCGACCGCGACTACGAAATTGATACCCGGTGCCCAGAATTCACCTCGATGTGCCCAAAAACCGGCCTGCCCGACTTCGGCGAGATTCGTATCGTGTACGTCCCCGGCGACACCTGCATTGAGCTCAAATCCCTGAAGTACTACATGCTCGACTACCGCAATCAGGGCATTTTTTATGAGGCGGCCACCAACAAAATCCTGGATGACCTGGTCGCGGCCTGTGCCCCCCGCCGCATGACGGTCACCGGTGCCTTTACGGCCCGGGGCGGCATCACGACGACGGTGACAGCGACCTACAAGACGTAGCCCCGAAGTCCCGAAGTCCGGCATCGCGCTTGCTATTGCAGGAGGTGTCACTCCGCGCTGCCCCCGTGGCTGCGCACGGGGGTGGCAAAAACTGCAATGGCTGAGGTGTGGATTCGACGACGCCGTTGGCGCGTGGTCGAGGAGCGGCGCGGTACAGGACTGACGTCGGTGCGGGTCGCGGCCCGCGACACGGGGCAATTCCGCACCTTTCTTTCGCCCTGCGAAGCCATCGTCGCCACACCGCGCGCGCGGGTGGTGCGAGTGAGACTGCGGCAGGCCCTGGCGCGGCTCGCGGGGCACGTCGCGGGATCCTCGGTGGCGTTTGCACCTGGGCCGCTGCATCGCCTCGACCTTTCTGTGCTCCCGTTCCAATTGGAGCCAGCGCTGGCACTTCTGGCCGGGCGACGACGGTTGCTTATTGCCGACGACGTCGGGATGGGCAAGACGGTGCAGGCAGGGCTGCTGCTGCAAGCGACGCTGGCAGCGGGGCCAGACGTGCGCGCGCTGGTAATTGCACCAGCCAGCCTGCTCCGCCAATGGACCGACGAACTTCAGACGCGATTTGATCTCACCCCGCGCATCGCCGACACGTTGGCGCTCGCCCGCCTGCGCGCGACGTTGCCGTACCTCACCAGTCCCTGGCTGCTTCCGGGCGTCTGGCTCACCTCGCCCGACTTTTTGAAACAACCACACGTGCTTGAGGGTCTCCCTCCCGTTCCATGGGACCTGCTCATCATCGATGAAGCGCATCAGCTCTCGGGGTTGTCTCAGCGCCACGACGCGATCCATGCGCTGGCGGTCACCGCACACCGCGTGGTGTTGCTCACCGCCACGCCACATGATGGCGACGACAGTCGGTTCCGGCGGCTGCTCGCCGTGGGTTCGCGCGGCGACGGGTTGACGGTCTTCCGGCGCACTCGCGCCGCCGATTCCAGGCGTCGCATCGTCCGCTGGCTGCCGGTGCGTCTTGCCGGTGACGACCTGCGAGTACTGAACGCGATCGATGCGTTTGAGCGGACGGCAAGGTCGACCCAGACGGCGCGCGTGAATGCGGCGCATGACGGTCTGCCGCTGATTTGTTCCGTGTTGAGGCGACGAGCATTGTCGTCGCCCGATGCGTTGCGGGCGTCGCTTGTGCGCCGACTCGCGATCATCGCGGGCACAGATGACGACGGGACTACGGGCTCACGCGACCACGAGTGGCAGCAGCCGGGACTCTTCGACAGTGACGTGTTCGGCGCGGATGAAGCGGAGGCCCTGAGCGCGGACAGCGGTTTGCCCGTCGCGCGGGAACGTGCCTGGCTGCAGCGACTGCAACACTTGTGCGCGCGACACACGACGGGAGGCCGGGCGCGGGCGCTTGCGTGTCTCCTTCGGCGCTGCCGCGATCGCGCCGTGATCTTCACGCAGTATCGGGACTCGCTGCCGTCGGTGGTCGCGGCTCTGCCGCCGGGTCGCCGCGCGGCCGTCATGCACGGCGGCCAGACGCCGGCTGAACAACACCGTGCGCTCACTGATTTTCTCGATCGTCGTGCGGACACTCTTGTGGCCACGGACGTGGCCAGTCAGGGGCTGAACCTGCACACCACGGCGCGGTGGGCGATCTGCTTCGACGTGCCCTGGACGCCCCTGCGTCTCGAACAACGCATCGGGCGTGTTGATCGGATCGGCCAGACCCGGCGCGTGCACGGAACGATCCTGACGTCCCGGCACCCGTTTGATCGGACGATTCGGGAGCGGTTGGCGAGCAGGGCCCACCAGAGCACCCACACGCGACTGGCCACGTGCACGCGGTGGACTCGCGCGGCTGCGCGCTACGCCGCGTGGTGTGGTGCCCAGCGTCGGTTGGCAGCGCACTGGCGCCACCTTCCGGCTGATGACGCGTGTGTCACGCGTGTGTCCTCGGCGTTTGTGCGGCGTTGGTTGGGGCGGGACGCGCGGGGTGTCGCCGCGTACGAACTTCCGTTCGTGACCGAGTCGGGCGTCGTGCTTGAGCGGCGCGTGGTGGTGGTTGACGTCGATATGCCGGTGGCCGCGCTCGTCGCCCAGGCCGCGCGCCGTGCGCGCGTCCTGACGTATCGCCTGCGGGTGCGTGCGGCCCTGCAGGCCCGCACGCACCCGCACCCCCACGCGCCCGTGCAGCCAGGCCTGTTTGGCACCCGGCCCGGCGACGGCGGGGCGGCTGGCGCCCCCGCAAATGAGCTCGGAGGTGATTTCGAACGAAATCACCTCCGAGCTCATCTGGTCGCCGTCGGCACCCCGCGCCTGCTGGTGCGCTTCACCACGAGGCCGCGCGCATGAGCGCGCTGCCCGGCGTCGGCGGGCACCTGTTCCCGTCGCGGTTTCTCGCCGAACGCGCGCCGACAGTGGACCTGCGCCAGCAGGTGTCACTGGCGGCGTGGTGGGCGGACGTGACGCGGGCCTGTGGCCCGGCCACAGGCCCGCGCACGGTGTTTGACCTGGTCGCGATGCCGCTGTTTGCGCGCCTGGGTTTCCGTGCGCGCGATGTGGCGGCGTCGCGTGACGGCCTGACCGCGCGGCTCGTGACGCCGCGTGGCCAGGCCGTCGCGCTCCATGTGCTCGGGTGGCGCGGGTGGGCGGCGCGCCCGCCGGCGGTCTGGCGCGACGCGGTGGCGACGGCGCGCGTGCACGGCGCCGACTGGTGTTTTGTGCTGGCGCCGCCGCACCTCTCGCTCGTGCCGGCTCGCGGCCACGCGAGCCGGCGCGCGCTCGACTTCACGTTCCCCGACGCGCTCGAGGCGGGCGCGGCGGGGATTCTGCTGACGCTGGCGCGGGCGACGGCGTTCGAGGCGCACGCCTCGGACGCCGTCGCCCCGATCACCGCGTGGCTCAACGACGCCGCGTCGTACCACGCCCGCCTGCACACGCAGTTGCAGGCGGGCGTGGTCGAGGCGCTGCACGCGCTCGCGCGCGTGCTGCGCCGGGGGGCGCACGTCACACCGAGCGCCTTCGACGAATCACTGACACTGGTCTACCGCGTCCTGTTTCTCCTTTTCGCAGAGTCGCGCGCACTGGTCCCCATCCATCACCCGATCTACCGCGAGATGTACACCCTCACCGCGTTGTGCGAAGACGCGATGCGGGAGGGAACCGTCGGACTCTGGGAGGCACTGGCCGCCATCACCACGTTGTCGCGCACCGGAGGGCACGTAGACACCCTGCATGTCTTCCCCTTCAACGGACACCTCTTCGCGAAGAGATCCGCGCCGTCGCTTGAAATCGATCGCTCGGCCACACACCCGACACCACGCAGCCGCGCCCGTGACCACGCACTCCGACAGACGCTCCTGGCCCTGGGCACACGAACGGCACCCGTCGGACGCCTCCCTTTGCACTATGGCGACTTCGGCGTGGAACAACTCGGCGCAGTGTACGAACGTGTGCTTGACCTCGACCCTGCCGCCATCGGCACCACCCAACCATCCGTCACCGCCAGCAAGACACACAGCCGCGCCCGCAAGGACTCCGGCACGTTCTACACCCCACAAGCGATCGCCGACCTGACCATCCGGCGCACGCTGGGACCGCTCGTCGCTGGTGCACCAGCCGATCGCATTCTCGAACTGCGCGTGGTGGATCCGTCAATGGGCAGCGGCGCATTCCTTGTTGCTGCGCTGCACTATCTGACCCACGCCTACGAACGCGCGCTTGTGGCGGAACATCGCCTCACACCGCTCGAGATCGATGACGCCACACGAGCGTCATGGCGTCGGACAATCGCGCAACGCTGTCTCTACGGCGTGGACGCCAACCCGGTCGCCGTGCAGGTCGCGCGCCTCTCGCTGTGGTTGGCCACACTCGCACAGGGAAAACCACTCGGCTTCCTCGACCACCGCCTTCGCGTCGGCAACAGCCTCCTGGGCACCACCCCGGACGCAGTCCGTCGTCCTGTCAGCGCGCGTCAGCATGAGATGCCGCTGTTTGCAGGCGTGGACGAACACCTCACATCGAGCCTGCGATTGTTGACCACGCCGCTCGCACACATGACGGCACAGTCGGACGATTCGGTGACAGTGGTTCGACACAAGGAACACCAGTGGGCACGACTGATGGGTGACCACGGCCCCGCCGCCACGTGGCTGCGTGTGATGCACCTGTGGTGCGCGCGGTGGTTCTGGCCCGACAGGCAGCAGCGACCGTCCACCGGCGAACTCGCTGCGGCGATCGTCGCTCTGACACAGGGCCACAGTGACATCGGCGGATGTCACGTCGAGCGATGGACCCGCATAGCGGCAACGGTGGCAGCCACGCACAAGTTTTTCCACTGGCCGGTGGAGTTTGCGGATGCGTTTTACGACGCGAGTGGACAACCCAGGACGGACGCGGGGTTTGATGCCGTCATCGGCAATCCACCATGGGAGATGGTGCGACGTGACGCGCATTCGAATCGGCACGGCCAGGGCCGCGACCCGCTGGTGACGTTCATCCGTGAGTCCGGGCTGTATCCACACTGCCGGACCGGACACGTCAACCTCTATCAGCCGTTTGTGGATCGCTCGCTGCAGTTGGCGCACGCCCGGGGCCGGGTGGGCCTCGTGCTCCCCTGGGGCTTCGCGACAGACGACGGTGCGGCCGACCTGCGACGCGCGATCATCGACCGCGGTGCGCTCGATACGGTGATCGGCTGCGACAACGCGCGCGGCCTCTTTCCCATTCACCGTGGTCTCCGCTTCGCCATTGTCGTCACGCACTCGCCACAACATGCGCCACCACACGCGGCAGCGACGCGGGCCACGTTCGGCCTCACGACGACGGAGGAGGTCGAAGCGATTCCCGAGCATGGCGAACCGGAGGAAGCGCACACGTTGCCGGTCTACCTGGACCAGGCGACGCTGACGATGCTCGGTGGGCCGACACGGCGCCTGCTCGATCTCCGGCGTGTGGAGGACGTGGACTGGGTGCGTCACGTCCGGCGCTTTGCCCCGCTGAGCGCGCCCGACGGCTGGCACGTGACGTTTGGCCGGGAACTGAACGCCACCGACGACCGCGGACTCTTTCACCCGCGCGGTGGAGTCCGCACCAATCAGAACGTACTTCTCGTCGCAGAGGGCAAACACATCGCGCCCTTCGTCTTTGATGGTGATGGGCCCACGCACACAATGGAGACCCGTGTCGCCGCGGCGCGTTTTGTGGACCGGCGCTACGCCCGACCGCGCCTGGCATACCGGGACGTGTCCGGCGTGGGCAACACTCAGGCACTCGTGGCCGCGATCATCCCCGCCGGCGTCATCACCACCCACACGTTGTTCTGTCTGAGGACCGAGATCCCGATCGAACAGCAGCACTTCCTCTGCGGCGTATTCAACTCAGGCGTGCTGGATCGCCTCGTCCGCCTCGAGATGGGCAGCCACGTCACCACAACGCTGGTCGAGAACCTCCCAGTACCTCCCTGGACCGGGTCGGCCGTGCAACGAGAGATCGCACGCCTCGCCGCGGACCTCGGAACCCCGAGACCCCGAAACCAGGGACCGCCGGACCCCGGGACCTCGGAACCCCGAGATTATTTAAACGCCCTTGTGGAGTCGATTTATGTACCAAAACAAACTTACTAATACGATTTTGACTATAGTCTGTGACCATAAGTATAATCCTCACCGTGGACGAAATGGCCATCTCCCAGTTCAAGGCGACGTGCCTCTCCGTGCTCGAACGGGTGCGGAAAACACGAACGCCGCTCCTTATTACGCGGCACGGCGTGCCGGTGGCGCAGATTGTGCCCCCGCCGCCTGTGGACGCGCCCAAGACGTGGCTTGGCAGCCTGGCGGGCTCGCTCACGATCACTGGCGATATCGTCTCGCCGGTGATGAACGAGTCCGACTGGGACGCTGGCCTGTGAAGCTGCTGCTCGACACGCACGTCTGGATCTGGAGCCTGACCGCGCCGGACAGAATTCCTGCCAAGGTCCGTCGTGTGCTCGAGAAGCCCGGCCAGGATCTCTGGCTGTCGCCGGTCAGTGTCTGGGAACTCGCGCTCCTTGTGGAAAAGGGCCGCATCAAGATCGAGGGTCACCTGGAAGCGTGGCTGCCCAGGGCGGTGGCGCGTTTTCAGGAGGCCCCCGTTTCACACGACATTGCCACGGCCTTCGCCGATATTGAGCTGGCGCATGGTGATCCGGCGGATCGTTTGATCGTGGCAACCGCCCGCGTCCTCAATTTGACCCTGGTGACGGCCGACCACCGATTAATTGATGCGAAGGTCGTTCCCACGCTCCGTGCGTTATAGTCGCTTCGCGTGCCGAACTACGGGTTTGTCATTGATCTGAAAAAGTGCATCGGATGCCACGCGTGCTCGATCGCGTGCAAGTCTGAACACGACATTCCCGTCGGCGTGAACCGGTGCTGGGTGAAGACGGTCGAAAAGGGCCGGTTCCCGGATGCGGAACGCCTGTTTCTCCCGGTGCTCTGCAATCAGTGCGCCGATGCGCCGTGTATGAACATCTGCCCGACCAGCGCCCTCTTCAGGCGCAACGACGGCATCGTTGATCTCCATGGCGACGCGTGTATCGGGTGCAAGGCGTGTATGGCCGCGTGCCCCTACGACCAATTGTTCATCGACCCGAACACACGCACCGCTGAGAAGTGCAACTTCTGCGCAAATCGCATCGAAAACCAGTTGCAGCCGGCGTGTGTGAGCGTGTGCCCCACTGAGTGCCGCATTTTTGGTGACCTCGACGATCCGACCACCAAGATCGCGCAGATCGTGGCCCAACAGGATTTTTCGGTGCGCAAGCCGGAGAAGGGCACGGGGCCGAAGATTTTTTATCTCCAGGCGGATGACAGCATCATGAAGCCGGAGATTGCGACGCGTCCCTTCATCTTCAAAGAAGGCAACGTGCACCTGCGCCCGCTTGGCGCACTTGAACCCGATCCGCTGCACCCGGAAGTGCCACGTGTGGACTACGACGCGCCGCACAAAAAGGCGTGGGGCATGGATCTCGTGTTGTACCTGCTCGCCAAGGGCATCTCGACTGGCGCATTATTCCTCGGCGCGTTGTTCTGGCTGCTGGGCGATACGTCCGCGCTCACCGGCATCGTGGCTCCGGTCATCGCGACGGTCTTTGCGATCGCGACGGCGGCGGTCCTGGTCTGGGACCTCGAACGTCCCGAGCGTTTTTATTACATCCTGACGCGGCCCAACTGGACGTCGTGGATGGCGCGCGGGGCATTTATTCTCACAGCCCACGGCGCGATTGCCGGACTCTGGATGTTTGCGTGGCTGCTCGACCTCACCATCGTCATCACCATCCTCGCGGTGCTGGCGTTGCCGGTGGCGCTGGCGGCGACGGCGTATACAGGACTTCTCTTCGCGCAGGGCCTGGCGCGTGACCTCTGGCAGGGATGGCACAACACCGTTGACCTGTGCGCGCAGGCGGCGGCTGAAGGCAGCGCGGCGTTGCTGCTGGCTGCCCTGTTCGTGGACGTGGACCCGGCCACACTTCAGTCACTGGGTTGGACACTCGCCGGCGCCACGTTCGTGCACCTGCTGATTCTGGTCGCGGAGAACCTCGTGCTCCGCAGTCATAGTCGACATCACGAACTGGCCGTCCGGCAGATTCGTTCCGGCGCGTATTCGAAGTTGTTCTGGGCCGGCGCCCTCGGCCTGGGCGGCGTCGCTCCGCTGCTGCTGTTCTGGCTCGCGTCGGTAACGGGTTTCTCCATGCTGGCCCTGGTGCCCATGGCGCTGGTGACCCTGGCGGGCTCACTCGCCTGGGAATACATCTGGGTGGAGGCCGGGCAGTGCGTACCCATTTCGTAGCCGTCCGTGGTCCTTACCTTTGGCCTTCAGCCTTTCCCCTTTGCCCTTTCGCCTCTGACCCGGCCTTCCCATGACTGAATTCAGATCTCACCCGCCCGTTTCCGATTGGGACAACTATGTCGACTTCGAGTCGACCAGTTGGCCGAAGAAGGACCGGCGCAACTACTGGATCATTCCGAGCATCTGCTTCAACTGTGAGTCGGCGTGCGGCATCCTCGCGTATGTCGACAAAGACACCCTGAACGTCCGCAAGATCGAAGGCAACCCGGTCCATCCCGGCAGTCGCGGCCGCACCTGCGCCAAGGGTGTCGTCACACCCAACCAGCTCGAAGATCCGGATCGCATCCTGTATCCACTCAAGCGTGTCGGCAAACGTGGTGGTGGTGAGTGGGCGCGTGTGACGTGGAACGAAGTGCTGGAGGACATCGGCGGACGAGTCCGCAAGGCGATCACCGAGGATCGCAAACGCGAAATCATGTACCACGTCGGTCGGCCCGGTGAGGACGGCTACGCGAACCGCGTGATTCAGTCGTGGGGTCTCGACAGCCACAACAGTCACACCAACGTGTGCTCGTCATCGGCCCGTCTCGGCCACTTCCTGTGGACGGGGGCGGACCGGCCGTCGCCCGACTACGCCAACGCCAAGACGATCCTCCTGCTCTCGTCGCACTTGGAATCAGGTCACTATTTCAACCCGCACGCCCAGCGCATCATCGAGGGCCAGGCCGCTGGCGCCACGATCATCGTGATGGACCCGCGCATGTCGAATACGTCGGCGAAGTCGGACCTGTGGCTGCCGGCCAATCCGGGCACCGAAGGCGCGCTGATCCTGGCGATTGCGCGCTATCTGATTGATCACAAGAAATACAACCGCCCGTATGTCGAAAAGTGGGTGAACTGGGAGCAGTACCTCGACGCGATGCGTCCCGATCTCCCGAAGACGTTTGATGCGTTCGAAGACGCGATCAAGCAGGAATACGAACTGTTCACGCCGGAGTACGCCGAAATCGAAACGGGTGTGCCGGCGCACAAGATCGTCGAAGCAGCGGAAGCCATTGCGTCAGCGGGCACGGCGTTCGCCACACACAGTTGGCGTGCAGCGGCGGCTGGCCACTTGTGGGGCTGGCAGATCACGCGCGCCCTGTATCTTCTTGTCGCGCTCATGGGTGCGATTGGCGAAAAGGGCGGCGTGAACCTCCACACCGCCAACAAGTTCGTCCCGAAACATCCCAATCCCCCGCCGGCACCCAACTACTGGAACGAGTTGTTGTTCCCGAAGGAGTTTCCGCTCTCCTTCCACGAGATGAGCTTTCTGCTGCCCCACTTTTTAAAAGAAGGCCGCGGCAAACTCGACGTCTATTTCACACGTGTCTACAACCCGCTCTGGACCAACCCCGACGGCTTCACCTGGATGGAAGTGCTCGAGGACGAATCCAAGATCGGCATGCACGTGGCGCTCACCCCGATCTGGAGCGAGACCGCGTGGTTCGCCGACTACATCCTGCCGATGGGTCTGGGCACTGAACGGCACGACACGATGAGCCAGGAGACCCATGCCGGTCGCTGGCTCGGCTTCAGACAGCCCGTCAAACGTGTGGCGCTCGAGAAACAGGGCAACCCCGTGGCACTCACCCACGAAGCGAATCCAGGCGAAGTGTGGGAAGAGTCCGAGTTCTGGGTCGCGTTGTCGTGGAAGGTCGATCCGGACGGCTCACTGGGCATCCGGAAATTTTTTGAATCCCCGTATCGCCCTGGCGAGAAGATCACCATGGACGACTACTACGGCTGGATGTTCGAGAACTCGGTTCCCGGCCTGCCCGAGGCCGCCGCCAAGGAAGACCTCACACCGCTGCAGTACATGCGCAAATACGGCGCGTTCAAGGTGGACGACGTGGCGTACAGCAAGGCGTATGAAGAATCCGGGTTCACGACGCCGTCGAAGAAGTTGGAGTTTTATTCAACGACACTCGCCGAGTGGGGCTGGCCCGAGCACGCGATTCCACGCTACGTGCCAGGTCACGTCTACTGGCGCGACCTGAATCGGTCCGAGAACGAGTTCGACCTGCTGCCGAACTTCCGGCTGCCGACACTCATTCACACCCGCTCGCCGGTGAAGTGGCTGTATGAAATTTCACACAGCAATCCACTCTGGATGGCAACCGGTGATGCGGCGCGACTTGGGATCGCCACCGGCGATCTCGTCAAGGTGAACACCGGCATTGGTTTCTTCGTGACCCGCGCGTGGGTGACTGAGGGCATCCGCCCCGGCGTGGTGGGCATGTCCCACCACCTCGGCCGATGGCGGCTGGACGAAGACAAGGGGGGCTCGCGCAACGCGACGGCACTTGTCAAAATTGAGCGATCGGCTGACGGCAAGATCGAAATGCGCCAGGTGCATGGAGCCCAGCCCTTCTCGAGCAAAGACGCGGATAGCAGCCGCGTCTGGTGGACTGAGGTGGGCGTGCACCAGAATCTGACGTTCCCAGTCCAGCCCGACCCCGTTTCCGGGATGCACTGCTGGCATCAGAAGGTGCGCCTCGAAAAGGCCGGACCCGACGATAATTACGGCGACGTGATGGTGGATACGAACAAATCCCACGAGCTCTACAAAGAGTGGATGGCCAAGACCCGTCCGGCGCCTGGCCCCGATGGCACGCGGCGGCCCGGGTGGTTTGATCGACCGTTGCGCCCGACAGCGGACGCGTACAAACTCAGGAGCGAATGAATCAGTCCCGTCTCCTCCTGGTCTCTGTGGGTGCCGTCGCGGCACTGCAGGTCTTGGTGTGGGCGGGTGCGGAGCGCGAGTGGCTCACGTCCGGCCAGGCCACAGCTCTGCATCTGGTCATTGCCTGGAGCGCGATTTTTGGCATCGCCCTCGTCGGGTCGAGGCTCATTGGCACGCTCAAATCTGAACTCCAGCAACGGCGCGTCCAGCACGAGGCGACGCTCACCGAATTTGCGCAACTGGGCACGCTCAACGAGATGCTCACCATGGCCGGCCGGTCCAAAGACGTCGGCCTCGCCTTCCAGGCACTCGCGCGCCGGATCGGCACGCTGATCACCTGTGACCGTCTCGGTCTTGCGCTGGTCAAAGACGACGGCACGTCGCTGCAGGTCTACAGCTCACGCGTCAGTGAACCCGAGCGTCGTCGTCGCCCTCGGCCCGAGTTGCAGTTCAGCCTTGAGCGCAGCATTTTTGGCCAGGTGATTCGTACCTGTGAACCCGTGCTGATCGAAGACACGAAGGTGTTTGCCTCGGACTTCCATGACGCCAGCGTGCTCGCGTCGCAGGGGTTTCACTCGTTGCTGATCCTGCCCCTGATCTCGCGCAACCGCGCGATTGGCGCGCTCACGGTCATCTCCAAGAAGACCGCGGCGTTTAATGTCAGCCACCGCGACATCCTGCAGCCGCTGGCCGAAGTCCTCGCCTTTGCCTACGTCGTTCAGCACCAGTACCTCGCGCTGGACCGGTTCAAGACAATGGAGGCAACGGCGGAGATGACGCTGTCGATCGCAACCGACATCAACAGTGGGCTGCAGGTAATTGCCGGTCAGTGCGGGATCATGCAGAAGCTGCACCCGTCGGCGGCCGCCGAGATTGAAGTGGTCGCACGCCAGACCGAGCGCATTTCGGCACTGCTCGACCGCATGCGCAACGCCGCGGACGAGCGTCTGCGTGAGGCGGCTGCCCACGCGGGCACGATCCCGTCAAGCCCGGAAGAATTCGCAGACGACGAAGCGCTGCGCTGACGCCCTTCTGGGCGTCCTCTTCGGAGCCGTCGGGTTAAAGCCTGACGGCTCCGAGGAAGAAACCCGACTTCCAGATTTTGTACGCGGTCGAAACAACGAGCAACAGCAGCACGCCGGCGGCCGCCCAGGCAAACGCGCGGGGACGCGTCGACCACTCGTCGAGGAGCACGGCGACCACATTCAGCGCGGGGATGAGGACGAGCAGCGCGAGCCCGGCCCAGATCATGGCCGTGGCCACGGCCTGTGCGGGGCCCGACACCAGAAACCACATCACCAGGCCCATGCCGAGGCACGCGGACGTGGCGGCCAACGCAATGCGCAGCGAGGAACGAAGGCGTGCGGCGATGGTGATGGTGCTCATTTGAAGAAGAAATACTCCGCCGCGACCCCGGCGAGGATCACCGCCATTAGAATCTTGAGGGCGCGCACGCTGACTCTGGAACTGATCCAGAAGCCGGCGCGAGATCCGGCGAGTACACCCAACACGGCGGCGGCGGCCAGTGCCGGCATCGTGAGGTGGCCGCGCAGGTAATAGTCGATGACGGCGGGCATGGCGGTGACGCCAAGGATCACCGCGCTGGTCGCCGCGGCCACACGCATGGGGATCCCACACCAGGAATTGAGCGCCGGGACAACCAGGACGCCGCCGCCAACGCCGGCCAGCGACGAAATGATGCCGGCCACAAACGTGACGGACAGGCCGAACGGGAGGCGCTTGAGCCGATACGCTACCAAACGGCCCGTGTCAGGATCCTCCACGCGACCGCCAAGCAGTCCGACATCAGTGACGCTCGGATCGAGCACGTTGCGGGCGTTCAGTCGCGCGATCATCACGATCGCGACAAGCAGCGCGGTGCCGGCAAAGATCAATTCACGCGCGCGTTCGTCAACGTAGTTGAGAATCCACAGGCCGCTCAGGGCGCCGACCGCCGCCGCAACCTGAAGCACCATGGCCAGTCGTGCGTTGGCGTACTTGCGTCCGGCCGATGACAACGAGACGAAGTTCGAGGTGGCAATCACGGTCACCAGGCTGATCGCCATCGCTTTGTCTATGGGAATGCCCAACACAATGTTGAGCAGCGGCACCAGGAAAATGCCGCCACCGAGGCCAAGCATGGCCCCAAGACTGCCGGCTCCAACTCCGGCCAGCATCACGAACAGCGCCGTCAACACCTGATCATTGCCTCATTGCCCCATTGCCTCATTGACCGGATGTCCAGGGCCGCAGCACGGCGTAGAGCCCCTGCATGATCGGTGTCGGTACTCCGACGGCGCGACCGCGACGGACCACTGATCCAGGGAGCGACTCCACTTCGATCCGTTTGCCTGCCTGAAGGTCGATGAGAAGCGAGGACCGCGTCGAGGCGGGAATGCCCGTCGTGTATTTCGCGATGTTGTCGCGCACCTGGGCGGCGACGTTGATGCCTGACGCGCGAGCCACACGTTCCACTTCGGCCACCGCCTCCATGAACGTCAGTCGTGCCTCCACGTCTTCCCAGATGGCGCCGATCGGTTTGCGGGCCGCTCCGGTGAAGGCGGCAAATGGCGCGAGGTAGATGAACTTCTCCCACAGCGGGATGCGCGCGTCGGCCACCGGCTCCGCATGGATGTCGGCGGCCAACATGAGATCCGCCAGATCCTGCACACGGGAGGTGACTTGAGCAGGCGGATCAAAGACCTCGCCAAAGACGATGCGACGGTGACTTCCGGTCTGACGAATGACGCCGGGGGCTTCAATGGCGGTCGCGATGTACGTCGGGCCCGCGAGCACGCGGCTCTCTCCGATGACACTGGAGAGATCGGACGCGCTGTCCACGCCGTTCTGCAACGTGAGCACGCAGGTGTCCGGCCCAAGCAACGGGGCGATCAGCGGAAACGCCGACGCGTTGTCGTAGGTCTTGACCGTAAGGATGACGACATCCACAGGGCCAATTCGGGACGGGTCGTCTTCCGCGGGCACATGGACGGAGAAGTCACCCTGAACGCCGATGATCCGAAGGCCGTTGGCCCGGATCGCGTCTCGATGCGCACCACGTGCGACAAAACTGACGTCTGCCCCGGCGCGCGACAACAACGCCCCGTAGTAGCCCCCCACCGCACCGGCACCGATGATCGCGATCCGCATACCGGACGTAATTGTATCGCTCGGTTACAATTACACCATTACACCGTTGTGATATACCTTGGTGTAACCATGGCATTAAACATCAAGAACCTCACGGTAGAACGGCTCGCCGGTGAGGTCGCCCTCCTGACGGGCGAGACCAAAACCGAGGCCATTCGCATGGCGCTCGAGGACCGAAAGCGCCGCCTGACCGCAGCACCGGTAGAGGACCGACGAGCGTCGGTCCTGGCGTTTCTCAAGAAGCGCGTCTGGACAGGGATACCAAAAGAAGAAAAGGGCCGCGTCCTCACCCGGGCTGAAGAGGACGCCATTCTCGGCTATGGCCGAAACGGCGTATGACGCTCGACTCTTCGGCGCTGATCGCCATCTTGTTCTCGGAACCCAACTATCTGGACCTTGTGGATCACATCCTTGAGGCAGACCATGTCCGCGTCGGTGCTCCGACGCTGGTGGAGGCGGGCATGGTCTTCGCTGGTCGCGGTGGAGCTCGAAGCGCAGAATCTGTCGAGGGCCTCGTGCGGGAACTGAATGTCACGATCGTCCCGTTTGGTGACGCCGAATGGCATGTGGCGATGGAGGCGTTTCGTCGCTTTGGTCGCGGACGCCACGCCGCCGCGCTCAACTACGGCGATTGCCTCGCATATGCCACCGCTCGCACAGCACGCGACACGTTGCTCTTTGTCGGCAACGATTTTTCGAAGACCGACATCACGCCGGCGTGACAGCGGCCGAGCTCATCAATCGGAGTGCGCCAGCAGCGTCCTTACGACATCGCTCGCGCTGTAACTGGTGGCATCTGGCGGCAGAAAACGCACCGCCCCCTGCACGTCGTCGCCCATGGTGATGATGGCCGGTTCAACGTGGCGCCCGGCGCGCACCTGTGGAAGCCCCGTGGTGGCCACCAGGGCGTTGCAGATGCAGACACGCCCCGCAGTGACCGCCGGGTCGCCACCCTTCGCGGCGTACAGATTAACCGGCTCAGCCGGGCACCGGAATCCCACCGTGCCGTCCTGCATCTGGTAGGCCTCGCGAAGATACCCGAGATCGCAGATGCGGGGTCGCGCCTGAAACACCGCAGGGTCAGAGAGTGTCCCCGGCACAGCCGCCACTTTGAAGGGGAACCCGGCTGGTGACGCAACGGGGCTTGTGTGCACATGGGCGCGACCAACACGGGCCTGATCGATCAGCCACTGACGGTAGTCCGGACGAAGGCCGGATTCATCGCACAGGGCAAACGCCGTTCCGACCTGGATGCCCGTGGCCCCAGCGTCTTGGGCCTCACGCAACTTGCCTGGTGCCGCGGATCCGCCAGCGAGCCAGAACGGCAACCCGAGATCGCGCAGTTTTTCAAGGTTGACCACATCGCGATCGCCGTACACCGGCTCGCCGTCCGCGTTGAGTTGCATCGTCCCACGCGGCGGAGCGTTGTGTCCGCCGGCGGTCGGCGCTTCGACGATGAAGCCGTCGACGCGGCCATTGGCGCGACGGTGAAGTGTGAGGGCGAGGACATCCGACGCGATGATCGCCAGGAAGGTCGGTCGGACCAGCGGCGGTGCATCCGGTCCGAGGCCGATCACGGCCTGCGGATCAAACGTCAGGGTGTGTCCGTCCGATCCGGCGCCGGTGACGTTTAGTGGGTACGTCGCTGATTCGTGGTTGGCGAACCGGTCGAGCACACCGGGAATCTTGAGCGGGATGCCCGCCCCCATCAGCACGTAGCTGACGCCCGCCAGCATGGCGCCGTAGATCGAGGGCAAGTGCGGAATCTGAATTTTTTCGAGGTAGTTGATCCCGACGGGATTGTTGTGCCCCTCCCGCGCGAGAAACACTTCGACGAAGTTGGCCACCACGCACAGCCTGAGCCAGTCGGCGTCTGGTGGGGTGCTCGCCATTGGCGGGAGTGTGAAGGCGGCGGTCGCCTCCTTGCCGCCGGCGATGTAGTACGTGTCCCACACCTGTTCGGCGAGATGCGGCACCGGAAAGGCGTCGAGTGCCCGGCGCATGTGTCCGCCGGGGTCTCCCATCTGCAGGCGCCGGGTGAGCACCTGGTCGAGTGCCGTGCCGCTGACCACACCGAGTTGCCCTGCCACCGATACCGCCCGAGCGAGTCGCCAGTCCGAAATCGCGACGCCCATGCCCCCTTGGATGATCAGCGGTGCAGTAGCCATAAGTGCAGCGTATCGATCCTGCGCCTCTCCGCATGTAAGCGTTGTGTAAGACCTGCGTGGATCAGCGGACGCCCAATACGACCTCAGAGGTCATGACCTGCTCCACGCGATAGCGGCCGTTGCCGAGCGGCGTCAGTAACATCAGGTCCGCGGGCGCGTTTGGAGCCTGCGTTACCACGAGCGCTGATGCCGCCAGCGTCAACTCCATTCCGACTGCGGCCTGAAGGGCCAGAGGCGCCAGTACCTTGTCCGTCCCATACACGTTAAAAGACGATGCGGCGAGGCCGAGGTTGCCGGTGCCGCCGATCGTGAGCGTCAGCAGCGCCGTGCGTTTGCCGTCGGCGACGCGCACGCGACGAACGCCCACGAGGCCGACGTCGGTGACCTGCGGGGCCTCGCCTTCTTTCCGCGTGATGCTGACCCCGCGAATCACCGTGTGAAACCCGCCCCCGGTGTTCTCGGGCAACGAGTCGTACCGAGCTGGATCGGCCTGGTGAACTGATCCGTCAGCCAACGCATGCAGCGACCGCACCAGGGCGATGTAGTTGAGCTTCACGAGCATCGGATCAGGTTGTGTGTCAGGCCACGGACCGGTCTCGATCAACAACACCGGTGTGCCGGCCAGGGTGATCTGATCGCCAAAGGCACGCGGCTCAAAGGAGTCGTCGTAGCGGCCGAGGCGGCCCATCGCGTATGGCTCAAGCGAGTCACGAATCACCGCGCCGAGGCGTTTGGTCAGGAGACGCCCGTCGTTCATCGACCGCGCCGCATCGTACGCGACCGACAACAACGAAATGGCGGCGCCCTTCGCCGGTGGTCCCACGGTCGTGCGCCAGTTCTGGTTGTGCAGGTTGTAGCCGACCTTGGGATTTAACGTATCGCGCAGGGATTTGAGCAGCCGCGCTTCCGGCGTCGCCAGATCGAGCGCATCACGATTGATGTCGATGTTCTGCATATTCCGCCGCTGGAACCGCTCCGCGCCGTCGGGATTGAGCATCGGCACGGTGTGCACGGTGAGTTGATCGAGCAGATGTGACACCGCGGGTTCACGTTCATGCCGCCGAACGTATTCGTAGAGATCAAACAACGCCGAGGTCGCGGTGGGTTCGTCGCCGTGCATCTGCGACCACATCAACACCACAAACGGACCACGTCCGAACGACACACTCCAGATTTCCCGGTTCTCGACGGACCGCCCTTCTTCTTGTACGCGAAACAACGGGCCGCCGCTCTCGCGGATGGCCATCACCCGCTGTCGGACCTCGGCGTGATCCACCAGCGGTGACAGCGGCGAGGACACCCGCTGGGCATCCCACAGCCGCGCCAGCGTGGGCGCATTTGGCCCTGCAGGCCCGCCAATGGGTGGATTCAGCGACGGGCGTATGGGCGCGCTGGCGCACCCGGTTGCGAGCAGCAGAAATCCGAGAATGGCCGGCCGGGCGGCCTGAGTCAGATGTGCACTCACGGCTTGAAACGAATGCGCGTCGTGGCCCCACCAGGCGCCACAACAAAGAGGCTGTCGTATTCACTGTCGCCCATCGTCACATCAGCCCCACCAAGGGCCTTGATAATTGCGGGCACGGTGTTGGAGTGTCCCACCACCAGGACCGCGCCTGTGGTGTGGGCCCTGATCTTCGTGATGAGCGCAGCCTGGTCGCGCGCAGAGACGACCTCAGAGGTGATCTTCAGCGCGTCGGCCAACGGCGCGGCCGTGTCCTTCGTGCGCCGATACTCCGTCGTATAAATCGCGGTCACGCCCGCGTCCTTGAGCATCGCCGCCAGCGCCTGCGCCCGGGCCTTCCCCGCCGCCGACAGCTCAGGGTCAGTGGCGGCGGTCATCGCTGCACCGGGAGCGGCAGCTCCGCCATCAGCGCGCTCCGCATGCCGCACCACAATCACCATCTGTGCAGATGCCACCGCCGGTCCAATTGACGCCGCCACCAGCACCACACCGATCACCGACAACATCAGTTTCATTGTGATCTCCAGCGCGCGATCGCGAACAGCACCGCGCCCGCCACTAATGCATACCCGCCGACCTGCAGTTGCAGCGACGTGGCCCCACCAAGAATCGCCAGGGAGATGACCAGGGCTACCACCGGCACGACCGGGCCACCGGGAATGGTGAACGCCGCCGGTCCCTGCCGACGCAGCACCAGCACCGATGCGCACGTGCCGGCATACACAAGCAACCGGCTCACAGCACTACTCGCCGCGAGGGTCACAAAATCGCCAAACAACGCCAGCGCGAGCGCCACCAGAGACGTGATGATGATCGCCGTGGCTGGTGTGTGAAACTTCGGATGCACCTTGCCGACAAATGACGGCAGGTCGCCCTGCTCCGCCAGCGCAAACAGGTTGCGCGAGCCGGACAAGGCCTGCCCCATGTTGTTGCCGGTCATCGACACCGCGCCACCGGTCGTCATGAGCAACGCACCCCACGCACCAATGAAGATCAGCGCCGCGTCAGCCAGCGGCCGCTTCGACGCAGCGATGGCCGGCAGGGTCCCCATCGCCACCACCTGCGCCAGCGTCATGACGATGCCGACGATGATGATGGTCGTGACCATGGCGAACGGAACCGCCGTCTTGGGATCTTTGGTTTCGCCGGCAGGCACACCCACGACCTCGTAGCCGCCATAGGCAAAAATCAGCAGTAACGCCGAGGTCGAGATCTGCGCCCACGTGAGCGACACGTCCGGCCGGAGCGCATCAAACGTCACGTAGGGCAGAC
Organism: uncultured Solibacteraceae bacterium; assembly: GCA_964479175.1. Classification (GTDB taxonomy): domain Bacteria; phylum Acidobacteriota; class Vicinamibacteria; order Vicinamibacterales; family SCN-69-37; genus SYFT01. Next base: position 4,429 of record CAYZLT010000011.1, on the reverse strand, counting down.
CCAGCAGGATGAAGATGACCAGCGGCGTGAGTTTACCAATCGTCAAGGTGTTCACGACCCACGCACTCTGCTTGATGCCGAGCACGTTGATCACCATGATCGTGACAATCACGCCGGCGATGACCGCTTCACGCGCCAGACCGGGCTGATCCGCCCCAAGCTGGGGCCAGTAATACGCGAGGGCGGTGGTGAGGCCGTTGACCACGGAGGCCCAGCTGGCAACGCGGGTGACCCACATCATCCAGCCCACCTCAAAACTGAAGAACCGCCCGAAGGCGGCTCGTGTGTAGAGGTAAGCGCCGCCCGTGCCCTCAAAACGGCTGCCGGCTTCGGCGAAGTTGAGGGCGATGAGCAGCGACAGCACGCCGACCATGGCGACCGCAATGCCGCTCCAGGACCCGATCTGCGCCGCCAGGGGCGCCGCCATCAGGAACACCGCGCCGCCAATGACCTGATTGACGCCAATGGCCGTCAGGTCCCACTTTCCCAGCTCTCGTTTGAGGCCCGACATGTTGTGGGTGAGTATATTGACGTCCAGCATGTCCGCCAAGCCAAGACCGCCCCTGCCACCCACGGCATTCACCCTGCCGGCGAAGTACTACACCGACCGCGCGCTCTTCGACCGCGAGCAGCAGCTGTTCTTCCGACAGATGTGGGTCTGCGTCGGCCGGTTCGAGGAGCTCGAGGGCTATGGCTCCTACATCACGCGCCACGTCGCGGGTGACACGCTCTTTGTCGTCCGCACGAGTCGGCCCGGCGAGCCAGAAGCGGTGAAGGCCTTTCACAATCTCTGCCGACACCGAGGCACGGCGCTCTGCGCGGAAGAGAAAGGACGCTTCGCCGGCTCCATTCAGTGTGAATACCACGCGTGGACGTACAACTTCGACGGTGATTTGATCGGCGCGCCACACATGGAAGGATCCCCCCACTTCCGCAAGGAGGACTACCCGCTTCTGCAGGCACGCGCGGGGATCTGGGATGGCTTTGTCTACGTCTCGCTGGCAGACACCGGCCCGACGCTTGAACAACAGCTCGCCGACATACCCGCCAAATTCCGGCCGTGGCGTATGGGCGATCTCCGCCGCGGCGACGGCATCACGTACGACATTCCCGCCAACTGGAAACTGGTCATCCAGAAC
>CAYZLT010000011.1:0-3280 GCA_964479175.1 uncultured Solibacteraceae bacterium | reverse complement strand
CAGCGAGTGCCTGCACTGCCCCAACCTGCACCCGGCACTCAATAAGCTCTCGCACTACCTCAGTGGTGAAAACGATCCGCTCCGCCCCACCTACATGGGTGGCCGCATGGATCTCAACGACGGCGTCGCCACGATGTCGATGGACGGCACGTCTCCACGAGAGTGCCTCCCGGGCTTGTCAGGAGAAGACCAGCGCCGCGTCTATTACTACGCGATGTTTCCCAACCTGCTTGTGAGCGCCCATCCCGACTACGTGATGGCGCACACGTTGTGGCCGCTGGCACCCGACCGCACACGACTGGTGTGTGAGTGGTACTTCCATCCGGACGAAATGGCGAAGCCTGGTTTCACGTCAGCCGACGTCCGCGAATTCTGGGATATGACAAACCGGCAGGACTGGCACGTCTGCGGACTCGCGCAACGCGGCATCAGCTCGCCCGTCTACCGCCCGGGCCCCTACTCTGCCCGCGAGGATCTCCTCTACGCCTTCGACCGGTTCATCGTCGCTGCGATTGGTGAGTAGCGAGTCGAGGTCCCGTGCTCACTGCAGCTTGGCGGTCTTCCTGGCGGGATTAAAAAACGGCGTTGGCACAACTGTCGCAGGCACGCGGTGCCTCACCACATCCACCGTATGTTCGACCTCGATCTTTGTACCGGCCGCCGCGTGAGCCGCACTCACGGTCGCGAGGCCAATCATCTGCTTGAGCACGGGTGACCAGGTCGACGACGTCATACGGCCGATTTGTTTGCCGCCGGAAAAGACCGGAACGGCCACACGTGAGGCCGTGGCCTGTGTCATCGGCGGCAGGCCGACCGCTTCATACAGCTTCTCGACGGCAGGCCAGTCAAACGACACACCAACGATGCGACGACGCGGAGTGACGGCGTTTTCGGCCGCCAACGCCGCGCGGCCAATGAAGCTCTCCTTGTTGAAGTCCACCAGGCGTCCAAGGCCGATCTCGAACGGCGAGTACAGCTGGGACGCGGTCAACGCCTTGCGAGCGCTGAAGAAGTCGACATCAATCAGCAGGAGGCCCGCTTCTATGCGCGCGACGTCCAGCGCCAGCATGCCGACCGGCTTCAGGCCATGTGCTGGACCATGCGCCACGATCGCGTCCCACACCTTCGTGGCGTCCACGCGATTCATCCAAATCTCGTAGCCGAGATCGCCTGTGTAGCCCGTGCGCGAGATGTCCACCTTGGCGCCGGCGATCGTTCCGGAGATGACGCGGAAATATTTCAGCGACGCAATGTCTGCGTGCACGACGTTGCGCAACAGCGCCCCGGATGTGGGCCCCTGAACCGCGAGCGCGGCAACCTCCTCGGAGATGTCATCCACTTGCACATCGAGACCTGCGGAATGCTGCCGCAACCACCGCAGATTCGGCTCGGCCGCCGTCCAGCGGAATGTCTGCTCCCCCAACCGGCTCACCGTCCCATCGTCGAGCACCCGGCCATGTTCGTCGCACCAGGGGGTGTAGACGACCTGACCCACCTGAAGACGCTGAGCGTCACGCGTGATGACACGATCCACCAACCGCGCCGCGTCAGGTCCGGTGATCAGGTACTTGAACAGTGGGGAGATGTCGATGAGTGCCGAGCCGTTCCGGATCGCGTTGTACTCGTGGTCGTGATGGGGCTCGTAGGCGCTGACCGTGTAGTACCCGGCCCAGTCCCGGTAGTTGAGACTCTGGCAAAGCGGGAAGGTCCGGTCGTGGAAAGGGGTTCCTACAGGCATGCACGATTCTAATCGTCCAGGGGCCCTCAAGGTCCAGGGTCCAGGGTGCTAATTGAAGTTGACGACGGGACGGTCGGGGTGCTGATTGCCCGCACGGGACATACCGTGGTATTACTCGGGTATGAAACTGGCGCTTTCAATTCCGGACGATGTCTTTGAGTCTGCTGAGGTGCTGGCCAGACGCCTTGGTGTCTCCCGCAGCCGGTTGTACGCAACGGCGCTGGCGGACTTTGTGGCGAAACACCAGGGACGCAAGATCACCGCGCGGCTCGACGCCGTCTATGGCACCGAGGAGAGCGGTGTGGACCCGGCTGTCCGCCGGGCGCAGGCTCGAACGCTCTCTCGTGACTCGTGGTAATTGAGCGCGGCGAAATCTGGTGGGCCGATCTGGGTTCTCCGGACGGGTCGGGACCCGGCTTCCGCCGCCCGATTCTCATCGTCCAGTCGGACGCGTTTAATCGCAGCCGTCTCCGGACCGTTCTCGCCGTCGTCCTGACGACAAATCTGCGCCTGGTGGAAGCGCCTGGCAATGTGTTGGTCCCGGCCAAGCTCTCAGAACTGCCACAGGACTCGGTGGCCAATGTGTCCCAGCTCGTCACCGTTGACCGCGACTTCCTCATTGAGCGAGTGAGTCAACTCCAGGGTCAGACGCTCAAGAGCGTGGATGCCGGCCTTCGGCTTGTGCTGGCGCTCTAGCTTGATTTGAACAACATTGTTGGCCTGTAGTTCGCCCGTGGCACCCACAGCCCTCGGCGAATTTGAACAAATGGTCCTGCTTGCCATCCTGTGCGCGGGGCAGGACGGCGACGCGTACGGCGTCACAATCCATGAAGAACTCGAACGACGGACCAAACGAAGTGTCGCCAGGGGCGCGATGTATATGACCGTCGACCGCCTGGAAAAGAAGGGACTGCTCACGTCGCACCTCACCGAGCCGCTGGCCGAACGTGGTGGCCGCGCGCGCCGCTGCTACACGGCCACCAAACCTGCGCTCGCCGCCCTGCACGATTCACGACGCGCGTTGCTGAGCCTGTGGCAAGGGCTCAAGGCCACGGAGTGATGGGGCACTGATGTCTGTCTTCGCCACACGATTGCTCCGGCGGCTGCTCACGCTGTCTGTCGGCGCGGCCCTGTCAGACTCGATCCTTGGCGATCTGGAAGAGGAACGACAACGGCGCGAAGCACGCTCAAGCAGGCTGGCTGCCCTCTGGTTCTGGAGCAATGGCATCCGTGTGGTTGCGTACGTCCTCACGCAACGTTCGCAGACTGCGATCAGCACCCTGGTAAAGGCGAGTTTCGTGGACACCCTCCTACTGGACATCAGACACGCTGTCCGGCGCCTCGCGCGCAGGCCGGCGGGCGCGGCGGCCCTCGTTCTCGTGCTGGCCCTTGGGGTCGGATTGACGTCGGCCATGTTCGCGTTGGCCGATCCGTTCCTGTTGCGGCCACTGCCCTATCAAGACCCCAACCGCCTGGTCGTGGTGACCCTCTCGTCAGATGCCACACGGCTGATCACAAAAAACACCGTGCTTCCGACCTATG
>CAYZLT010000010.1:26584-27575 GCA_964479175.1 uncultured Solibacteraceae bacterium | reverse complement strand
TCATGCCGAGCATGGTCAGCGCCGTGCGCAGTTTGTTGCGGCCAAGCGCCTTCAGCGCGATACGGAACACCATCAGGAGCGACATAGGTGAGCGGACAATATCAGGCTAGAGGCAAAAGGTGGAGGCGCGATCCGGACCTGTGGCCTTTGGCCTTTTCCCTGTGGCCTTCTATTTGATGATGACGGGATCGCGCGGCGGCGGCGGGGCGATCGGCGTCAACTCCACCGGCAGCATGCCTGATCCGTCGCGCGGGATGCGGAAGGGGCGCAGGTCCTCTTCGGTCAGGTCCAGCACCCGTACGATATGGGGCGTCAGGGTGAGGACGATGTCGGTTTCCTGGGTTTCGCGTTTGTTGCGGGCAAAGAGGCGGCCGATGATCGGCAGGTCGGAAAACCCCGGGATGCCGCTGGCGACGGTGCGTTCGTTGTCGCGGATCAGGCCCGCCATGATGTTGGTTTCGCCGTCGCGCAGTCGGAGTGTCGTGGTGATCTGCCGACTGCCGAATGTCGGATACCCCGCGAAGCCGGTGCCCGAGACACTGCTCAACTCGACCTTCACGGCCAGCGTGACGTCGTTGTTGGCATGCACACGCGGCGTGATGTCGATGTTCACGCCGACCTTCTTGTACGCCACATTCCGGATCAGCTGCTGGTTGTTGGCGCCCTGGGTGAGGGGCACAATTTCCTGCGTGGGGATCGCGACTTCTTCGCCGAAGTTCGCCTGCACCGACGTGCTGTCGATCACGCGGATGTGTGGGTTGGCGAGCGTCCGGGTGTTCGCGTCGCTCTTGAGCAGTCGATAGTAGAGGGCCGGCACGCCAGACAGCAGGACATCCGCCTGCGTGAGGCTCCGAAGGCTCTGGAGGGTCTGGTTGCTGTTGACACCCGCCACGCCGTCAATGCCCGCAGACTCCCCCGACGCAAACTGCAAGCCGTACTCGCGCAGATTGGTGCGGTCGATCTCGAGAATCTCGACGCTGATGACCACTTC
>CAYZLT010000010.1:21542-26574 GCA_964479175.1 uncultured Solibacteraceae bacterium | reverse complement strand
CTTCCGGTCTCGCCTTGTCGATCGCCGCGAGAATTTTTGCGACCGTCTCAAGTCGTTCTGGCGTATCCACCACGGTGAGCGTGTTGGTGCTGGTCGGCTGAAGTTTGCGCACATCGCCCGCGACGCGAAGCAGGTCCACCACCTCTTTCATGTCGAGATTGCTCACGTAAAACGTGCGCACCTGCTCGTCGATGTATTCGCGGCGTTTGGCGGGGGTGTCAGGGATGATCGTCAGCGTTTTTGGACCGGTGATCTTGTAGAACGTCTGGCTCACACCCGCGACGGCATCGAGGCCCTGCCGAAGTGTCCTGTCGCGCAGGGTGACCTCGGCAGGTGATTCCCGAAAGGTCGGGTCGAACACGACGCTGAGTCCGCCCAGTCGTGCGAGCAGGAGATAAAGCTGGCGGCTGGTGGTCTGCGCCCCCGTTTCAATCGAGCCAGGCAACGTGATCTCGGGAAGGTCGAGGCCCGCAGGAGGCAAATTTCGCGTTCTGGCCAGCAGACTTTCGAGGGTCGTCGGCTGGTCGTCAGGCTTGCCTAGTCGGGTCCGTTGTGCCGTACGTGCGGCGCGCAGGTCGGCTTCGACAATGGCATCGGACGGGTTCAGTTCGGACGCCAGCTGCAGTTCGATGACGGCTTCGTCGTACTTGCCCTGCGAGAAGAGCCGTCGGCCGTATCCCAGGTGTTGCTGCGAGGCGCGAAGTCTGGCGCGGTCCAGGCCAAGGCGCGCGTCCGTGTTCTGCGGTTGTTCCCGCACGAGGCGCGTGTAGTGCGCGACGGCCATGTCGTAGTCGTCGATCGCTTCAGCGCGCTGGGCCTGACGCAGAGGGCTGGTGGTGGCACAGGCGCCGGCGAAGATCAGCAGGAGGGCAAGAGCAGAGCGCATTTGGCTACCGGCCTCCGCCGGATCGTGTCACGTAGGCATTGCGTGGAAACGTGAACACGAAGTCCTTGTCGGGAAGGCCGACGTTTTCGCGCAGGTTCGTGAATCGCATCGAGTGAGCGGCGCCCTGATGGTCGGTCCACGCGAAGCCACGGAACGCCAGCGATGTGCGGTCCACCATCACGGTGAGGGACGCGAACTCGTCTTGCTTCTTTTGTGGCGTCAGCGTCAGGTGCCATTCACCCGTCGGCTGGGTCACGGGCATCGTCGCCGTGAAGTCGCGCTCGAGGTCGCCGCGCCCGGTCAAAAACAGAATCGGGGCCGAGAGGTCGTCGCCCGTGGGGAGTGGACTTTCGTAGCCAGTGCGATCGGCGGGGTTGTAGAAATAGAGCCGCGCGCCGTCGGCCACGGTCACCTGACGGTCGGGTGGTCCGTAGGTCCACCGCATGCGACCCGGTTTCTTGATCTTGACCTCGCCGCGCTGCTCCGACTTCACCATCGTCAACACACCGCCGCTGGCGGTCTGGGTGAAGTCCGCGCGGAAGTCCCGGACGGCCGCGTAGCGCTTCTGCAGGGCACGCGCGAGCTCGGCCGGCGCCGGAATCTGGGCCTGTCCGTGCAGGGGCAAGGCCGAGGTGGCCAGCAGGCACAGCGCCACCGCTGCGGTGACGACTCCGGACGGAGCTGGGAGGCGCATACGGTCATGTTACACCCGGGTATACTCCAAAGCCGGAGAGTGTAAATGTCGCGTGACGAAGCCAATGCGCTGCTGGCGCTCAAGAATGCCTGGCTGGGAGTGATCGATTCCGCCGCAGAACTGCAGGCCATGGCCCCAGCCGTCCAGGCCGTTGCGGCCGAGACGCCGCTCAAAGGCCTCGACCTCGAGACCTACCACCGTGTCGTCGGGGCGCATGCGAGCGCCGTGATGGCCCTGCGCGGTTTGATCGACGAATTGGAGCGGCAAGCGGCCCGCGAATAATGCTACTATTTGGGTTCGCCGCACCTGCGGTGAACCCAAATAGCAGGGGCCGCTAGCTCAGCTGGGAGAGCGCTACGTTCGCATCGTAGAGGTCGCGAGTTCGATCCTCGCGCGGTCCACCAAAATGTCGCTCACAATTTCAATCGACATTTTGCCCGCTACACACAATTTTCCCCGCCGGCGCGCAAGCGCCGCGAAGGCGGGCGGTACACTTGTCCTCATATGGCATTGAAGCGTATTGGTGTGCTCACCGGTGGTGGTGATGCCCCGGGGTTGAATGCGGTCATCCGCGCGGTTGTGAAGTCGGCGGCCAATGCCGGGGTGGAATGCCTCGGTCTCGAAGACAGTTTTGACGGCTTGATTTTTCCGGAACGGTCGCGGATCTTGACCACCCGCGATGTCACCGGCATCCTCCGCTTTGGCGGCACGGTCCTGGGCACAACCAACCGTGGCAACCCGTTCGCCTATCCCATCAGCACCGAGAGTGGCCCGGTGGACTACTCCGACCGCTGCGTCGAAAATTTCCACAAACTCGGCCTGGACGGTCTCGTCGTCATCGGCGGGGACGGCACACTCGGCATCGCGTACGAGCTCCACAAACGCGGCGTGCCGATGGTGGGCGTCCCCAAGACGATCGACAACGACATTGTCGGCACCACGATGACGTTTGGCTTTGAGACCGCCGTCGAATTTGCGACCGATGCGATTGATCGGTTGCACTCCACGGCCGAAGCACATCATCGCGTGATGGTGGTGGAAGTGATGGGCCGGTATGCCGGCTGGATCGCCCTGCACTCCGGTATCGCAGGCGGCGCGGACGTGGTGTTGATTCCGGAGCTCCCGTACGACCTCAACAAGGTCGGCGAATATATCCGCGCGCGCGACCGCTGGGGCGCCAGGTTCAGCATCGTGGTGGCCGCGGAAGGCGCGACGCCCATCGGGGGCTCGCGGGTGCTTCAGGCGGCTGGGACAGTGGAGAAGATGGAACGGCTCGGCGGCATTGGAGAACAGATCGCGCGCCAGCTTGAGCCTCTGACTGGCAAGGAATGTCGGCACGTGGTGCTGGGCCACCTGCAGCGCGGAGGGTCACCGACGGCCTACGATCGGATGCTCGCCACCCGCTTCGGCACGTTTGCGTTTGAGCTCATGCAGCAGGGCACGTTTGGTGTCATGACCGCGCTGCATCCACCCGACGTGGTCCCAGTGCCCATCGAGGACATCGTGGGCAAGACCCGCACTGTCCCGCCAAACTCCGACATCGTGCGAGCCGCGAGACACGTCGGCATCTGCTTCGGCGACTAGTGCTGGTAGTACAGGCGTATGGACGCCTACGATCGCCGGGTTAACTCCATGTCCGGCAACGTGTTGAACAGGAAGCTCCACTACTGGGGCAGCGCGATCATCGCGATCCCCCTGCTCATCGTCATCGGCAGCGGCCTCGTGCTCCAGCTCAAGAAAAACTGGTCGTGGGTGCAGCCGGTGGAGCATCGCGGACGCGAAAAAGCCCCGATCATTGAGCTGTCGGACATTCTGACTGCGCTCAAAACACACGTCCACTCCGAGGTGAACGTCAGCAGCTGGGCAGATGTGAAGCGTCTCGATGTGCGACCGGATCGTGGTGTCGCGAAGGCGACCCTGCACAACGACTGGGAAGTCCAGGTGGACACGACCGACGGCCGGGTGATGCAGGTGGCCTATCGCCGCAGTGACTGGCTTGAGTCGCTGCACGACGGTTCGATCGTCAACGATACGTACAAGATGTGGATTGTGTTCCCCTCGGCGCTCGTGCTCTTGTTCCTGTGGGGCAGCGGGGTGTGGATGTGGCTGTGGCCGCTCCTCAATCGCCGCCGGGTCAAGGCAAGCAAGACGAAGATCATCGGGTGATCGGCGATCGGGTGATGTTCAGATCACCCAATCACCGATCACCCAATCACAACTCCTAGCCCCCGATCGTCATCTGATCGACGACGCGCTTCACGCCGTCCACACCTGAGGTCAGCGCCACCGCGCGCTTTTTGCCGGCGTCGGTCTTGACGGTGCCCTTGAGCGTCACCACGCCGTCGGCCGTGTCCGCGTTGATGTTGCTGTCCGCGAGCAGGTCTTCACCAACGAAGAACCACTTCACCTTTGTGGTGATCCACGCATCGCTGATCTTTTCGCCGGCTTTGTTCAAGCCGTTCTTGGAGCGGTCCGCGAGCGTCTTATCTTCATCGGGATCCACCGTGATGTTGTTCACCACTCGCGTGATGCCCTCAACGTTGGCCAGTTTGCCGGCGGCCGCCTTCTGTGCGGCCGTGGCGACATCGCCAGACAACGTGGCCACGCCCTTGTCGTCGACCGCAACCTTGACATCGTATTTCTTGACGGTGTTCGTGGTTTCGAGCCGGAACTCGATGCGATCTTTCAGTGTGTACTTTGCCGGTGTCTGCGCCTGTGCCGAAGTGGACGCGCCCACGAGCACGGTCAGTGCGACCGCGCCGAGCAGCGTTGAACGAATGAGTCGTGACATATCAACCTCCATGAGGTCCTCGCGGATCTGCGGGACCGTGTCTGCACGTCACTACTGCAAACCAGGGGCCATGCCCGCATTCGCTGGAACGGGTGGAGTGGTGCGCGGAAGTATCGAGACTGTGTAGGCGGGGAGTCAGGTTGAGCAGCTAATCGCAGTCAGCGAAGTGTCGGATCAGGTCAGCGGCTTGCGCCACGTCGGGATTGAGCCCGAGGGCGACCATCTGGAGCAGGCGCGCTTGAGAGGCGGAGAGGTCGCCGGCGAGCACGGCGCCCGCGTCCCTGAGTTGCAGCCCGCCGCCATCGTAGCCATATCGGGCTTCGACCCGCCCGGCCATGGATCTGGATGAGACCGTCACGAGCAGTCCTGATCTGACAGCATCAGCGATGACCGGCACAATGGCCGGGGGCACGTTGCCGCGACCAAACGCGACAATGGCGAGACCGCGAATGTCGTGATGCATGATCGCGCGGATCAGGAAGTCGTCCATGCCCGTGTACGCCTGAATCAGGGCCACGCGTGTATCAAGTGTCTGCACGCGCATCCCCGGCTCAGCAGACCGATCCTGCCACATCGGACGCGCGACCGTGCGGCGCCGAAGCACCACGCGCCCTGAATCGACGACGCCCAGAGGGCCGAACTCCGGTGTGGAGAACGAGCC
>CAYZLT010000010.1:0-21532 GCA_964479175.1 uncultured Solibacteraceae bacterium | reverse complement strand
GACGATTCAGTGTGGAGCTTGCGAACTTCGCGAGCGGGGAAGACGTGGTCGTCCATCACGACAAGGACGCCCAGACCTCGCGCCGCTTCGGTGGCCGCCACACGGACGGCAGCGATCAGATTCGCCGGGCCGTCCCAGCTGGGATCAGACACCGTGCGCATCGCGCCGACGAGCACGACAGGTTTGGGGGATGTCAGGACCAGGTCGAGGAGGAAGGCCGTCTCCTCGATCGTGTCGGTGCCGTGGGTGATGACCAGCCCGTCAATATCCGGTCGTTCAAGCCACGCGGCCGCCCGATTGGCAAGCCGCCACATCTGGTCGGGGGTGACGTGCGGACCAGGCAGCCGGGAGAACTCTTCGATCTCGAAGTCGGCGACCTGCCCCAGCGTCGGCACCTGGGCCACGATGTCTGCGGCCGACATCGAGGGTGAGGCCGCACCCGACACCGGGTCCACGCGCATCGCGATGGTCCCGCCGGTGAACAAGATGCCTATGGACATTTAGGGAGTCCAAAAGTTCATAGGCATTGCCCCATTGCCCCATCGCCTCATTGAAGAACATCCAGATACTTCAATGCCCCGCCGGTGTTGAAGAGCACGACCGTCTCGTCCGCCTTGATGCGGCCTTGTGACTGGAGCACCTTGATGGCGTGCAGGGCGGCGCCGCCTTCGGGTGCGGCGCTGATGCCTTCCAGGCGACCCATCTCGCGCATACACGCGATCATGTCGGCGTCGGAGACAGCCACAGCCGCGCCACCGCTTTCACGCACGGCACGCAGCACCAGAAAGTCACCGATGGCCTTGGGCACACGCAGGCCGTCCGCCGCAGTGTGAGCGTTGGGCCACATCACGGACCGTTCTGCGCCTTCGTCAAACGCCTTGATGATCGGTGCACACCCGGCGGCCTGCACGGTCACCATCTTCGGGCGCTTGTGGGGATCAATCCACCCCAGCGCACTCATCTCGGCGAAGGCCTTCCACATGCCGACCATGCCGGTGCCCCCACCGGTCGGATAAATAATCCAGTCGGGCAACACCCAGTTCAGTTGCTCCGCCAGCTCATACCCCATCGTTTTTTTGCCTTCGATGCGATACGGCTCCTTGAGCGTGGACACGTCGTACCAGCCCAGAGGTGTGCCGGTTTCTGCCGCGATGCGGCCGGCGTCGGTGATGAGGCCATCGACCAACGTGACATCAGCGCCATAGAGTTCGCACTCGCGGATGAATGGTGTCTTGACGTCCTTGGGCATGAAGACTTTGGCGATGATGCCTGCGGCGGCCGCGTAGGCCGCCAACGCGTTGCCCGCATTGCCCGCCGTGGGAATCGAGAGCACCTTCGCGCCGAGATGGTGCGCACGTGTCACCGCGGCCGAGAGGCCACGCGCCTTGAACGAGTTGGTCGGATTGAGCGACTCGTCCTTCACGAGGAGTCGCGAGAGTCCCAGCGTCTTGCCCAGACGTGGCGCGTGGGCCAGCGGCGTCCACCCTTCACCGAGTGAGACCGGCGCCTCGCCGTCAAACAGCGGCATCAGTTCGCGATACCGCCACATCGTGGCCTCGCGGCCCACGAGTGAATCACGCGACCACGCCGTCGCCGCTTCCATGTCGTACCGCGCCAGCAGGGGCGCGCCACAGGTACACAAATGCTGACTGACGTGCGCGTCGTAAGGCGGCGCGCCACAGGGAACGGAACACTCAAGGTGCGTGAAATACGACACGACTATTTGCCGAGCAATTCGACGTCTTTTTTCTTCTGGATTTCGTCGATGATCGCCACGTGCTGGTCGGTGATCTTCTGCACGTCTTCCAGGCCCCGCCGCTCGTCGTCTTCCGAAATCTCGGAGTCCTTGAGGAGTTTCTTCAGTTTGTCGTTGGCATCACGACGGACCTGGCGCACGGCGTTGCGGCCGGCCTCCGCGTACGTGTGGACGAGCTTCGACATTTCCTTGCGGCGCTCCTCAGTGAGCGTCGGCAGCGGAATCCGGATGACCTTGCCGTCCGACGAAGGGTTGAGGCCGAGGTTGCTCTTTTGAATCGCCCGCTCAATCGCCGTGAGCATCGTGGGATCAAACGGCTGCGCGACGATCAGGGACGGCTCTGGAATCGAGAGCTGTGCGACCTGGTTCATCGGCATGAGTGATCCGTAGGCCTCGACCTGCACGGGATCGAGGATCGTCACCGACGCGCGACCCGTGCGCACGCCGCTCAGTTCCTTGCGCACATGGTCGAGCGTGATGTCCATGCGTTTCTTGACTTCGACCGAGAGGCTTTTGAGATCTGTGACGTCCATGTGAGTTTCCTGGGGGGCAGGGTCAGATACGTACGGTGGTTCCGACGGATTCCCCCATGATCACCCGTCGAAGATTGCCCGCCTCGCGCAGTTTGAACACGATGATGGGCAGTTTGTTGTCCATGCAGAGGGAAATGGCCGTGGCGTCCATGACCTTGAGGCCCCGTTCAAGCACCTCCAGATAGGTCAGCGTGTCGTATTTCGTGGCGTCGGGATTGGTCATGGGGTCGGCGGTGTAGATGCCGTCGACCTTGGTGGCCTTGAGGATGACCTGGGACTTCATTTCCATGGCGCGCAGCGCGGCGGCCGTGTCGGTGGTGAAGTACGGATTGCCCGTGCCGGCCGCGAAGACCACGACCCGGCCTTTTTCGAGGTGACGGATTGCCCGGCGCCGAATGAACGGCTCGGCCACGGCTCGCATTTCGATGGCGGCCGCCACACGGGTGGTCACGCCGAGTTTTTCGAGGGCGTCCTGCAGGGCGAGCGAGTTGATGACGGTCGCGAGCATCCCCATGTAGTCGGCCGTCGCGCGGTCCATGCCCTTGGCACTGGCCGCCAGTCCGCGAAACAGATTGCCGCCGCCAATGACGACGCCGATCTGGACGCCCATGGCGGCCACTTCGCCAATCTCGCGCGCCACTTGTGTGGCCACCGCCGGATCAATACCAAAGGGCTGATCGCCCATCAGGGCTTCGCCGGAAATTTTCAGGAGGACGCGTTCGTAGGCTGGAGTAGACACGGACCCTGATTATAGTCGTTCCGGCTCATCCCGCGAATGCGGCCGACGCAAGTCGACGCGCGGGTGCGGAGGACCGCGACGAAGGCGTGAGACCGAGGTTGAGGTGCCCCCGCTGCAGCTGCTGTTGCAGGAAGAGCAGTCCCTTCCGCATGCGCGTTGTGACGGTCCCCAGGGGCAGACCGAAGTGCCGAACCAGTTCGGTCGGCGACAGTCCGTTGAAGTAGGCGTGGTGCAGCAGGACCCTCTGCTCGTCGCCAAGCAAATCCAGCGCAGACGCAATAGCCCGACGGTCCTGTTCCGTGGCCGTATGCACTTTCCGGATCCGGACGCGCATCGGACAGTGTGCGGTGAAGAAGAAGATCTACGCCGCGTATCACACGCACCTGCAGGGCACGATGACCGCGTGTGATCGCGCGTGTGAGTCGAGCGTGCGCATCAAGGACCGCACGTCCAAGGATCACGGCGGGGCCAACGTCGCGTGGGGCACCGGCGATACGCCGATTCCCGCGATCCTGCAGTCGATGAAAACACGCGGCTGGAAGTTCCCGGCGACGGTGGAAGTCGAATAGCTGATCCCGGACGGTTCAAACGCGGGGCTCGAAACGAAGAAGTGCGTCCGGCTTCTACGACTGGGGCTGAGAGGAGTCGAGGACGCCGCGGATCGTGCGGCCGAGCGTTTCGGCCGTGAAGGGCTTGGCCAGAAAGGCGATACCGGGGAGCAGCACGCCGTGACGGGCGACTGTGTCCTCGGTATACCCCGACATGTAGACCACCCGCAGCGACGGCTGGAGATCGACCAGTTGCCGTGAGAGTTCCGGTCCGCTGCTGCTCGGCATCACCACATCGGTGAGCAGAACATCAATCTCCGGGTGCTCGCGGCATACCTGGATCGCGTCATCGGCGGTCGCGGCCGTGAGCACGGTGTAGCCCAGTCGGTTCAGCATCCGGCTGGTGAGCGCGCGAAGGCCGTCGGCATCCTCGACCACGAGAATGGTCTCAGAGCCGGTCAGGTGACGCTCTGCGTCAACCGGCTCCAGCGGACACGGCATCTGAGCCGCAGCCGGAGGAAAGTAGACGGTGAACGTCGTGCCCGTGCCCGCCTCGCTGGTCACGTCCACACGGCCGCCGCAGCGCGCCACCACACCCTGGACACTGGCCAACCCCAAGCCGGTCCCGTGGCCCACGGGTTTGGTGGTGAAGAAGGGCTCAAAAATTCGAGCCTGCACCTCCGGCGACATGCCACCGCCGGTATCAGTGACGACGAGCGCGACGTGTGGTCCCAGGCACGCGGTCTCGATCGTCAGCGTTCCTCCGGTCGGCATGGCATCGCGCGCATTCAGGGCGAGGTTCAACACGACTTGCTCGAGCTGGCCGCGATCCACTTCGATGGGTGGCATGTCGGGCGTCACGCGCACCACGATCTTCACGTCCTCCCGGATCAGCCGCTCAAGCATGACTCGCATGCCGGTGACCACGTTGTTCAGATCCAGGACCGTGGGCTTGATGATCTCCTTGCGACTGAACGCGAGTAACTGTCGCGTGAGGTCGGCGGCCCGCCGGCCCGCCGTCTGGATTTCAAGGACATCGGTCCGATGAGGATCCTGCTCCGTCATGTCCTCTGCGAGCAGTTCGCAGTAGCCGAGAATTGCGGTGAGCAGATTGTTGAAGTCGTGCGCCACCCCGCCGGCGAGCCGGCCGACGGCCTCCATTTTTTCGGCTTGTTGATACTGCAACTCGCGATCCCGCTCCGCCGTGATGTCTTCGACCACCACCAGCACACCCGTGATCTCCCCGCGTGCATCGCGGTACGGCACCTTCACGGTGTGGACCCATCGCTTCACGCCGCCGGCGTCGTACGGTTCTTCAATGTTCTTGGTGATGCCGCTCGCCATGACTTCCTGATCGTCGAGGTGATAGGCCGCAGCCAATTCCGGCGCATGGAAACGAAACGCATCTCTCCCGACGACCTCCTCAATGGGACACCCGAGCTCCCTGGCGTAGTTGGCATTGCAGAACCGCACCACCGACTGTCTGTCCTTGATCACAATGCGATGAGGCAGGTGCTCCAGGAGATTGCGATTGAGCTGTTCGCTCTCGCGAAGCGCCGCTTCTGCGATCAGCCGCTCAGCGATCTCATGCTCGAGTTCAAAAATGCGGCCGACGTGGCCCGCCAGCGCGAGGAGTTGTTGCTCGGTCTCCGCATCAAACACCACGTCGTCATTGCCGACGAGGCAGATCCAGCCATGGACGTGCGTGGGAGAGGCGAGCGGGGCAATGATGAACGTCTGCACATCCGGATGGGCCGGCGGAAAGGGCCGACCCGAGGATTCAGCGACCGAGACCGTGCCACGGGCCACACGCCGTTCATCCACCACGGTGGCGAAGATGCCGGTGGGGAGGTCCCCCTCGGTAATCCAGGCCGGCGCCTCGATCCCTGACGCGACGACTGATGAGCGCCCGAAGTCGCGCATTGGCCAGCCTGAGATCTTCTGCGGTGGTGGTGAGTTGATCGCTCAAGAGCCTGAGGTGTTCGCGGTCGAGCGTGGCCTCCACCGGCTCGGTCCCCTCGTCGGTCGTGAGGGCGAAGTTGCCTGATAGGACACGTCCGACGATGTCCATGACCTCGTCCGGCTCCGGTGGCTTCGTCAGGACGTAGGGCACGCCGCTGGTGCGGGCGAACGCACGGGCCTCGCGTTCCCCATACGGTGCCGTATAGAACAACACCGGGATGCCGCCCAGGATCGGGTCGAGACGCAACTGCCGGACCAACTCGTAGCCGTCGACAATCGGCATCAACACGTCGGTGATGACCAGGTCGGGTCGTTCAGCGCGGGCAATGGCCAGTGCCGCACGGCCATCGGCGGCCTCAAGCAGCCGGTGCCCCTCCTTGCTGAGCAGGGCCACCAGCATGCGGCGATTGATTCCAAGGTCGTCGACGACGAGAATCGTAGCCATAAGTGACCGGCTGATGCGGAGGGGCGGAAGCCCCAAGTGTAGACCTTATTGTCGCCAGCGCGTCGTGTCCGCGCCTGCGGGAGCATGCTTGACCATGTGGGCCACCATGCGGCGATGCAGATCCTCGCCGCGTGGACCCCAACAGTGCAGCGCCATCGGCTCAAAGACGACCTCGCCGGTGAAGGGTGGGTCCTTGGCCCGTTCCCGGAAGAACTCGTCGAGCATGCGCACGCCCATGTTCAGGTAGTACGAATCCATGTCGCCGATGTAGACGTTGATCTTGTGCGCGACCTTCGGTCCCAGCGTGGTCCAGTTGGTCTCCAGAACATGCCGCAGGTCGTATTTCTTCCACGCGGCCGCGACGGTCTTGTTGATCACGCCTGTCTGTTTATCCCAGAGCCGCTGCGGATAGCCGTCCTTCCCCACGGGTGAGTAGGTTGCTTCCCAGATGTCCCACTGACCACCTGATCGGGACTTGTCGCCGACGATGTCCTCGTACCAGTTTTCGTCTTTCATCATCGACTGGATGTTGCCGTCCGGGCGGCGTTGATTGGGCCGCTCCACGCGTGTCCAATCGCGCTCCACCCAATACGCATTCGCATCGTCGTAGATGTTGACGATCTGGTGGTAGCGCAAGTCCACACTGTCCGGGCAGAGCGAGAATGTGCCGCCGTAGAAGTCGGGGTAATAAACCTGCAGCGCCAGGGCTATCCAGCCGCCGGTGGAGCCGCCGGTCAGGATGCGGGCCCACGGCTCTCGGATCACGCGGAAGCGGGTTTCGATCTCCGGGATCAATTCCTGAAGGATGGCCTCGCCGTAGGGGCCGTTGTTTTCGGAGTCCACCGCATACGAGTCGTCGTAATACGGCGACGGGTGCTGCACGGTCACGTAGATCACCTGCGGCGTGCCATCGGCGAGCCAATATTTCTTGAACGCCTCATCACGATCAAAACCCGCCGGTGCGGCCGTCGAGAAGTGGCCGTGCTGAAAAACGATCGGATATTTCACGTCCGGGTTCTTGTCATAGTCGCGTGGCAGCAGAACGGTCGCGCCGAGGTGAATGGGTTGGCCCCAGAACGTCGTGAGTCGTTCACTTCGGATCTTGAAGCGCTTGACGTGTTCGGTGTCTGCGGGAAAGGGGATTGGCGGAATGACCTTGTCGGCCACCAGGCGAATCGGCGGACCTCCCGGCGTGATGGTGACCTTCACGGGATCACCAAACAGATTGCCAGGGGAGGTGCGCCAGTTCTGGCCCTCCCACTGGTCCATGTGCAGCCAGACGACGTGCCCGTCGGCGCGTGGAAAGCGTGTGTAGACGTTGACGAAGGGCTGCACCCAGTAGTCGCCCGCCGGCAAGGCTCCGAGGGTCGCCACGGGATAGCCAGGCGTTTGCGGACTGAACCGGACCTCGGTGCCCGGCGCGGCCTGCTCCACCGGCACGGCAAACAGCGGCGTGCCGGTCGGACCGGCCTGTCGAATCGGTGGTCGATCGTTCACGCGGGAGATCGCCACGTACATGCGGCCAGTCACCGGCTCAGAGCGCGCCGACGCCGCGAAGGAGACGATGAAGACCGGTTGCGCGTTTTGATCGGCGGCCAGGTCCAACACGGGAGCCGCGATGGTGGCCAGAAGGAGAGAGAAGGCGATTCGACGGAGCATGAGCGGATTCTGGCACAAACAAAAAAGAAAGGCCCGGCAGCAGGTGCTGCCGGGCCCAAGTCCGTACCTTTAGCCTCTGACCTTTGGCCTTTAACCTTTGGCCTTTAACCTTTGGCCTTCCCCTAGTTCTCGCCCACCCGGAACCGCGCGAAGCGCGGCACCGCGACGTTTTCGCCAAGCTTGGCGATCGCGGCGGTGACGATCTGACCGATCGTGACCTTGGGGTCGCGAATCGACGGCTGGTCCAGCAACACGAACTGTTCGTAGTAGGAATTGACCTTGCCTTCGACGATCTTCTCGATGACGTTCGCGGGTTTGCCGGAAGCTTCCATCTGCGCGCGGTAGATCGCTTTTTCCTTTTCGATGACCTCGGCCGGCACGTCTTCGCGACGCGCGTAGAGTGGGGACGCGGCGGCGATGTGCATGCCGATCTCCTTCACGAGGTTCTGGAAGTCGTCGGTGCGGGCGACAAAGTCCGACTCACAGTTGACCTCGACGAGCACGCCGATGCGTCCCCCCATGTGCAGGTAGGATCCGATGACGCCCTCGGACGTGGAGCGGCCAGATTTCTTAGCCGCCTGTGCGAGTCCACGCTTGCGCAGGACGGTGGTGGCGGCATCGAGGTCGCCGTTGGCCTCCACCAGAGCGGCCTTGCATTCCATCATGCCCGCGCCGGTGGCGTCGCGAAGCTGTTTAACGAGTTGTGCGGTGATGTCTGCCATTTCTATTTCCTTCGATACACGACTGAACGGACCAATGGGGCAATGGGCCTCATTGGCTCATTGCCCCATTGGCCCATTGCCTAATTAACGAAGTGTTTAGACCGTCGCTGCGGGCGTTTCGGACTCTTTAGCCGACTCGGCCTTGGCGGGCATGTCGTCGGCCGCTGCCGATTCCGCCATGCCGCGACCCGAGAGAATCGCGTCAGCAATGCCGGCCGCGAACAATCGAATCGAGCGCAGCGCGTCGTCGTTGCCTGGGATCACGTAGTCGACCTGGTCGGGGTCACAGTTGGTGTCCACGACACCGATGACCGGAATCTTGAGCCTGCGCGCTTCGTCGACCGCGATCTGCTCGTTGCGGGTGTCGACGATGAAGAGGGCGTCGGGCAGACGCGTCATGCCGCGGATGCCGTCCAGGTTCTTCGAGAGCTTGCGACGCTCCTTGTCGAGCCGGGCGATTTCCTTCTTCGAGAGCGTGTCGTAGCGACCATCGGTGGTCATCGCTTCGAGCTCACGCAGCCGACCCAGCGATCGCTGAATCGTCGTGAAGTTGGTGAGCAGGCCCCCCAGCCATCGCTGGTTCACGTAATACATGCCCGCGCGCTGGGCTTCTTCCGCGATGGCATCCTGTGCCTGACGCTTCGTGCCCACGAACAGGAAGGTCCCGCCCTGCGCCGCCGTGTCGGTGGCAAACTGCGCCGCTTCTTTGTAGAGCTTCGCGGTTCGACCCAGGTCGATGATGTAGATGCCGTTCCGTTCGCCGAAGATAAACGGCTTCATCTTCGGGTTCCAGCGCTTTGTCTGGTGACCGAAGTGGACGCCGGCTTCGAGCAGGTCTTTCATCGCAATTGCACTCACTCAAGTCTCCTAAAACTAGCGCTTGCTGAACTGGAAGCGCTTGCGCGCGCCCTTCTGGCCGTATTTCTTACGTTCCTTGGCGCGCGGGTCGCGCGTCAGCAGGCCGTCTCCACGCAGCGTCGACCGGAGTTCCGCGTTGAACTCCAGCAGCGCGCGGGCAATGCCGAGGCGCAGCGCACCGGCCTGGCCGGCGACGCCGCCACCGGCGGTGGTGGCCACGACATCAAATTGTTCGGTGGTCTGGGTGGTCACGAGCGGGCGACGAATCACCAGACGAAGGGTTTCGGTGGGGAAGGCGACGTCGACAGGTTTGCTGTTGACGGTGATGGCGCCGTTGCCGGGCCGGAGGAACACGCGGGCGGTCGAGGTCTTGCGGCGGCCCGTGCCATAGAACTGAGTGCTTGCTGCTGTCACGTTACGCTACCTCGCGTTTTTTGGGCTGCTGCGCCGCATGCGGATGTTCGCTGCCGGCGTACACCTTCAACTTCCGATACATCGCGGCGCCAAGCTTGGTCTTCGGCAACATGCCGCGCACGGCCTCTTCCACGAGACGAATCGGATGACGCTGCCGCACAATTTTTGCGCGCGTTTCCTTGAGTCCGCCTTCGTAGCCAGAGTGCTGGCGATAGATCTTCTGTTCTTCCTTGTTGCCCGTCAGCTTGACCTTGGCCGCGTTCACCACCACGATGAAGTCGCCACGATCAAGAAACGGCGTCCATTCCGCCTTGTGCTTGCCCTGCAGCAAACGTGCCGCGTCGGTCGCAATGCGTCCCAACACCTGGCCGTCCGCGTCAATCACATGCCACTGCCGGTCGATCACATTGGCAGAGGGGGTAAACGTGCCCATCTAACGAGTCCCTTCTTTCACGCCACGTCGGTTCGTCGCGCGGCCGCATCACCCTTCGGAACAATCCAGAGGGACGGCAAACCAAAAGATTAGCCATCGGTACCCAAAAAGTCAATGTAGACAACGGGAAACGGGCGGCGTGGGCGCTTACAGTTCTGGAGCGCGGACCCACAATCCGCGTGGGTCGGTCCAGGCCCACCGAGTCCGTTCGGCCATTTGCCCCGCGTCCGGCCATGGCGCGGGTCCCGGTCCTGGCGGTTGGCATCAGGCTTGCCCTAGTCATGGCCGCAATGGGAATCGTGTCGGCCTTCAAACCACCCCTCGTCGGGCTCGACTTGGGCACCCACGCCGTCCGGGCCGTGGCACTTCGGCCCAAAAGGCGAGGATGGGTGCTGATCGCGGCGGGCGAGGCCTTCATGCCAGCCGGGGAAGAGGCGACCCAGACCGAACTGGCCGAGACCGCAGCGACCCTTCTGGACTCCCTCGGCCTGCGTCGGGCGCGGGTGGCTGCGGCCGTCTCCGGCCACGCCGTCATCGTGAAGCGGCTGACCCTGCCGCCAATGGACGCGCGGGAACTGGCCGACACCATTCCCCAGGAGGCGGCGCAGTACATTCCGTTCCCGCTGGCCGACGTTCAGCTCGACTATCAGGTGCTGGAGGGGCCCCGGGCCCTGCCGGCGGACGCGCTGGACGTGTTACTGGTTGCCGCACGCCGGGATCGCGTGGCCGAACGGGTGGCGGCGATGACGGCGACCGGACGGGCCCCGGTCGTGCTCGACGTCGAGGCCTTTGCCCTGGCCAACGCCTACGAAGCCAATTATTCGGATCGGACCGACGCGCTGGTGGTCCTGGTGCACATCGGGCACCGCGGCACGATCGCGTGTCTGGTGGAGCACGGCCAGGTGGCGTTTACCCGCGACATCAATCTGGGTGGCTCCGCCTATCTCGATGCCGTCGAACGGGACCTCGGTCTCGATCGCACGGCGGCCTTGCGGCTGTTGAGACAGGAACACCTCAATGACGAGGGCACGATGGGCGTGGTCCGTGATCTCCACCTGCAACTGATGCTCGAGATTCGCAAAACGATCGACTTTCACCGGGCCTCGTCCGCCGTCGAACGCGTCGACCGCGTGGTGTTGTCTGGCGGTGCCTGTCAGATCGACGGACTGCGGCATCTGTTGTCGGCGGAACTCGACGTCGAGGTGGAGGTCGCCGATCCGTTTCGACAGATTGATCGCCCGGCGCGCGTGATTGGCGCCGATGTGGACGGTCCCGCCTACGCCGTGGCCGTGGGACTCGCCCTGCGCCGGGAGGGGGACCGATGATTCGCGTCAACCTCATCGGCGGAGCCGAGTCGCGACGTCAGTCCGGCCTGGTGCGATTTTTCATCGTGCCCGCCGAACAGCGGGCCGCGTTGTTTGGTGTCACCGTGCTGATGGCAACCGCGATCGGTGTGGCCGGCTGGTGGTGGTCCCTCGACGCGGCGCGCCAATCGATGGACGCGGAGATCGCGCAGCAGGAGAGTGCGCTTGTGCAGTTGCAGGATGCCGCGCGCCTGGTTGAGACATCCGAAGCGCGCGAGAAGGCGTTGCGGGAGCGCCTGACGCTGATCGATCGTCTGCGTGCCACGCAGCGCGCGCCGGTGGTGCTGCTCGAAACGGTGAGCATGAGTCTGCCCGACGGGCTCTGGCTGCTGGAGTTGAAGCAGCAGGGCGCGTCCGTGCGCATCGAAGGCCGCGCCGTGTCACTCACCGCACTCACCGACTTCATCGACCGGCTGCAGACATCGGGTCGCTTCCTGCAGACTCTCGACATCGTCACCACCAACATGGAAACGATCGGCGAGGCGTCGGTCGTGCGGTTTGCGATTCGTGGTGATGTGCGCGCCGATCAGGTGGCCGGGAAAGGGGGGGCGTGATGGCGGTCAGCTTCCATCAATATTCGCCGAAGGCACAGGCCGGTATCTGCTTCGCGGTCGCCGTCATGGCGTTTGGCGCGGCGTGGCAGGTGCTCCTGGCCCCCGAGCGCGCAGAACTGGCGTTGAGGCGGGAGCGTTTGGCGGTCGTGCAGGCCGATGTGGCGCGGGCGACACAGACCGCGCAGCGCCTCACACAGGTCCAGCGTGAGGTCGCCGCGCTTGAAGCCGCATTGGTTGGCACGACGGCGATCCTGCCCGATGAAAAAGACGCGCAGGACGTCCTGCGGGGGTTGCATCAACTTGCCAGCGAATCCAACTTGAGCATCAACAGCTTCACGCCCAAACCTGCGGCGGAGGGCGCGCAATTCACCGAGTGGCCCATCGAACTCGGTCTGGAGGGCGGCTATCACGAGCTCGGCGTGTTTTTTGATCGCGTGGCGGCGGAGTCGCGGTTGATTTCCGTCGCCAATCTGCACCTGCGCACCAACACCGCCCCGGCCGGCGCCAGGCGCGGACTGGTGTCGGCCACGTGTGTCGCCACGACGTTTGTGTTTGGAAAAGGACAATGATCCATCGGAGTGTTCTGGGAGTCGTGTTGCTGTGCCTGTCGGTCTCGCTGACCGCGCAGGAGACGATCAAGATCGGCACGCGGGTCGGCATGCCCGTCTCCGACTATGACGGCCAGAGTCGACGTGATCCGTTTGCGCCGCTGGTGTCACCGCCGACGCCGCAGGCCGCGGCGGGTGCGGCCACCACACGTCGAGCGCCCGGCCTGGCCGGGATGACGGCGGCCGACGTGGTGCTCAAGGGCATCATCTCGAGTGGGGCGACACGGATGGCGCTGCTGGAGGGCCCCGACGGCCGGACGTATCTGGCGCGGGCACAGGATCGGCTGCACGATGCGGTCATCAGGCGCATCGACGTGGATGCCGTGGTGCTCCTCACCACGGCCACGCCTCGCGGTGGCGGACGTGAAGTGCGCAAACCCCTGCGCCCCCTTGGCGAAGGTGGTGGGCTGTGAGGCGTGTCCTGCGGTGTGTGGCGGCCTGGCTCGCGTGTGGCCTGGTGTTGACCGCGCAGGTGCCGTCGGCGCTGACGGCGCCGGCCGGGCAGCCGCGGCAATACACGGGGGCCCCGGCTGATTTCGATTTTCAAGGCGCCGACCTGCGGATGGTGCTGCGCTCGTTTGCCGAACTGGGCGGACTCAACCTGGTCATCGACCCGTCCGTGACGGGCACGGTCGATATCAAGCTCACACGCGTGCCGTGGGATCAGGCGCTGGAGGTCATTCTCAAAACCAGCAAACTCGGCTACATCGTCGAAGGCTCGGTCGTGCGGGTCGTGCCGATGGGGGTGCTCGCCGCCGAAGAAGACGCGCGACAAAAATTGATCGATGCCCAGGCACCGTCGGCGCTGGCCGTTCGCACCTTTGCGCTCAACTACGCACGCGCGGCCGATCTTGAGCCGCTGCTGAAGGCGGCGATTCTCTCGAAACACGGCGACACCAGATTTGACGCGCGCACCAATACGTTGATCGTGCGCGACCTGCCCGATCAGCTGGAGGCGGTGGCCGGACTGATCGCCACGCTGGATCGCCCCGAACCCCAAGTGGAGATCGAAGCGCGTGTCGTGCAGACCAATCGCGACTCGGCGCGCGCGCTTGGTGTGCAGTGGGGCGGATCAGGGCGCGTGTCGCCCGAACTGGGCAACACCACCGGTTCGGCATTTCCCAATACCGGCGCAGTCAGCGGGCGCGCGGCGGGCGATGGCTCCACGGCGGTCAACCTGCCGGTGTCGGGCGCGACGTCGGCGGCCGGACTCGCCCTCGGGTCGATTACCGGTGCGCTCAACCTGGACGTGGCGCTCACGGCGCTCGAACGATCCGGCAACGGCCGCATCCTCTCCACGCCCCGCGTCACCACGCAAAACAACAAACAGGCGGAGATGACGCAGGGCGTGCAGATTCCCATTCAGACGGTGGCGAACAACACCGTGACGGTGACATTCAAGGACGCGGCGCTCAAGTTGCTCGTCACCCCGCGCATCACGGCCGCCAACACCGTGATCATGGATGTGGAACTTGAAAACGCCACACCGGACTTCACGCGACAGGTCAACAACATCCCGCCCATTGATACCCAACGCGCGAAGACGTCGGTGCAGGTCAGTGACGGCGCGACCACGGTCATCGGCGGCATCTATGTCAGCCGTGAACAGTCCACGCAGGATCGCACGCCGGGATTTCATCGCGTGCCGCTGCTGGGCTGGCTCTTCAAGCGCGACACGGTCCAGGACGAAACACGTGAGCTGCTGATCTTCATCACGCCACGCATTCTGCGGAGTGGGTTATGACGCGATCGTTTGTGGCACGCTGCGGCGCGGTCGCGCTGCTGATGTCTGGTGCCGGATGTGCCGCCGCCGGCCGCCCCGGTGAGGCCAGCAGTTATCTGATCGTTGAATCGTTTGTCGCGGCGTCCGGTGCGACCGCCACCACCTTCGGCGGCACGCTGGGGTCCGATGTCCAGACGCTGGTGAACGCCAGCATCAACGGTGTGGACATGCGCGTGCCCACCGTCTTTGAGGATGTCGGGCAGGTGCGATTCCGACTCGCGATGAAAAATCCGTCGCTCACCGCGGCGGCCGCCAACTTCATCACCGTCAGCCGGTATCGCGTGGTCTTCCGTCGTGCGGACGGGCGCAACACGCCCGGCGTGGACGTGCCGTTCGGGTTCGACGGTGCCGTCACTGTGACCGTGGGCTCCGAGCCGATCTCGGCGGCGTTCACGCTGGTGCGCATTCAGGCGAAGTCGGAGTCGCCACTCCTGGCCCTGGTCGGCGGTGGGGGAGCGATGGCGATCTCCACCCTCGCCGAGATCACCTTTTACGGCACCGATCAGGCCGGCCGCGACGTGGTGGCGACGGCGAACATCAGTGTCAATTTTGCAGACTGGGGCGATCCCGAGTGACGCACGGTCCACGGTTCCAGGGTCCACGGTCCACGGTTCGCAAGGCATCGAGGCAACAGCAATGAGACGTGCAGTGATTTGGTGGGGAGTGAGTGCGCTGCTGTCGGTGTCGGTGGGGTGTGCGGTGGACTCGGTGTCCACGCCGGCACCGACGGGGCCGTCGGAGTTCTCGACATCGCTCGGGATCTCGGTGACGCCCGACATGATCCGGCAGGACGGCTCGTCGACGGCGACCGTCGCCCTGCATGCCCGCGATGCGACGGGGTTGCCGGTGGTCGGTCTCTCCGTGCGCCTCGATGTGCTGGTGGGGACCACAGTCGTGGACTTTGGCACTCTGGCCAATCGCACGCTGTCGACAGGCACTGATGGCCGGGCGACCACCACGTATCAGTCCCCCTCGGCCCCGCCACCCTCCGTGCAGGACGACACCACGGTGACGATTCGGGCGACGATGATCGGGACCAACTATCAGAATGCGCTGCCGCGCACAGCGGAGTTGAGGCTGGTGCGACCCGGTGTCATCCTGCCGCCCAATGGCACACCAGTGCCGAGCTTTTTCATCTCGCCATCAAGCGGCCGCGAAAATGAGCCGCTCCTCTTCGATGCCTCGGCGTCGTCAGACGACGGACAGATTGTGGGATACACGTGGGCGTTTGGTGATGGCGGGACCGGGACCGGCCGCACGCGCACACACACGTACGAATTGGCCGGGACGTATTTGGTACGGCTGACGGTGACCGATGATCGCGGCCAGAGTGCCGCCACGGCGCCGACGCCAATCACGGTGGTCGCGGCCGCCAACCCTGTCGCAGCGTTCACCTTCTCGCCGACCGCTCCTGCCGTCGGTACCTCCATTGTCTTCAATGCCGCCTCGTCGACGGTGCCGACGGGCAGAACCCTGGTGGGGTTTGACTGGGAGTTTGGCGACGGCAATCAAGCGTCGGGCTCGGCGCCCATCCATACGTTCCGTGCACCGGGGACCTTCACGGTGGTCCTGACCGTGACCGACAACACCGGGCGGAAAGCGGTGGCCACACGAACGGTGACGGTCCTGCCGTAACATGCGTCGCGTATGGCTGTGGCGAACTGGCAGGCGCGACTCGACGCGTTGCGCGCGTCGTGGGCGGCGACCGGCGCTGACGTCTGTCTGATTTCCTCGCCGACCAACATTCAGTACCTCACGGGCCTTGAGGCCAGTGCGGGGCTGCTCCTGCAAACGGCGTCGGGCACACAGCTGCTCCTGGACGGCCGGTACACCACTGTGGCTCAGGAGATGCAGGCGGATGGTCGGCTGGCGCCCGTCATCATCCAGACGGTGGACCAGGGGTTTGATCCGGCGCTGCATGGGGCTCTGCACAGGGCCGTGGCCCGACGTGTGGTCTTTGAGGGGGAGCACACCACGGTGGCGACCCTCACGCGATGGCAGCAGGTGTATGAGGCGGACTGGCAGAGTCCCGGCCCGCTCGTCGAACCGCTCCGCGTCCGGAAGGATGACCACGAGTTGGCGATCCTGAGACGGGCCGGCGCCCTGCTGTCGGGGGTGGCCAATCGGCTGCCCGAGTGGGTGCGGGCCGGCCGCCCGGAGCGGGAGGTGGCGGCGGACATTGACCGGGCCCTGCTCGAGGCCGGGTTCACCAAGCCGGCCTTTGACACCATCGTGGCATCCGGGCCCAACAGCGCCCATCCACACGCCCGCCCGGGGCTCCGGCCATTGACCGCCGGGGACCTCGTCGTGCTGGACTTCGGCGGCGTGTTGGACGGATACTGCGTGGACCTTACCCGGGTGGCTGCGGTCGGTCGGGTGGGGCCAGAGCTTGAATCGCTGTATGCAGCGGTTCGTGCGGCCCACGGGGCGGCTCTGGACGCGATACGGGCAGGGATTCCTGCGGTGCGTGTTGATTCCGCGGCCAGGCAAGTTCTTGAAGACAAAGGACTTGGGGCTGCATTTGTTCACGGAACCGGCCACGGTTTAGGCCTGGAGGTGCACGAAGCGCCCCGGGTGTCTCGACTGAGTCCTCCCGAAGAGGTACTCGAGGCCGGCATGGTCTGCACCGTGGAGCCTGGCGCCTATGTGCCGGGACTTGGCGGTGCCCGATTGGAGGATGACGTGGTGGTGACCGATGTGGGCGCCGAACTGATAACCACGACACCTCGAGACCTCATTCAGATTCCCAATTTATGAATCTCGACGACATCAAACAACTGTTGGAACTGGTTCGCGAACACGACCTGACCGAGTTCGAACTCGAGCAGGACGGCCTCAAGATGCGTGTGCGCAAAGCGGGGCCGGACGTGATCGTCACGCATGCGGCCGCGCCGCCTGTGCAGCCGGTGCAGCATCTGCAGCACCATGCGCCCGCGCCTGTCGCGACGCCGGCGCCCGCTCCTCTTGACGAGGGCACGCCCCTGGCCGTCATCAAGGCGCCCATTGTGGGCACCCTGTATCGTGCGCCCGAACCGGGCGCGCGTCCGTTTGCCGAAGTCGGCACGATGGTGAAAAAAGGCCAGGTCCTGTGCGTCATCGAAGCGATGAAGCTCATGAACGAGATCGAGTCCGAGGTGGACGGCGAAGTCGTCGGCGTCTACGTCGACAACGGTCAGCCGGTGCAGTTTGGCGATCGGATTTTCACGATCAAAGTCTCATGACATCAAGGAACTAAGTGTTTAACAAAATTCTCATTGCGAATCGTGGAGAGATCGCGTTGCGCGTGATCTGCGCGTGCCGCGAAATGGGGATCAAGACGGTCGCCGTCTACTCGGAAGCCGACGAGCATTCGCTCCATGTTCGGTTCGCCGACGAGGACGTGTGTATCGGCCCCGCGCGCAGCGCCGACAGCTACCTGAGTGTGCCGGCGATCATCAGCGCGGCCGAGATCACTGGTGCCGATGCGATCCATCCCGGGTATGGCTTCCTGTCAGAGAGTGCGTATCTCGCGGAAGTGTGTGAAGCGTGCCACATCAAGTTCATCGGACCGAATCCCAACGTCATCCGGTTGCTGGGCGACAAGGTCCGCGCACGTCGGGCAATGAAAAAAGCGGGCGTCCCGATTCTGCCAGGCAGTGACGGCCCCGTCGCCGGTGAAGAGCAGGCGATCAAGATCGGCAAGGAACTCGGTCTGCCGCTCATCATCAAGGCCGTGGCCGGTGGTGGTGGTCGCGGCATGCGCATCGTGCGCAGTCACGACGAACTTCCAAAACGCGTCAAGGTGGCGATGCGCGAAGCGGAAGCGGCCTTTGGAGTCGGCGACGTCTACCTGGAACGATACCTCGAAGCGCCGCGCCACATCGAAGTGCAGGTCATGGGCGATCACCACGGCAACGTGGTGCACCTCGGTGAACGCGAGTGTTCGGTGCAGCGTCGTCACCAGAAGCTGGTTGAAGAAGCGCCGTCGGCGGTCTTGACCGACAAACAGCGCAAGAAACTCGGGGCTACGGTCGTCGAGGCCGCGCGCGCGGTCGAATACGCCAACGCCGGCACGTTTGAGTTCCTGCTCGATGACACCGGGAACTTCTACTTCCTCGAAATGAACACCCGGCTGCAGGTCGAACACCCGGTGACCGAGTTCATCACGGGCATCGACATTGTGAAGGAACAAATTCGTGTGGCGGCCGGTGAAAAGCTCGGCTATCGCCAGAGCGAGTTCGAGTTCCGCGGTCACGCGCTCGAGTGCCGCATCAACGCCGAAGATCCGGTCACCTTTGCGCCCAGCCCTGGCCTCATCACGGCCTTCAGTGTGCCGGGTGGACCTGGTGTGCGTGTGGATACCTTCGTGCACTCCGATTGCATGGTCTCCCCGTATTACGACTCGCTCATCGCGAAGATCATCACCTACGGGCGCGACCGCAACGAAGCGATCGCCCGGATGCGCCGTACGCTCGAGATGACCGTGGTCGAGGGCATCAAGACGTCCATCCCTCTGCAGTTGAAGATCATCAACGACCCGGACTTCCAGGCCGCGCGCATCAATACGGCGTTCATGGATCGCTTCATGCCGCCGGCCAAACCGGCAAAGCCGCTCGCGGAGTCGGCGTAGTCCTTTTTTTTACAGGGAGGTACGGAGACACGGAGGTTGTTTTCATAAAAACCCTGAGTTCTCCGTTTCTCGGTGCCTGCCTGTGAATACGTCTCTTCCTCGTCTTTATCCCATTCTCGACATTGATCTGCTCGCAGCGCGCGGGTTGGACCCACTCGATGTGTGCGACGTGTGGCTCGAGGGTGGCATCCGCCTGATTCAGCTGCGCGCGAAGGCGATGGCGTCTGGGCCGCTGTTGGTGCTGGCCGAGGCGTTGCTCACGCGCACGCGTGCGGCGGGCGCAAACCTCCTTGTGAATGACCGTGCCGACATTGCCGCGATGTGTGGTGCCGACGGCGTCCACGTCGGACAGGCCGACCTCTCACCGGCAGAGGTGCGCCGCCTGGTGGGTCCAAATGCCGTTGTCGGCCTCTCGACTCACACCGATGCACAGGTGGCGGATGCCGTGACGCAGCCGGTGTCGTATGTCGCCATAGGCCCGGTGTTCGGCACCCGCACCAAGCAGACCGGGTACGACGCGGTCGGCCTCGATCAGGTGCAGCGCGCGGCTGCGGTCGCGCATGGCGCCGGTCTGCCGCTGGTGGCGATTGGCGGCATCACCCACGAGCGCGCCTCCAGTGTGCTGGCGGCCGGCGCGGACTCGCTGGCCGTCATCAGCGACATGGTGGGCGAGTCGCTGTCGTCCACCGAGGCGCGAGTCATCCAGTGGATGCGAGCGCTGCCGCCAGCCGGCTGACGTTGTCGCAATAAAAAAAGGGCGCCCGCCGAAGCGAGCGCCCTTCCGTATTCCCGAACCCTGGACCGTGGACCCTGTGTCGGACCCTGGACCGTCCGTCAGTTCCCGATGCGCGCCCCCGTCGTGGGGTGGTCCACCGAGTATTCCTTGCCGGTGCCACTGAAGTAGTCCTTCGTGATTTTCCTGACGACGGGCAGCAGGATGGCGAGGCCGATGAGGTTCGGGAACGCCATGAAGGCGTTCAGCAGGTTGCCAATCGCCCACACGAGCGGCACCGAGACCACGGCGCCGACCATGATCAGGGCCACAAAGAGCACCCGGTAGACCTTCGTGTACGCCGGTCCGAAGATGTACTCGAAGCACTTCTCACCGTAGTAGCTCCATCCGATCAGCGTTGAGAAGCCGAACAGGAAGGAGCAAATCGCGACGACGACTGTCGCATACGGAATGGTCTGGCTCATCGCCGCTGCGGTCAAGTCGGCGCTCTGGTAGAGACCGGAGGTCCACAGCCCCGACTCAAGGATCACAAACGCCGTCATGGAGCAGACGACGATGGTGTCGATGAAGACTTCGAAGACGCCGACCACGCCCTGTTCAGCCGGGTGTCTGACGTCGGCGATGCCGTGCGCCATGGGCGCGCTGCCCAGGCCCGCTTCGTTCGAGAGCACGCCGCGGCTCATGCCCATGGCGATGGACTGCGCCACGGTCGCTCCGGCGAAGCCGCCCACGGCGGCGGTGGGCGAGAATGCCTCGGAGAAGATCAGGCCGAACACGTGGGGGAGTTGTCCGGCGTTGATGATGACAAAACTCACGGCCGCGATCAGATAGAGCAGAATCATCGACGGCACGAGCTTCTCGGCGACGTTGGCGATGCGCTTGATGCCGCCCAGTAACACCAGGCCGACCGAGACCGTGATGAGCAGACCGGGGACCCATGTCGGAATGACGTTGCCGGTCACGGCCTTGAACGCCGCCACGAAGGAAATGGCGACCGTGTTGGACTGCGCCATGTTGCCGGTGCCGAACATGGCGGTGGCGATGCCGAAGAAGGCAAACAGCCACGCGAGGGTCTTGCCCAGGCTGCTGTTGCCCAGGCCGCGGGTGATGTAGTACATCGGGCCGCTGGCCAGTTCACCGTTTTCGCGCGTGACACGGTAGTGCACGCCGAGCACGGCTTCGGCGTATTTGGTGGCCATGCCGACCGTGGCACAGACCCACATCCAGAAGACCGCGCCGGGGCCACCAATCAGGATGGCGGTCGCCACACCGCCGATGTTGCCGTTGCCCACGGTGGACGCCAGCGCGGTCGACAGCGCCTGGAACGGCGTGATCGTCTTGGAGTCCTTCGCGGATTTCGAGAAAGCCCCCTTCATGACCATCCGCAGGGCGACCGGGAAACGCCGAATCTGAACGAAGCCGGTGGCCACCGTCAGAATGCCGCCGACGACCACCAAGACAAGCGGCATGAAGGTCCAGTGCCATACCGTGGCTTCAATCGATTCAAACCATCGAGTCAGTGCCAACACATCCATCTGTAAATCCTCAATCCTTTTTCGTTAACCCAGCAAGTCCAGCGCGGTGAACACAATAACCATGAAGATCGCGACCGGGCACACCCAGCGGATCAGGAAACTCCACAGGGGCGCGGCCGGCATCCGGCCGCCCACGTTGAGTTCCTCAAGCGCTTTGTCGGCGCGCCAGACGTGGCCGACAAAGATCGCGAGCAGGAAGCCGCCAATCGGCAGCGCAAAGTCATTCCAGATGATGGCCATCAGACTCAGGAAGTCCATGCCGACGCCAGGCACGTTG
>CAYZLT010000009.1:0-29616 GCA_964479175.1 uncultured Solibacteraceae bacterium | reverse complement strand
GATTGCCCGGTCAACACGTCCAGGACGTCGGACGGCACATCCATCGCGGCCGCCAGCGCCGACGTGAGCATCAGAATCGCCACAGGCGCCGCGAGGGCGGTCACTGTCCCGATGATTGCGGCCTCGACACACACCGTGCCTGTGGCGAGCCACCGGCCGCCGCCGAGCGCGTACTTGGTGGCGTCGGCGCGGCGGCGGCGGACGGCTCGCAGCATCAGAAGACCCGAGAGATTGCTGAGCGAGGTCACGACCACCAACCCCGCAAGACCCAGGGCCAGCACGCTCAGACGTTCGATCCCGAGGCGGGATCGGTCCAGCGGCAGCGCGAAACTTGGCGCCTCGGAGATCCGGAGGGAGCGTCCCGGCAATCGTCCCGGGAGCCTGCGGTCGATCGAGTGCCGCCAGGCCGTGGTGGTCGCTGATTCAGCCTGGGCCAGTGTCACACCAGCGCGCAGGGTGCCCACTGCGGTGAAGAACCAGTTGTCGGAATACAGATCGACGTCACACGCATAGTCGGCCGCACGCACCGCCACGGGAACCCAGTAGTCGATCGAGGCAAACGGGGTGGCAAGCGACGAGGCCGCTTCCGGCATGACGCCGACCACCTCATAGGTGGGGGAGGGCGACGCTCGCAGGCCGGTGGCCGCGGTTTGCAGATCGATCGTCTGGCCCACGGCAGTGGGGCTGAAATCGAAGAGCTCCTTCCAGAGGCGGTGACTGATGACCACCGCTCGGTTGGCGCCCGGCGAGTCGTCGGGCGCTCCAAGGGTTCGCCCGATCGAAGCCGAAAGGCCGAGGACGTGGAAGTAGTTGCCGGAGACAATTTCACCGCGCAGCAGCCGTGTGCCTGTGCTGCGGCTGCGGCCCCTGTCCTCGCTTCGGATGGCCAGGTGGTCGAAGATCCCGTCAATGCCGCGAAGGTCAGTGACGGTCCCGTGGCCAAGCCCGATGACCATCCCCTGGTTCCGCTGGTCGATATAGAGAATCCGTCGCCCTTCGCCGACCGGGGGCACCCAGTGCGACAGCGACACAAAACGTACGAGCAATCCCGCCAACACCCCACCGACCGTCAGGACTGCCACCGCCGCCAGCAGGAAGCGCCTGTCTCGAATGACCGAGCGAACGATCCGCAGGCCTTCCGTCAACGGAAACACGGACACCTCATCACAGGCTCAACGCGGCCTGATCGTGACAAGGACGGGGAGGCGAATCTCCGGGTTGAATACGCTCGACGTGCCCACGATGATCACGCCGTAGTATGCACGAGGAGGACTTGTCGCCGTCACCGTCGCCGTGGCCGTGGTGCGGCCACCGGGACGGTGATGCAAGGCCACTTCGATGGCGGGATTTGTGGTCGAAATCGACTCGAACGTCACGCCTGATCGCAACGCCACCAGACTCAGCGACTGTTGTGCGCCGCCACGCAGTCGGAGGAACACATGGCCGCGCGGGTCTTCGCGTGGTATGGCGTGACGTCAGCCGGGCTGGCCGCCGTGGCCGTGCACGGCACCATCCTCATGGTGGTGCGCCGCCGACGACGCGATCTGGCGATCCGCCTGGCGCTAGGGGCGGAACGTGCATTGCCCGTCGCCGCCTTCGTCGGGCTGACGGTGTTGGGCGGCGCGGGGCTCGCCGGCGTGCTGGCCTCACGGCAGATTGGGCGTGGCGTGCGCGGCAGCTCGACCATGTTCCTGCGCCTCTCGCGCACGTAGCCACGGCCGCCTCGGTCACCCCTGATCGCTCTGCTACCGTCCCCGATAGTCGATGTCCGCAGGTGGCGGTGCGCCGCCGGGGCCCTTGAGGTAGTGCGTCATCCACTGCATCAGGCGCAGGCTGTAGTCGAGGCGCGAGGCCGCGCGGGCGTTGCCGTGGCCTTCGCCCGGATACCAGACGAGCCGCACCGTCTTGCCGTGCAGTTTCATGTGGCGATAGAGCTCAAGCGACTGCGTCGGATTCACGCGTGGGTCGGCCGTGCCGTGCAGGATCAGCGTCGGCGTCTTCGACTTCGCCACGTGTGTGATGGGGCTGCGCTCGAGCAGGAACGGCCAGTCGTCCCACGGCCGCTTCAACGCGTGCACGTGGAACTCTTCGTTCGCGATGTCGGTCGTGCCCACTTTTGACACGTTGTTGCTGATGCCGACAAACATCACTGACGCCGCGAATCGCTCCGTGTAATACGTCGCGCCCCACGCACTCGCATAGCCGCCATACGAGCCGCCCGTGATGCCCACCTTCGCGCGATCAATGAGACCCGTCGTCACCAAGTGGTCCACCGCGTCCACCAGGTCATCAAACTCCTTGCCCGCCGGTTCGCCCTGGCCAAGCTTCGAGAACGCGACCCCCTTGCCCGTGCTGCCGCGGTAGTTGGGATAAAACACCGCGAAGCCCTGTGCGGCGCCCATTTGACCGGGGTTCGAGTAACTCGTGACCCAGCCATTGACATCACGCGCCTCCGGTCCGCCGTGCACCGTGAGAATCAGGGGATACCGCTGTCCCGGCTTCTCGTCGAGCGGACGCACGAGGATGCCCTCAAGCGCGACGCCATCGCGCGCCTTGAACGACACCACCTCCTGCTTCGCCATCTTCATCGTCGTCAGCCATGGATTGTTGTCGGTGAGACGTTTGGGTGCACCGGTGGCGTCGAGTACGTAGACCTCAGACGGATGCGCCGGCGTGTTGGCGATCAGCGCGACCGTGCCGTTGGAT
This sequence comes from uncultured Solibacteraceae bacterium, assembly GCA_964479175.1. Lineage (GTDB taxonomy): Bacteria > Acidobacteriota > Vicinamibacteria > Vicinamibacterales > SCN-69-37 > SYFT01. Next base: position 26,910 of record CAYZLT010000009.1, on the reverse strand, counting down.
GCGCGATCGATCGCGACCACCACAGGGCCACCGGTGGCCATGACCGCGCGCGGAGACGTGCCGTCTTTGCGAATGTCTCCAATGGCGGACGTCACGCCCTCGTCGGCCATGTACACGAGCGTGTTCGCGTCCTTCCAGGCGAATGCGCGCACGTGCGCGTTGTACGACGGCATCAGGTCGCGCAGCGCGCCACCGGTTGCCGGCGCGACCATCAGTCGGCCTTCGGATGGGTCGTTGATGTCGGCGGCTGACACCATTGCCAGCGTGGTCCCGTCCGGGCTCCACGCGACCTGGCCAATCTTTCCGGGATTGTTGAATTTGGTGACCGGCTCACCCATGGCCGGATCGATCACATGGACTTTCTTCTCCATGAGGTCGTCGTCCACCAGCGCCGTTGGCGCGTACAACACGGCGAGGCGTGTGCTTGCGGGATTCCAGGTGATGGATGTGGCGTGGCCCGGGACGTTCACCACACGCGCGGTGCCGGAGGTGCGGCCGTCGAACGACGCCACCCACAAACGCTGGAAGAGCAGCCCTTCCTCGAAGATCTCCTGTGAGAAGCCACGGCGGACCAAGTCCGCACGCTCGGTCGGCGCGGCGTCACGCGCGACGAAGGCCACCTGCTTGCCGTCTGGGCTGAACTCGTACGACACGAGGTCGGTCGTGTGCGCGAGCACCTTGCGCGCTTCACCGCCATCACGCGGCACGACGTAGAGCGACCGCGTCGCATCCCCTGTGCGTCTCGCCAGAAATGCCATTCCTCGTCCATCGGGTGTCCATCGGACATTCGCCACGTTCACCGCGCCGGTCACATACGGCCGCGACTGCCCGTCGGTCCGGACCACATGCAACTCCGTCCACGCCGGACCATCGTCATCCTGAAACGGAATGCGGGGCACCGCGAGCACGTAGGCGACCTCGGTGCCGTCAGGGGAGATGGCGATCTGCGCCACGGTTCGGATCTTTGCAACGTGATGCGGGGTGAAAGCCTCCTGGGCGAACGCGCCGGCAGCGAAGACGACCATCAGGACCAGGGCGAGCAGGGGAGACGTAACTCGGGGGACGCGATTCATGACCACACTCCTGAGCCAAGTATGCCACCGCGGCTGGATGGTCGATAATGTAGCAAGCATGAACGACGAACCGCGTCTGGCCGCCGATACGGATGCCGCGACCGAGCACCGACAAGTCGAAATCTGGCGGGCGATGTCGCCCGCGCAGAAGGCGGCCACTGTGTCTGGGCTGACGACGGCGGTGTTTGAGATGGCGCGCGCGGGCGTGCGCCATCGGTTTCCGGAGGCGGGTGCGCGCGAACAGTTTCTGCGCCTGGCGATCCTGACACTTGGGGCCGACCTCGCAGTACGAGCCTACCCGGATGCGGCGGATCTTGTTGAATGACGCCGCCGCCGACTGATCCCATTCAGGTGGCGCTGCGCGTCACGCGCGTGCTGGACGCCCTCGGGATCGGTCACACCATTGGGGGATCGATCGCCGCGTCGTTTGCCGGCGAGCCGCGGTCGACCGTCGACATCGACGTGGTCGTCGCCTGTGTGGAGGGCGATGTGGCGGCGCTGGTCGCGGCGCTCGCGCCCGACTTCTACGTCGACGAAGACGCGGTTCGCCGAGCCGTGCGCAATCGCAGCAGCGTGAATCTCATCGACAACGCGACGATGCTGAAGGTCGACCTCTTTGTGGCAGGCGGCACGCCGCTCGACGCCGAGCAGATCCAGCGCCGACTCCTGGTGCCGCTGGGTGAAGGCGTTGTAATTCCGATTCACCCGCCCGAGGACATCCTGTTGCAGAAACTGCGATGGTTCCGCCTTGGTGGCGAAGTCTCCGATCGCCAGTGGCGGGATGTACTTGGCATCGTCCGGGTGCAAGGGCCACGGCTGGACCTGGTCTACTTGCGACGACAGGCACCAGTTTTGGGCGTAGCCGACTTGCTCGAGCGGGTCCTCGCCGCCCAAACAGCCTGAGCAAGGTCGGCGCGCTTCGGACTGATCCGCATATCGTCGAGCCGTATTTGTGGTGTCGCACCTGCCCCCATCAGCTCAAGTAGACCGGCGCTTCGGGGTGTGCGTTCAGGAACGCGCGAATGCTGAACTCAGCCGAGAACCGCTGCGTGATCTCGTACTGCAGCCGCATCGCCGCCAGTCAGTCCAGGCACTGCTTTGTGAACGCGCGCACCCCAAATACCGAGTACGCGCGCTTCAAGTCGCGCGCGACGTCGTCAATGACCGTGGCGTTGTAAAAATCTCGAAGCTCGTAGGCCATGGAGAAGATCAGGTTTTACAGGGAACCTCCGTGTCTCCGTGCCTCCCTGTGCAAAAACATCAGTCCAGGTCTTTGTCTCCGGAACCAATCTGCGGAATCGACGACCCGGGCGACGACTTCAGCAGGCCGGTGCCGAGATAGACGCGCAGTTTGTCGCGCGTATCAGCAATGTCGAGGTTCCTCATCGTCAACTGCCCGATGCGATCCTGCGGCGTGAACTCGCCCGCGCCGCTTTCCATGGTCAGGCGCTCGGGTTTGTAGGTGAGGTTGGGGCTCTCGGTGTTGACGAGCGAGTAGTCGTTGCCGCGACGCAGCTCGACCGTGACCTCGCCCGTGATCGCGCGTGCGACCCAGCGCTGGGCGGTTTCGCGCAGCATCAGCGACTGCGAGTCGAACCAGCGACCCTGATAGAGCAAGCGGCCGAGCTTGCGGCCGTTGTCGCGATATTGCTCGATCGTGTCCTCGTTGTGGATGCCGGTCACCAGACGTTCGTAGGCGATGAACAGCAGCGCCATGCCTGGCGCTTCATAGATGCCGCGGCTCTTGGCTTCGATGATGCGGTTTTCGATCTGGTCCGACATGCCCAGCCCGTGCCGACCGCCGATCACATTCGCCTCCATCATCATCGCGACGGGATCGGCGAACGATACGCCGTTAATTGACACGGGATGGCCTTCTTCAAATCTCACCGTGACGCGTTCGGCTTTGACCGCCACCGATTCCTTCCAGAACGCCACACCCATGATCGGATCGACAATGGAGATGCCGGTGGAGAGCAGTTCAAGATCCTTCGCTTCGTGCGTGGCACCAAGCATGTTCGAGTCGGTGGAGTAGGCCTTCTCGACTGACATCTTGTAGCCGAAGCCGTGCGCCTGCATGTACTCCGACATTTCTTTGCGGCCACCGAGTTCATCGATGAACTGCTGGTCGAGCCACGGTTTGTAGATGCGCAGGTTCGGGTTGGTCAGCAGGCCGTAGCGGTAAAACCGCTCGATGTCGTTGCCCTTGTAGGTGCTGCCGTCGCCCCAGATGTTGACGTTGTCTTCTTTCATCGCCGAGACGAGCAGCGTGCCCGTGACCGCACGGCCCAGAGGCGTGGTGTTGAAGTAGGGCACGCCCGCGGTCGTGATGTGGAACGCGCCACACTGCAGCGCCGCGATCCCTTCGTTCACGAGCTGCCTACGGCAATCCACCAGCCGCGCCTTCTCGGCGCCGTATTCCAGCGCCTTTTTCGGAATGGCCCCGTAGTCCTGTTCGTCAGGCTGGCCCAGGTTCGCCGTGTAGGCGAACGGAATGGCGCCTTTGGCCCGCATCCAATGGAGGGCCGCGCTGGTATCGAGCCCGCCGGAGAACGCGATGCCGACCTGTTCGCCGACGGGAAGAGACTGAAGAATGGTGTGCGTGGGCATGTCGTCAGCTCCCGATCATAGCGGCATCAAAGACTGAATTACTCGCAATTTCCAACCACGCGCGGATCGGATAGGCTCCATCAGCACTTCCACACAAAAGGTCGTGGTCTCATGTCCGACGAGCGTCCTGACTCTCCGATACCGTTTGAACACCCGCGCGGCACCGTCGCCATCGTCTTTGTCTTCGGCGCACTGTTTGGCGTTGGGTGGCTGGCGATGTACGTCCTCCGCTTCCTCGCCATCGGGGCACCGACGCACTGACGAAGTCCCGAAGTCCCGAGGTCCCGAAGTCCTGGAGTTGATACTCATGTCCGTAGACACGTACGAACGCATCTGGATGTGGGGCGCCGGCGGCCTCATCGTGGCCTTCCTGGCCGTGATCGGAATTACGGCGGTCACGCAGGCGATCCATCCGCCGAGTCATATTGAGACGGTGGACCCAACCACGATCAGCGAACATCCGGAATTCGGCGATCCCAAGATGCGCGTGGAACCGGACGGGCGCATCGTGGTGCCGGTGCTGGCGCAGATGTTCGGGTTCTGGCCGAACCCGATCGAAGTGCCAGTCAACACCCCAATCACCTTCCGCATCACGAGCGCCGATGTCGTGCACGGATTCCAGGTGGTCGGCACCAATGCCAATGCGATGGCGGTGCCAGGGTATGTCAGCCAGTTCACGTACACGTTCAAGAAGGCGGGCAACTACGACATCGCCTGCAATGAATACTGCGGACTGATGCACCACGCCATGGTCGGGATCATCACCGTGACGGACGCCACGGGAGGTCAGCGATGAGCGGCCAGGGCGCGGTCATCGGCGGTACACCACAGGCGAGGTTGGCGGCCACACACATCGCGGTGGCGGTGGCCGCCTTTGGCGTGGCAGCCTGCATGGGCGTGTTGCAGGGGTTGTCCATCGCGGACGTCGAATTCCCGATGCGCAGCGAGTCGCTCTACTACCTCTTCGTCACGGCCCATGGCGTGTTGATGGCGCTGGTGTTCACCACGTTTTTCATCATGGGCCTCGGGTACGCGCTGACGCATGCGCAACTCGGCCGACTGGTCGGGCTCAAGACCGCGTGGCTCGGCTTCTGGATCGCGCTGGTGGGCACGGTGGGGGCCGTTTACACCATTCTCACCGGCCAGAGCACGGTCCTCTATACGTTCTACCCGCCGATGCAGGCGCACCCGATGTTCTACATCGGTGCGACGATGCTGGTGATTGGGTCGTGGTTGTGGGGCGGGGTGGTCATTGCGAGCTACCGGTCGTGGAAGCGCGAGCACCCGACGCAGCCGGTGCCGATGGCCACGCACGGCACCATCGCCACAATCATTGTCTGGTACCTCGCGACCGCCGGTGTCGCCATGGAGATGTTGTTCCAGCTCATTCCGTGGTCGCTCGGCTGGGTGGAGACGATCGACCCGATTGTCGCGCGCACCCTCTTCTGGTGGTTCGGACATCCCCTGGTCTATTTCTGGCTGATGCCGGCGTACGTGCTCTGGTACACCGTGATGCCCCGCATCGCCGGTGGGCGCCTGTTCAGCGACAAGCTCGCACGCATGGTCTTCATCCTGTTCGTGATTTTGTCGACGCCGGTGGGATTCCATCATCAGTTCTCGGATCCCGGCATCAGCGCGAGCTGGAAGTTTGCGCACACCATCACGACGTTCGCCATTCTGTTTCCGAGCTTCGTGACGGCATTCACGGTGATCGCCTCGCTGGAAGTGGCCGGGCGACTCAAGGGCGCGAAGGGATTGTTCGACTGGATCGGCACGTTGCCGTGGAAGGACCCGTTTTTTCTCGCCATGGCGCTGGCGATCCTGTCCTTCGCGTTCGGAGGGTTTGGAGGGGCGATCAACGCCGCCTACGGCATGAACTCGATGGTGCACAACACCGCGTGGATCATGGGGCACTTTCATGTGACGCTCGGCACCACCTCCGCCCTGACGTTCATGGGCGCGACCTACTGGTTGATGCCGCGTCTGCTCGGGCGTCAACTGGCGCTGCCCGCCCTCGCCCGCATCCAGCCGTGGCTGTGGTTCATCGGCATGGGGATCTTCAGCACGAGCTTCCACATCGCCGGTCTCCGTGGCCTGCCACGCCGTGTCTATTCCGGAGCACTCGCCGGCGAACAGGGCGGTGCCTGGGAGAGCCTCACGCAGGCCGGTGCCATCGGAGGCATCGTGTTGTTTGTGAGCGCCCTGTGTTTTGTGGCGGTCGTGCTGGCCACGTGGCTTGGCGGCAAACGCATCGAGCCCCCGGCCTTCGAGTTCGCTGTGGCACTCGAACCGGTGACCGAGAAGGGGCTCTGGGATCGCTTCGGCCTGTGGACCATCGTCGCGATCGTGCTCGTGATCCTGGCGTATGCCTATCCGTTGATCACGCTGCTGATGACACCCAGATTCGGATCACCGCCGTTTCAGCCGTTTTAGACTCGTCCGCCTCCGACCGGCGTGGACGACCTCTGAGGTCGTCCATAAATTACTTGTCGCTTTCCCGGTGGAAGCCTGCGATAGGCTGACGACAGAATCGCTGCATGACGACCACCGAGTTTCCGCTCCTCGACGCCCTGCCGCTGCCGCCGCGCCCCGAGATGGAACGCGCCTACCTCAAGGGGGATGCGTCCTACGACGGCGTCTTCTATCTGGGTGTCAAAACGACCGGCATCTTCTGCCGGCCGTCGTGCACCGCCCGCAAACCCAAACCTGAAAACGTCGAGTTCTACAGCTCGGTCAAAGACGCCATGTTTGCGGGATACCGCGCCTGCCTGCGGTGCCGCCCACTCGAAGGGGAAGGCGACCATCCCGAATGGGTGCGCCGCGTGGTCGCGCGCATCGAGGCGGCACCCAATGATCGTGTGCGTGACGCCGACCTGACCGCGATGGGACTCGAACCCGCGCGTGTGCGGAGATATTTCGCCTCCAGGTACGGACTGACCTTCCAGGCCTACTGCCGCGCGCGTCGTCTGGCCTCAGCACTCGATGTGATCAAACACGGCGGCCAGGTCGACGATGCCGTGTTTGATTCGGGATATGAAAGCCACAGCGGCTTCAGGGAAGCCTTTGGCCGCGTGTTTGGCACCGCGCCTGGACAGGCGGTCGGTGCGGAGGCGGTGCATCTTGGGTGGATGGACACGCCTGTCGGCCCGATGATTGCCGGTGCGACCGATGCGGGGGTGAATCTCCTGGAGTTCACCGATCGGCGCATGCTGGAAGCGCAGCTCGACACCGTGCGCAAACGTTTTAAGCAGGCACTCGTCCCGGCCGACCATCCCCATCTCGACACGCTCAAGTCGGAGCTGCAGGGATACTTCGCGGGCACGGTGCGCGAGTTCGCCGTGCCGGTCGTCGCGCCGGGCACGGACTTCGAAGAGCGCGTGTGGGCCGAGCTCCTGAAAATTCCCTACGGCGAGACGCGGTCCTATGAGGACGTCGCCATTGCGCTCGGCAATCGCGCCGCCGTCCGCGCCGTGGGACGCGCCAACGGCCTCAACCGCATTGCCATCGTGATCCCCTGCCACCGCGTGGTGAACAAGAGCGGCGAACTTGGCGGCTACGGCGGCGGCTTGTGGCGCAAACGCCGGTTGCTCCACCTGGAAACGACCGCCCGCTGAAAAAGTGAAAAAGACACCCGACGTCTTTTTCTCACGCGGTGGTCACCACCACGGCTGAACACGGCATGTTGCCCTGTCGGGTGTAGCTGTGGGGGCGACTGGAATCGAAATACATTGAGTCGCCCTCGTTCAGCAGGTGGTCCTCTCCCTCATAGCTGACGACCAGTTTTCCTCGCAGCACATACAAGACTTCGGCGCCTGGGTGGACGTGTGGTTCAAACGCCGTCTTGGACGCAGGTTCAAATTCGACGAAATACCCGTTGAGCTTTCGTTCGGTGGCCGGGTAGTCCAGGCATTCGAACGCATAGGCGCTTGGCTCGCCGTCTGGTTTCTCCGGCAGGCGCACGCGGTCGGCGCGTCTGACGACGGCCATCACAGGTTTCTCGCGGGCTTCTGCAAAGAAGTGCTCGAGCCCGACCCCAAACACCAGCGAAATCCGCAGCAGGGTCGGCAGTGTCGGGAACAAGCGTCCACGCTCGACTTTGGACAACAACGCCGGCGATAGCCCCGTGTGTTTTCCCAACTGCACGAGGCCCATCTTCTTTTTGAGTCGAAGCGCGCGAAGTTTGGGCCCTATTTCATAGCGTTCAAGGCCTTCGGTCAGGGTTGGAGAGAGCAACGCACTACCTCTTTTTCTTGTGGTGCACTATGGCGCCATAAATTTTCTCTTTAAGCAATCCAGTTGCTTATCAGACAATCTATTTCGCTTGAGTCAAACGTATGTAATCTAAGATGAAACGGGTTCATCTGACAACAACTTCTCAGGAGACGACACAAATCATGAAGACACAGTTCCTCAAGTTCTCGGTGGCCGCGATTGCGGCTTTGGCATTGGTGGCGGGTTCGAGCGTGAAGGCTCAGGCGCCGAAGGACATCGTTGACACGGCGGTGGCGGCCGGTTCGTTCAAGACGCTGGCGGCAGCCCTGCAGGCAGCCGGTCTGATCGAGACGCTCAAGGGCAAGGGCCCGTTCACGGTGTTTGCACCGACCGACGCGGCGTTCGCGAAGCTGCCGAAGGGCACCGTCGAGGACCTCCTCAAGCCGGAAAACAAGGCGAAGCTCGCGGCCATCCTGACCTACCACGTGGTGCCGGGCACCGTGCTCGCGGCGCAGGTGGTGACGATGAATGGTGCGGACGTGAAGACGGTCAACGGCCAGACGATCAAGATCGGCGTGATGGGTGGCAAGGTCACCGTCAACGGCGCGAACGTGGTGACGACCGACGTCAAGGCGTCCAACGGCGTCATTCACGTCATCGACACCGTGATCCTTCCCAAGTAATAGGAAGGTCAAAGGGAAAAAGAAGGTCAAAGGGAAAAGGCCAAAGGCTACAGGTACGGGCGCTCCGTACCTGTGGCCTCTGGCCTGTAACCTTCTACCTTCCTGCAACCTGTTCGCCCTCCGCGTTAGAATTCAGACGGAGGCTCATTCTGATTTCCCGACCGCTCATCATCATCCTGGCGCTCGGCGCCGCCGGGTATCGCGTCACCACCGGCGCGTACATCGAAGCCGCCGGTCTCGTGTTCATGGCGCTTGGGCTGACGTTCCTCCACATGGCGGCCACGCGGCCGGCGTTGAAGTCCGCCGCGATTGGGTGTTTTCTCGCTATCGCCGGAGTCATCGGCTACGTCCTCTATCGCAACGCGCAATAACGCCCAGCTCTCTTCGGAGCAGACGAGCTTCAGCCCGTCTGTCGCGGTGTTGTGCACCGCGGTCCTTTTCTGCCTCCCACTTCAAGTGCTTGCCCAGCACGAACACCTCACCGCGCCGGCGCCACAGGGCTGGTCTTTTCGCGCGGCCGCGCAGGCCTTTCTCACACTCAACATTCAAGACCGGAAGTTCACCGACTTCACGCAGGTTGAATCCACCAACTGGGTGATGGCCTCAGCCACGCACCTCGCGCCACGCACGCGCCTGACCTTCAACGCGATGGCGTCGGCAGAACCCTTCACGCTTCGACGCCTCGGTTCAAGCCAGGTCTTCCAGTCGGGCGAAACACTCGACGACCTCCCCTTGCGCGACTATCAACATCCACACGATCTCCTCATGACGCTCGACGCACGCCTGGACTGGTCGGCGACGCCAGCGACGACCCTCTTTGTGTCGGCGGGGATCGTCGGCAGTCCCGCCCTTGGGCCCACGCCGTTTATGCACCGAGCGTCGGCGGACTTCCATCCGACGGCGCCACTCTCACACCACATGCTGGACTCGACCCACATCACGCACGGCGTCGTGACCGTTGGTGCGCGGCGCCACGCGTGGGGATTTGAGCTGTCGGCGTTTCAGGGGCGCGAACCTGACGAAGCACGTCTCGATGTTGATCTGGGTGCGCTCGACAGCGCGGCCGCACGCCTCTCGTGGACCGACGGTCCCTGGCGTGTGCAGGTCTCAAACGGATGGCTGACCTCGCCGGAACCACTGGAGCCTGGAGACATGATCAAATCCACGGCGTCCATCGAATTCGCGCGGGCGCCCTCGACCGACGTGCGCGCATGGTCGTGGACTGCGGCGGTGGGGCGCAACGGACGAACCGATCACACCGAGTGGGGCGCCTTGCTCGAAGGCGGACTCCATCTCACGCCCGAATGGCGAGTCTACTCACGCGCCGAAGTGGTCGACCGCTTCATCCTCGTGGACTTCGAACACGCCGCCCGCACGGGCAAGGAACGGCATTTCCGATCACGTGTCGGCACCTGGTTGTTTGGAATGGACCGACGACTCTGGATCGGTCGAGGCGTGACGACCTCGCTTGGGGCCGACGTCACCGTGCATCGCACCCCCGCCAACCTCCGCGACAGCTACGGGTCACCCGTCTCCTGGCACCTCTACCTGCGCGTATCGCGCTGACCGTCTCTTCGAGCACTGTCTTGGGAGCAGCCGGGCTTCAGCCCGGCTCCTAATAATATAATCCACGCATTGACATACGTGGATGTCGTGTGTATTCTCTCCCTTGCCCGCACGTGGTGCGGGCCTTTATCGCGAGTGGCGGAGGGAACAGGCCCGACGATGCCACAGCAACCAAGCGGACCAAGCCGCTCAGGTGCTAATTCCTGCCCGAGACCGGGGTAGATAAACGAGGCTCGACCACCTCCTGTGGTCGCGCATCACCACTCGTTCATAACTGGTCAGGTACGTCGCGGAAAGATCGCCCGCTTTCGTCGTCGTGCATTGTGCAGACCACGTGCGGGGAAGGGGGATGTGTGTCTGCAACGACGGAAGTGTCTCTGAAAGTGGTGAGGGTCGGACTGCTCGGCTTCGGCGGAGTGGGTCAGGCCGTCGCACGGGTGGCCACGAGCGCCAGCGGACGATTGGGCAACGCCGGGGTGTTGATCAAGTGCGTGGGAGCGCTCGTGCGCGACGGTCAGAAGCCGCGTGTCGCTCCACTCATTCCGGTGTGGACCGACGCCGACGAGTTCCCCTTTCACGACTGCGACGCCATCGTCGAAGTCCTGGGTGGAGTGGAGCCGGCGCGCACGTTGGTCGAGCGCGCACTGCGGCTCGGCATTCCCGTCGTCACGGCCAACAAATCCCTCGTCGCCGCCCACGGTCTTGCGCTTCAGTCCACGGCGGAGGCGCATGGGACGACGCTCTACTTTGAAGCGGCAGTGATGGCCGGTGTCCCATGTGTGAACACACTCGCGCGCAGGCCGCTCGCGTCGGGTGCCGGCGCGTTCACGGGCATCCTCAACGGCACCTCGCACTACATCCTGACGCGACTGGCGGCGGGCGTGACGTATGACACCGCGCTGGTCGAAGCCGTCGAGCGCGGATACGCGGAAACCTCAAGTGATGCGGACGTCAGCGGGCGTGACGCGGCGGAGAAGTTGACGATTCTCCTTCACATTGCGGGACACACCGACGTGACGGTTGCCGACCTGACGACGCGACGACTTGATGACCTCACGCCGTCACATGCCGACTTGGCCCGGCGTCTGTCAGGGGTGATCAAGCCCGTCGCGTTTGCCCGCGTCGATGGTCCCACTCCCGGCGGGTGGGTGGGCCCCGCGTTTGTGCCCAACACACATCCGTTCGCAGCGCTCGACGACGTGGCCAATGTGCTGAGTGTGGGCGTGGGACCACAGACGGTGACGTTCACCGGACCCGGTGCCGGTCGCGACGTCACCGCGGCGACGGTCCTTGACGACCTCGTGGAGGTCTCGACCGGACGTCGCTTGACGACCCGGCAGCCGCATGCGACGCCGGCCGCATCAATCGTCCGGGAGATTCCCGCAGGCGCGTGGTTTCTGGCGCTGGACGGTCTTGCCACCACCACAGGCGACCTTGCGGAGTTTCTCGCCGCTCGACATATACCTGCGGTGTTTGTGGTCGAACACGGCGGTCGGTGCGCCGTCATCACGGCCCCCGCGCCAGTGGCGACCGTGCGCGACGTGGTTGACGCACTGACCGCGACCGGCGTCAGCGTGGTCTGGCTTCCCGTGCTGGAGGTGGCCCGTGGCTGAAGTCGCGGTCCTCAAACTCGGCGGTTCCGTCCTGACGGACCTGACGGCCTATCGCACCGCCGCACGGTTCCTGAAAGACGAACTCATGCGCACCCGCGAGCACATCGTCGCCGTCGTCTCCGCGCAAGAGGGGCATACAGACCGTCTGCGTTTCGAGGCCAGCGCCGTGGCGGCCGATTCCGATCAGGACGCGCTGGATCTGCTCTGGTCCACAGGGGAACTCCGGTCAGTCGCACTGCTCACGCTCGCCCTGCGCGCGGAAGGCGTTGCGGCCGCAGGATTCAACGTCCACGAGACGGGGCTTCGCGTGTCGTCCACGCACGGTCGTCGGCCCGACGCGTCCGACCTCACGTTGAATCCTCTGTCGCTGCGTGCCGCGTTGGGATGGTCCGAGGTGGTCGTGGTGCCTGGGTTCCTCGCGACCCATCGACAACAAATCGTCACGCTCGGTCGCGGCGGATCCGACTGGTCTGCCGTTGCGCTTGCGACCGCACTCGGTGCCGTGCGCTGCGAGTTGATCAAGGACGTGCCCGGCTATTTCACCGCCGACCCGCGTGAAGTCTCTGATGCCGCACTCATCGACCACATCTCTTACACCGACGCACTTGCCATGGCCGACGACGGGTGTCCGCTCGTGCAGCGCCAGGCGATCGATCACGCACAACGTGCACATCTTCCACTCATCGTCCGCAATTTCGACAGCGCAGGAACGCGCGTCGCCTAACACGGGAGCACATCATGGAATTCGCAACGAAGACAATTCACGCAGGGCAGCCATCCGAACCGAATACGGGCGCGGTGGTCGCGCCGATTTTTCAGACGACGACGTATCAGCAGGAGGGGCCGGGGGAGCACAAGGGGTTTGACTACACGCGAACGTCGAATCCCACGCGCAAGCGGCTTGAGACGGTGCTTGCCGAACTGGAGGGCGGCACACACTGTGCGGTATTCGGGTCTGGTCTGGCGGCGGAGAATGCGATCCTTCAGGCGTATCTGAAGCCGGGCGACACCATCGTGGTGCCGGTGGATGTGTATGGCGGCACGTTCCGATTGCTCCACAAGGTGTTTGAGCCGCTTGGTGCGATCGTCGTGCGCGTGGACTTCAGTGATCTCGATGCGTTGACCCACGCGGTCGCGACGAGACCAAAGATCGTGTGGCTGGAGTCGCCGACCAATCCGCGGTTGCTCGTCTATGACATCGAGGCGGTGGCGCACATTGCGCATCAGGCAGGCGCACTCGTGGTGGTGGACAACACGTTTGCGACGCCGTACTTTCAGCAGCCGTTGGCGCTCGGCGCAGACATCGTCATTCAGAGCGTGACCAAATATCTCGCGGGTCACCTCGATGTGATCCAGGGCGCTGTCATTACGAAGGACGCTGGCGTCTTTGAGCCCGTCGGTTTCCTGCAGAACGCGCTTGGTGGCGTGCCCAGTCCGTTTGATTGTTGGTTGACGTTGCGAGGCGTCAAGACGTTGGAACTGCGCATGGAGCGCCATGCGCAGAATGCCGCAGCGATCGCTGAGGCGTTGCTGGCACATCCGCGGGTGAAGCGTGTGTATTACCCCGGGCTTCCGTCGCACCCTGGTCACGAGACCGCGAAGCGTCAGATGACCGGATTTGGCGGGATGGTGTCGTTTGAGCTCGACGGCACGCTCGAAGAGGCGTCTGCGTTTGTTTCCTCGCTGACGTACTTTGCACTTGGCGAAAGTCTGGGTGGGGTTCGGTCGCTGGTATGTCTGCCGTGCAAGATGACCCATGCGTCCATCCCGGCGGCCACCCGCGCGGAACTTGGCTTGTCCGACACCTTGATTCGCCTGTCGCCCGGTGTCGAGCACCCGCGCGACCTGGTGGCGGATGTGGTGGCAGGACTCGATCGGCTGGCGGTGGAACATCGGGAGGCAAGTGGTGTCAAAATATTAGCATGCGGCTAGCAGCGGTTGTAATCGGCTTGGGATTGGTGTCGGTGGCGTGTGCGTCGGCACTGATCCGCAAGGCGGATCTGGCGCTGGTCTCCACGGCCGATGCGCGGGTGCTTGAGGGGTGTTATTCGTGCCTCACCGAGGCGCGGGACACCTATCAGCGCGTGGCGGTGGGCAAGGCGCGACCACTGCTCATCACGAAGTTGTTTGAGGTGCAGGTCCTGGTCGGGCTCCGCGAAGCGGAGCTGGCCATGAACCCGGCCGAGGCGTTCAAAGCGGCCGAAGCATTGATCCCGGAGCTTCCCGCGACCTACGACTCGGCCACCTATCTGACGATCGCGCGGTCGATCCCTCCCGACAACTTCGGCACCACCAACGCCGAGTTCAGTCAATGGGCGCGGCGCAATCCAACCGTGGCGCGCTACAACGCGCTCAAGACCGGGCTCGCGGTTGGCGAGGGGAGCGCGCCATTCCGCGCGTATTTGTCGGCCAGTCTCGAGTGCCTCCGGGTGTTCGCCGGTCGACCGACGATAGAGGTGCCGCGAATCCCTGATGATGCCCCGACGTTGGTCCGCTACCGGATGGCGACGTGTCCGGCGACGATCGATACCCACATCGCGACCGTGGTCGCTGCCGTTCCCGCGTTTGTGGAAGCCGAGTTGTTCAGCGCACGGCTGGCCACGCTCAACGTCACGGCCGCGTACGTCAAGCGGCTGCGTACGGCCCTCAACGCTGCGAAGGAACGGTTTCCGCGTTCGCCGTCGGTCACCTATGGCCTGGGGCACCTGAGTCAGACCAACGGCGACTGCAAGGCGGCGATTCGGCACTACGAAGACACCATTGTGCTCAAGCCGCTGCACGAAGAAGCGGCGATGCAGCGCGTCATCTGTCTCGGCCACATCGGTGAATTTGTGCCGTCTATCGAAGGCGCGACACGCATCATCGAGCGCAAGTACCACAACTATGCCGACGCCTATTACTGGCGGGCCTGGAATCACTATCAGCGCACGGACCTGCCGTTGGCCAGAGCCGACATCGACCGGGCACGCGCGATCATGGTGGACATCAAGGTGCTGATTCTGGGCGGCATGATCAAGTACGACCAGGGGCATCTCGATCTCGCTGAGTCTGACCTGCGCGATGCCGTCACGATGGATACGCGCAATCAGCAGTGCATCGCACGGTGGTACTTCGGCCTTGTGGCCTTCTCGCGTGAGCGCTGGCCTGACGCAGCCGACAGGTTCGCGACGGCCGGCACGTGTTATCGGAACTCGGCGAACCTGGCCAGGCGGGAGCTTGAGGCGATGAAAAAGGCGGACGTGGATGAGGACTTCCGCGCCAGCCAGATCGTCGGCTTTCAGGCGGCCATCAAGGAAGACACCGATCAGGAACAGGCGTCGTACCTCAACACGGCCAACTGCCACGCGATGGCCGGCGATTTCACGAAGGCGAAGGAATGGCTGGCCAAGGTGCCGGCCGACTCGGTGCACGCCCTGATGGCTGAACAGTTGCGGAAGCTGATCGGCGGAAGCATGACAAAATAGCCGGATGTTGACACCCGGCCTGTACGCCAAGTTCGAAACGACCCTCGGCAATTTCACCGTTGAGCTCTTTGAGTCCAAGGTGCCCAAGACCGTCGGCATCTTTGCCGGCCTGATTGACGGCACCCACGAATGGACCCACCCCGCCACGGGTGAAAAACACACCAAGCCGTATTACGACGGCATCGTGTTTCACCGCGTCATCGAAGGTTTCATGATTCAGGGCGGCGACCCGCTCGGCAAGGGCTTCGGCGGCCCGGGCTTCCAGTTCGCGGACGAGTTCCACCCCGAACTGCGCCACGACCAGGTGGGCATCCTCTCGATGGCCAACGCCGGCCCGAACACCAACGGCAGCCAGTTCTTCATCACCCTCGGCCCGACCCCGCACCTCGACCGCAAACACTCGGTGTTCGGCAAGGTGGTGGAGGGTCTCGACGTGATCAAGATCATCGGCCGCACCGCCGTCGACGGGCAGGACAAGCCGAAGACCCCGGTGGTGATGCAGAAGGTCACCACCGAACGCATCGCGTAAGAGCCTCTGTGGCTCTGTGTCTCCCTGTGCGGCCGGTCAAGGATCCCAACGGCAAGATCCTGCGCTACATCCCGATCAAGCTCAAGACCGACACCGAAACTCATTGCCCGGAAGTGGTTCGGGGACTGACCCATCCGAATAGGGGCGCCCTCCGTCTAAACTGACGCTATGCGTCGCAGAGGTCTCCTCGCCGTTGCCATCGTTGTTGCAGGGACATCGTGGGGCCTTGCGGCCCAGGTTGTCGTGCCTCCGGTTCCGTCGGGCCAATCACGCGACCGTGGCGAACTGCCGCCTCCAGCCAACACGGGCACGGGCCTGATCATGGGGACTGTGACGATGGCCGGGAGTGGACGGCCGGTGGAAGGTGTCCGCGTCACGCTGAACGGCGCGGAGTTGCGTGGCAGCCGGTCGGCCCTGACCAATGACGACGGGCAGTTCGTATTCTCCAGTCTGCCCGCCGGCACATTTACGGTGCGCGCCACACTCACCGGCCACATCTCAGGCACCTACGGCCAGAAGCAGCCGGGCAAGCCGGGCACGTCCATTGCGCTGGCCGATGGACAGCAACTGAAAAACGCCTCATTCGAGATCGCCAAAGGCGGCGTGATCTCCGGCTCGGTGTTCGACGAAAAAAACAGACCGTCCATCGGCACGCCCGTGCGCGTGATGCGCTGGATGATCCAGTCGGGCGAGCGGATCCTCACGACCGCCGGCAACGGCACAACCGATGACCGTGGTGTGTATCGCATCTACAACCTCACGCCGGGTGACTATCTGGTCTCGGCCGTACCTCGCAACACGGCCTCCGAGGTCTTTACGACCGCCGACGCGATGAATCAGGCACGGATGGAAGCGATCACGGTCTCGATCGATTCCGGCGGACGCGTCATCAACTCATCCGGCATCGCTGGTCCCGGCGAACCCGTTCAAGGGTATGCCCCGGTGTTTTACCCTGGCACCACCCAGTTGGTGACGGCGCGATCGGTTCGAGTGGGCATCGCCGAAGAGCAACTCGGCATCGACTTCGGCCTGCAGCGCGTGGCATTGTCTACCGTCACTGGGCAGGTGGTGGTGCCGAACGGGCAAAGTCCAACCACCGTGCAGATTCGGTTGCTGCAGACCGAAGGCGGTGCGCTGGGACTCGGACAACAAACAGCGCGTCCCTCGCAGAACGGGACCTTTTCGTTTCGATCAGTTGTGCCAGGGCAATACACGGTGTTTGCGACCGCCAATGTCGTTGAGCCACGCGCACCAGGATCAACCTCCGCGTCGGCAGAACGTGTCGAGATGTTGAACCGAGAACTGCAGATGATGCAGTCCGGCGTGAGTAACGTTCAAGCGAATCAGCAGCCGGGCGCGCAGCGGCGCCTCTGGGCGCAGGCCGACGTGTTTGTCGACGGAGCGGTTCCGCCATTGGTCAGCCTGACGATGCAGGAGGGACTCCCGGTGTCGGGACACATCACATTCGATGGCACTGCCCCCCAGCCGACCGGCACCCAACGCGTGCGTGTGATGTTGAATCCGTTGGGTGCCGCGTTGCAGTCGCTTGGTCTCGGGAATCTGGCAGCCACCGTCGATGCAGGGGGACGTTTCACGGTCAACGGCGTCATTCCCGGCCGGTATCGTGTGAGCGCCAGCGGCGCGCAGGGCTGGTCGGTCAAGAGCGCGATTGCCAACGGTGTGGATGTGCTGGACTTTCCCTTCGACATCGCGGCCGGCGAGAGCACTCCCAATGTCACCATCCAGTTCGGCGATCGCAACACCGATCTCAAGGGGGTGTTGACCGATGCCACGGGTGCACCATCGTCGGACTACTCAGTGGTGATTTTTCCGGACGACCAACGGTATTGGGTGCCGTTCGCACGGCGCATGCGCTCGACACGTCCGGCGACTGACGGCAGGTTCGCGTTCGTGGGTTTGCCACCCGGCGAGTACCGCATGGCCGCCGTTACCGATGTGGAGACCGGCGAATGGCTCGACCCGGAGTTCCTGCGTCAGTTGTTGCCCGCGTCGATCAGCGTGCGCCTCGCCGACGGCCAACAGGTGACGCAGGACATCAGGGTGCGTTGATCACGGCGGACCTGAAGGTCTCGCCCTACGCTTTCATCGTCGGGTGGCGATCCTTCCACTCGGTCGCCTGTTCGTAGGCGAGTGCGATGCGGCAGATCGCCGCTTCATCGTACAGCCCACCCGTCACCATCAACGTCTGCGGCAGGTTGTTCACAAACCCACACTTGAGCGCGATGGCCGGGTGGCCCGTGAGATTGGTTGCGGCCAAGCCGGCGCCGTTTGACGAGATGAACGCGTCGTATTTGTCCATGAACGCGCCCCACTCACGCATCAGGAGCGTGCGGATACGCTGCGCGCGGATGTATTCCACGGCCGGCACAAACCGGTTCGCGCGGAACGTCGCAGGCCATGAACTGTTGTTCATCAGGTCGGTGCCTCGTGACCGGAGCAGATCGTCAAACGCCGCTGCGGACTCCACACTCAACACAAAACTGAGCGCGTTGGCGGGGTAGTCCGGCAATTCAACAGGCTCAAGTTTGGCGCCGAGCTTCTGCATCTCGGTCAGCACCTGTTGCATGTTTTTCAGACGTTCGGCCGCTTGCTGCTGTTGACTGGGATCGGCCGCGCCCCCACGCCCGCCGCCTCGTCCGCCCTGCCCCGCCGGCTGCGCTTCAAAGTCGCTGCGGACGTAGCCGATGCGGTAGCCGGAGAGCGGCGCCGCCGGGTTCCAGTTAAACGCGGCATCGGCGACACTTTCGTCGCGACCGTCGGGACCGTAGATCGCGTTGAACACGAGCACGCAGTCCTCGACCGTCCTGCACATCGGTCCCACCTTGTCCATCGTCCAGGACAACTCCATCGCGCCGTAGCGGCTGACGCGTCCGTAGGTCGGACGCAATCCGACAACGCCGTTGACGGTGGAGGGAGAGATGATCGATCCGCGCGTCTCTGTGCCGATCGAAAAACCCACACAGCCGGCGGCTGTCGCTGATCCTGGGCCAGCAGACGAACCACTGGCACCGGCCTGCGGATTCCAAGGGTTGCGCGTGCGACCACCAAACCACTGGTCACCCTGTGCGAGTGCGCCCATCGTCAGTTTCGCGACGAGCACGGCCCCTGCATCGCGCAGACGCTCGACGATCGTCGCGTCGTAGTCGGGCACCTGATTGATGTACGGTTCAGCTCCCCACGTGGTGGCGATGCCCTTGGTGGCAAAAAGATCCTTGGCGCCCCAGGGGATGCCATGCAACGGCCCTTTGTATTTGCCCGCGGCGATCGCCTTGTCGGCCTCCGCAGCCTGCTGCAACGCCAGGTCTTTGGTAATCGTGACCGCAAAGTTCAGCAACGGCTGATAACGCTCAAGCCGCGCCAGGTACATCTGCGTGAGTTCGGTCGACGTGACCAGACGACGTTCGATGAGTGACGCGAGTTTGGTGACCGGCCAGAAGGCGACATCTTCGAGGTTGGCAGGGCGCTTGAGCGTGGCGGGTGCCGGCTTCGAATACCGCACCGCGCGTCCCGGTGTCGCCGGACCTGCAGGTTTTTCACCGGGGAGATACGGCCGGAAGGTGAGCGACACTTCCGTGTCGTGCGGGATCTCGATCTGGCGCAGTTGCTGATAGGTGGACAGATTGCCGTTGAGGCTTCTGGCGATGGCCTCTTCTTCGGCGGAGTGAAAATCAAGCCCCGTGATCGCCTCTGCACAATCGACCGTGGCGCGAGAGATAGGGCCCACCGGTCCCTGCTGTTGCGCGAAGACGTTGGTAGTCACGGCACCGGCCACGACGGCAGGCACGGCTTTCAAAAACGAACGTCGGCTCTTCTGTTCACTCATACGCTCCCCTTATTTCTTTTCTTTGAATCCGCTGGGGATGGCGACATCCGCGTCCGCCGCGCTGGCATCGATCGACTGGGTCTCGGTCACCGAGGTCAGCAGCAGCGACCGCTGCTCAGACGCGCGACCGGCACCGAGTCTGCGCGCCAACGCGCCGCCGAGTCCACGTGTCGGCGGGGCAGACGACTGTTTCATCGCTTCCGCGCTCTTGACCGTCTCGATTTTCATCGTGGTCGCCATTGTCGTGCCCTCGAGCGCGCGCATCCGGTCTTCCATGCGTTTGAGCATGTCCTGCAGACCGGGGTACATCGCGAGCGCGGAGGCCATCTGCTGAGCAGACGCCGCGAAGTCGTCGCCGTAGATCGCCTTGATGAACTTCATCTCGAACTGCGCGATTTCGTCGAGCGCGGCCACACGCGGGGCGACCCAGACGTCATTGGTCATGACCATGCCGCCACCCTCCTCGAGCGTCTTGCCTTTTTCAAACGCCGTCAGGGTCAAAATCACTTGTTTGGCCTCGTGACCGGCTATGGACTTGGTGGCACCGGTCTCTTTGACATCGACCGTGATGTCGACCTGTTTGCCGGCCTCGGTCGCCTCCTGACGCTCCTCGGTCGGCATGTCCTTCGCCTGCTTTTCGGCGTCCGCCTTCGCCTTCTTCCACTGCTCGCGCAGCTCGGCGAACGTGACCACGCGGTATTCCTTCTTCCGCACGTCCAGGTCGTAGACCTTTTCCTCAGCAAGGTCCACGATCCGGCCCGTCCGGTCGTTGATCTCCGCTTTGCGCGATCCCTTGACCGCCACCGTGGCGTTGATGCCATCGGCGGCCGCACCGCCTCCGGCCAGGCCGACCATCCGGCCGAGCATCCCTTCAAACTTGAGTTGAGTGCGCTGGCGGGTCTTGACGTCTGCATGCACGGACGAGATGGCCAGGCCGAAAATTACGAGGACTGAGGCGAGTCGGGTGATCTTCATGGTGAACCTCCGGGGAGCGGCTATTCTAATACGCATGAAGCAGACAGCAATGGTGGCCATCGCGCTCTCCCTCATTGCCTGTCAGGGAGCACAGACCATGGAACAGACAGGACCCAAGATTGTAATCACCGCCGGCGCGCCCCCGATCGGGCCGTACAGTCCGGCCACCGTGGGCGGCGGCCTGGTCTATGTCTCCGGATTGCTCGGCACCGGTGCCGATGGGCAGCTCGTCGGGCCGGATGTGGCATCACAGACCCGCCGTATCCTCGACCGGATGGGCGAGATCCTGGCTGCCGCCAACTCGTCGATGGGGCAGGTGGTGAGTGTCTCGGTGTTCCTGAAGAACCCCGGCGACTTCGCCCAGATGAACGACGTCTACCGCGCCTACTTCACCGACAAGGCGCCGACCCGTACGACCGTAGCCTCCGATCTGCTCAACGGGGCCTTGGTGGAAATCGCCGCAGTCGCCGTGCCCAATGGGACTTCGCGCGAGACGATGCATCCGGACGGGTGGGTCAAGGCCGCGCGTCCGTACTCGACCATCGTCAAGGCCGGAGGACTGGTGTTCCTGTCTGGACTCATCTCGAGAA
This sequence comes from uncultured Solibacteraceae bacterium, assembly GCA_964479175.1. GTDB lineage: Bacteria > Acidobacteriota > Vicinamibacteria > Vicinamibacterales > SCN-69-37 > SYFT01. Next base: position 5,751 of record CAYZLT010000009.1, on the reverse strand, counting down.
AAGGGACCGACGACTCGTTTGTACCGGGGACTGTGGCGCAGCAGACAAAGACAATCCTCGAGAACGCCACGACACTGCTCGGTACCGCGGGACTGACACTTGAGAACGTTGTCTCGTCAAAGGTGTTCATCACCAGTGACACCGCGTTCGCCGAGATGAACGAGGTGTATCGCACCTATTTTCCCAAAGACCCGCCGGCCCGCGCCACGGCTGTGACGCCACTCATGACGCCGGACTATCTGGTGGAGATCACGCTGGTCGCGACCACGGGTGACCGCGAGGTAATCGGACCGATCGTCTCGCCAAGCCTGCCGCTCTCCCCGGCGATTCGCACCGGCGATCGCTTCTACCTCTCCGGCGTGCTCGGCAACACGGAAGGCAACGTTGGTGACGTGACCGCGCAGACGCGCGAGACGCTGACACGGATTCAGCGAACTCTCACGGCGCAGGGACTGACCTTTGCCAACGTGGTGGACACGACCGTGTACCTGACGGACCTCTCCCACTTTGCGGCCATGAACGCCGTGTACCGCGAGTTCTTTCCGACCGCACCACCGGCACGGGCGACGGTCGGCACGGGCCTGGTCAGCCGGAACGGACTGGTCGAGCTCGTCATGACGGCCGTGCGCTGATGGCCGATCCGATCCGGGTCGGCGTGTCGTCGTGCCTGCTCGGGCAGAAAGTCCGGTACGACGGCGGTCACAAACGGCACGATTTTGTGGCCGACACCCTCGGCGCGCGCGTGGTGTTTGTGCCCGTATGTCCCGAAGTTGAACTCGGCCTCGGCACGCCTCGCCAAACGCTGCGCCTGATTCGGCGCGAAGACGACGTGCGGTTGATCATGGCGAATGGTCACGACTACACGACAGCCATGCGGGCCTTCGCGAAAAAACGTGTGGAACAACTGAAAGACGACGACCTGTCCGGGTATGTCTTGAAAAAGGACTCGCCCAGTTGCGGCTTGACGCGCGTCAAGGTCTATGAGGACACCGGCATCCCTGCCAAGACCGGTCGCGGCGTCTACGCCGACGCGTTGCTCGCACGGTGGCCACACTTGCCCGTCGAAGAAGAAGGGCGGCTGCAGGACGAGGCACTGAGGGAGAATTTCCTCGAACGACTCTCTGCGTATCATCGGCTGCAGGAATTGTTTCGAGGTCGGTGGACGATTGGGCAACTTGTCGCCTTCCACACCGCGCACAAACTGGCGGTGCTCGCACATACCACCGACGGTTATCGTCGTCTTGGCCGACTGGTCGCCGATGCGAAAGGCATGGAACGTGCAGCACTTCGCGACGCGTATACCGCCGAGCTCATGCGGTCCATGACACTGCTGGCGACGCCGAAAAAACATGCGAACGTGCTGATGCACATGGTCGGGTACTTCCGCGGTCAGATCGATGCCGGCGACCGCGACGAGCTGCTGAACGCCATCAACGAATTTCGTGTGGGCCGCCTGTCGCGACTTGTGCCGCTGACTCTTGTCAGGCATCACGTGCGACGAGGTCAGGTGGTGTACCTGGCGGGGCAGACCTACCTGACCGAGGTGGTGTGGTGACAACGACGCCGGAGTCAGAGGGCGAACTTCGCCCGATGCTCCGACTTGCCGTGCCGGTGGTGCTGGCCGAAATGGGCTGGTTCGCCATGAGCATCGTCGACACCGTGATGGTCGGTCCGCTTGGACCGTCGGCGATCGGCGCGGTGGGCACGGGCGGCATCCTGTTCATGACATTGATGGTGTTTGGCTTCGGAACCCTGCTCGCGCTCGACACGTTTGTGTCGCAGAACTTCGGGGCCGGCCGAATCGACGAGTGTCATCGGTGGCTGTTTGCCGGGCTGCAGTTGGCGGCGCTGCTGGCGGTGGCGTTGATGGTGGTGGCGCAGATCGGCGTGGCCAGTCTGCCGCATGTTGGATTCCACCCGGACCTGTTGCCGGAGCTCACCGCGTACACCGAGTTGTTGGTCTGGTCTGCGCCGCCGCTGTTTGCGTACGTGGTCTGTCGTCGGTATCTGCAGGCGATGAATCTGGTGCGGCCGATCATGATCGCGCTGGTGGCGGCCAACATCATGAACGCGTTCGTGAACTGGGTGCTGATCTACGGCAACCTGGGGGCGCCGGCATTGGGTGTGGTGGGTGCCGCGTGGGCGACGGTCGCCTCGCGCATCGTGCTCGCTGGCAGTCTGTTCGCGGTGATCGTCTATCAGGAACGTCAGCGGCCGTCGGGGCTGCATGATGTGCCGTTTGTGTGGGATGGCCCGCGTGTATGGCAGCTCTTCCGATTGGGTTGGCCCGCCGCAGTGCAGATCACCTTGGAAGTCGGTGTGTTCGCGGCCGCCTCCGCATTGGCGGGACGGATTGCGCCGCTGGCCGCCGCTGCCAATCAGGTGGTGCTCAACATCGCGGGCTTCATCTTCATGATTCCATTTGGGCTGTCGTCCGCTGCAGCGGTGCGGGTCGGGCAGGCCGTGGGTCGTCGTGACGCCCTGGGCATGCGACGGGCCGGCTGGACCGCGCTCGGGATTGCCTCGACAGTGATGGTCTTGTCCGCCGTGATGTTCTTCACGATTCCCGAGACGCTGATTCGTGTCTATTCTTCTGATCCGAGTGTGATTGAGCTCGGCGTGGTGCTGCTGTTTATCTGTTCGGTGTTCCAGTTGTTTGATGGGCTGCAGACCGTGACCACCGGAGCCTTGCGCGGCCTGGGCGATACCCGCACTCCCATGGTCTTTAATCTGATCGGTCACTGGGTGATTGGTCTGCCGATCGGGTACGCGCTGTGTTTTTCCTATGGTTGGGGCGTGGCCGGGTTGTGGACGGGGCTGTCGATCGGTCTGATCCTGATCGGCGCGTCGCTTCTACTCGTGTGGTGGCACAAGAGTACGCACGTAGAATATGCGCATGACTGAGGACATCCGTTATCCCGTTGGCAAATGGACGCGTGAATCACAGCTCGACGCGGTCGGCCGCGCCGACTGTATCGCCGCGATTGCCGCGATGCCCGCCGCGCTCTCGGCAGCTGTCGCCGGACTGACCGACATACAACTCGACACGCCGTATCGCGACGGTGGCTGGTGCCCGCGCCAGATCGTGCATCACCTCGCGGACAGCCACATGAACGCGTACACACGGTTCAAACTGGGCGTCACCGAAACCAATCCCACCATCAAGCCCTACGACGAGGTCGCGTGGGCCGAGACCGCTGACAACAAGACACCCGTCGCGCTCTCGGTCGGCATCGTTGACGGCGTGCACCAGCGCCTGGTCACACTGCTGAAGACGCTGGAGCCGTCCCAGTGTGATCGCACGCTGCAGCACCCCGAGCGCGGCCCGATGACATTGACCGCATTACTCGGCCTCTACGCCTGGCACAGCCGCCATCATGTGGCGCAGATCACCGCTCAGCGCGCCCGCAACGGCTGGTGAGGTCTTCGCATTTAAATCACTTCGTAATCTTGATGACCGGAATCTTGCCCGACATCGACTTGTTGAACGTCGGAACGTCCACCGTGATGTGCCGATCGAAGTCCCTCTGGGCGTCAGCCAGCTGCTGCAGTTGGTCGGCCAGGATGTCATACGCCACGTCGCGCGGCTTGTAGTCGGCCCCACCCGCCTCGTCACCGGCGCCAAGTCCAACCGCGCCACCGAGCCAGAGCAGATTCATGTAGACCTTGTAGGCGTCGGCAATGTCTTCAAGAGCGAGATCCTGTTCGAATGCCGGGTGGACCCGTTCGATCGGGTCGGCGATCTGCAACCGGCAACCATCATCGTGCTGGTCGAGTCGGCGGCGCACGCGCTCCGCAAGAATGTCAGCGAGAACGCCGAGAGCCCCGGCGCCAGACGGACGATGACCAACCGGCTGAACCGCGAGGAGGCACTCTGGGTCTATCGCCGGGCTGGGAAGCCGTGTCACCGATGCGGCGCCGAGATTCAGATGCGCAAGGCCGGGCTGGACGGGCGAAGCACGTACTGGTGCCCGACGTGCCAGCCACCGCGACGAAAGCGCGCCGCACCGTGAACTCTGTCGCGTAATGCGCCACCGCCGACGTGGGATTCGCTGACGATTACAGGCAATCCTTCACGCCGACGTCTGGCCCAGCCCGTCGGTGAGCGCCAACGTCAAGCGCCTGGCCACCAGACATAGTTGGACACCCCGTGCTCGCACCGATAATCAGCAACGAAAGTCTCATTCTGAGTCTCGGTGGGTCGTCCCAGCCTTCGGCCCGTGGCGGGGACGTCGCCGAATCGTGGCGCGAGCATTGCACACTGTCATCAGGGATACCGAAAAAAATGATGCGAGAGAATCCAGGTCGTGCGCCGAAAACTAATGATGTGCTCGAACAACGGCTGGGCTGGCTGTGCGTTCAGCGGGTGCCCAGTGTCTTCACCAGCTTGTTATATGTCCCGAGCACCAGCAACGGAGTTGGCCATTGGCCAACAAAACGGCTCGCGCGAGTGCGACCGGACAGCTCGAGTGCCACCGATAGGGCCATCGCCCCAAAGGCGCAAAATAGAAACAGGTGCGAAGGAAGTTTCGCGGCCTGCTGTTCGATGACCCGCGTTAACTCACCTTCTCCGTGCTCAGGTCGGACGACCGCTACGGGAGCGGCGTATAAGGATGCGGCTGCGGCAGGATTGACATCAAGTGCGCTCATGCACACTGCGGCTGCAAGTTCGGCACCAAGTGCTATTCCAGACAAATTGTCATGACTGACTCCGCCAACCTCGGTGCCTCTACGCCAAACCCCGCTGCCACTGGGCCTGACGACTCGGCGCCAGCGTCGTGTGGTACCGGCCCGCTGTTGAAGCGCGACTACTGGGCCGTGTTGGACAACTGCCTTTTTGGTCCGATTGATCTGATGGCGCATGTCAAGGCGCACTTCTGCGAATTGCCGCCGGAAGCGTTGGTGACGTTTACGGCCGAAGCGGGTATCGCCCTCGGCGCCGTACTCGACATCGTGATTATGCCTGCCCAGCGCTGCCGCGTGCGAGTCATCCATGAGGATGCTCAAAGTCTGACCCTCGGTACTTTGAAAGGGCATCCGGAGGCCGGCCGCATCACCTTCGGCGCCTACCGCAATCCAGCCGGCGACGTGGTCTTTCACATTCGAAGCCGCGCCCGCTCGTCCAGCGTCGCCACGCTCGCCGGCTTCGTGGCGATCGGCGAGGCGATGCAAACCAATACGTGGACTGACTTCATCAACCGCACGGCCGCGTCGGTCGGCACCCAGGTGCGCGATGCGATCCACGCTGACACAGTAGAGGCCGACGAAGTGCACGAAGACGGCGATCCCTGCAACTCTCCTACATTCATCGCGGCCGGTGGCTGATGGCAGAATGGCGCGTTCTACAGAGCTGGTCGCGAGAGGAACTGACGGTGCGCCTCGCGCTCCTGTCCGGCATCGGACTGAATTTCGAGGCGGCTGAAGAGGAGATGACCTGCGCGCGGGGCTGGTTGCATACGTGGTCCGAGTCCGAGATTGCCAGCGACGCGGACGGCGGTGCGTGTCTGGAGCGGGCGCGAGTCGCCCTGACGAACTTTGAGTTTTCCGATCCGGCCATCGTCACCGCGCACTTCAACCGCGATGCAGCGTTGCTGCACCGCCGATTGCTGCTCGAAGTGAAGGTGCTCGGGCTGCGCTATTTATGCCCGGCGGTGGTCAACCGCGTTCGCAACGACCTGGGCGAGTTCGGATTCCGTTACGACACCCTCACGGGCCACATCGAGCGCGGCGTCGAGTGGTTCGTGGTGACAC
>CAYZLT010000008.1:29019-31433 GCA_964479175.1 uncultured Solibacteraceae bacterium | reverse complement strand
ATCGGGCGGACGATCACCGTGTACGGCGCACGCTTCCAGATCATTGGCGTGGCGGCAGAGGGCTTCCGCTACCCGGCTGCGTCCGACATCTGGGTGCCGTGGGAGACCACCGAGGGCGGGACCAATCGCAACGTCTTCAACTATCAGGCAGTCGCCAGACTGAAACCAGACGCGACTGCCCAGCGAGCCGCGTCGCAAATGAGCGCCATCGCCGACGCCCTGTCGTCGCAATATCCCGACAATCGCGATCGTGGTGTCGTCGTGACGGCCCTCCAGAACAAGCTGACCGGGCACTTGCGGTCCACGTTGTGGACGTTGATGTCGGCAGCCGGACTCGTGTTGCTGATCGCGTGTGCCAACGTGGCCAATCTCCAACTCGCACGAGCCGGACGTCGATCGCGCGAGTTTGCGCTGCGTGCCGCGTTGGGCGCGGGTCGACGGCGCGTCGCGCAGCAATTGATGGTCGAGCATGTGGTGCTGCTCGGCACGTCCACCGCAGCCGGCGTGCTCCTGGCGATGGTTGGCCTGCGTGTCTTTGACGCGATGTCACCCGTGCCACTGACCGCCTCAGACCTGATCACTGACCCGGCCAGTGTGCTGTTTGTGCTTGGCCTGTTCACGACCGGGCTGCTGGTCTTTGCGGCCACCACCGCACGTGCGGCATCACACGCCAACCTAGCCGGCACGCTGGGCGCCGGAGGCGGACGTTCGGTGACGTCGGCCGGTCAGCCCCGATTGCGTTCTGCCCTGGTCGTGGTCGAGGTGGCGTTGTCGGTCATGCTGCTCGTCGCGGCGGGGTTGCTCCTCCGATCGTTTGTCTCCCTTCAGCAGGTCGACCTCGGGTTCGAGACCCGCCGGGTGCTCGTGGCGTACACGCAGTATGTGGCTGGAGGCGCCGGCGAGCGGCAGCAGCGTGCCGATTTTTATGCAGACGTGATCACCCGCCTCACGCGCGAACCCGGTGTCCAGTCGGCCGCAGGGATCACGTTGTTGCCCATGGGACGTGAACCACGCCCCGCTCGCGAATTTTTTGTGCAAGGCCGTCCAGACGGGATCGAGGGGCAACGTCCGACCACGGAGGTCTACGGCATCACACCGGCGTACTTCGACACACTCAGCATCCCCTTGCGACAGGGTCGCGCGTTTGCCCCGACGGACACCGCCGACCAGCCGGCGGTGGCGATCGTGAACGAGGCGCTTGTGCGCGCGGTGTTCCCGGAAGGGGCGGCACTTGGTGAACACGTGCGCTGGGGTGTGCGCGGGCCGTGGCTGCAGATCGTTGGTGTCGTGGCTGACACCCGATGGCAGAGCCCGGACAGCGCGCCACCGTCGATGATCTACGTCCCGGCCGCCCAGGGGTTTGGGGGATCGCTGTCGCTGCTGGTCCGCACCTCTGTTGAGGAAACCGCCATGACGAACACGCTGCAGTCGGTCCTCCGCAACGCCAAATCCGACATGCCGTTTCGGGTGCACACGATGACCGACTTGTTCTGGTCGGCACTCGACCATCCCCGCTTTCGGGTCCAGGTCATCGGCGCGTTTGCCGCAGCGGCTGCCCTGCTGGCGGCCCTCGGAATCTTCAGCGTCCTCGCGTATCTGGTGAGCTTGCGCACACGCGAAATCGCCGTCCGTCGGGCGGTCGGGGCCAGTACGTCCGACGTGGTTCGACTGGTCGTCGGCCAGGGCACGCGGCTGGTTGGGATAGGACTGGCGTTGGGCCTCATGAGCGCGGCGGCCACCGCGACACTGCTGCAGAGCCTGCTCTACACCACGGACCCGTGGGACGTATCTGTGTATATGGGTGTCACCGTCATCCTTGGGCTTTCAGCCGGACCGGCGATCCTTGTGCCCGCGATTCGGGCCGCGTCGATTGCCCCCGTCGTCGCCCTGTCACAGGAGTAGGCCCGGCCGACGCTATAGTGATCCATGCTCCGTGCACAGAATTTATCGCGCCACTACGTGATGGGCGCCTCACTCGTGAAAGCCCTGGACGGGCTCACACTCACCATCGCCGAGGGGGAATTTGTCGCCTTGCTCGGCACCTCCGGCTCCGGGAAATCCACACTCCTCAATCTGGTCGGCGGTCTCGATCAACCCACGTCGGGTTCGCTCAGCGTGGGCGGTCGAAACCTGGCGTCCCTCACCCGCGATGAGCTCAGCCTTCACCGCCGGCATACCGTCGGCATGATTTTCCAGTCGTTCAACCTGGTGCCGACGATGACGGCGGCGGAGAACGTGTCGTTGTCGCTGATGTTCGCCGGTGTGCCCAGAACAGAACGCCTGACCCGCGCGACGGCCCTGCTTGAGTCGATGGGCCTCGGGGGCCGGCAGCACCATCGGCCGAAGGAACTGTCGGGCGGAGAGCAACAACGCGTGGCCGTTGCCCGCGCGCTGGCCAATCAGCCGCCGCTGCT
>CAYZLT010000008.1:19090-29009 GCA_964479175.1 uncultured Solibacteraceae bacterium | reverse complement strand
AATCTCGACAGCAAGACCTCCACCGAGATCATGAACCTGATTCAGACACTCAACGAGCGCGACGGCAAGACCATCATTCTCGTCACGCACGACGCGGCGCTGGCGGCCACTTACGCGCGCCGAACCGTGACGATGCTCGACGGCCACATCCTCTCGGACACTGCGGCATGACCTTCTACGACACGCTCTCACTGGCGCTCAGAAATCTCCGGCAGTCGCGCCTGCGCACGGCGCTCACCACCCTCGGGGTCGCGATCGGCATCGCGTCGCTCTCCGGCATGATGTCGCTGGGCGTCGGTCTGCAGGAACAGGTGGTCGGCCGCCTGACGCAGTCGGGTGTCTTCGACAGCATCACGGTGACCAGCGGCGGCGGATTTGCCGCGCTCCTGGGGGCGCCTGGAGGAGGTCGAGGAGGTCGAGGCGGCCAAGGACGCGGCGGCCGCCAGGGTGAGGCCCGCAGCAACACGCCACTCGATGATGCGGCCATCACCAGAATCGAAGCCCTTCCGCACGTCAATCATGCGTACCCGAACGTCCGGGTCAGCATGTCGATGAAGGTCGCGGACTATTCAGGCGGCGTCACCGCGCTGGGCGTGCCGGACTCGGCCCGCGGAATCGGGGCGTTTGAGACCATCACCCACGGGGTCTTTTTTCCAGACGCCCAGACCGAGGCGGCCATGCTCAGTCTCGACATGGCGTCACAGATCAACGAAGGCGACCCGGCCTCGCTGGTCGGACAGGTGATCACCCTCTCGTACGCCATCGCCTCACCCACGACCGACAGTCCCGACGCCGGCCGGGTCGTGACCCGCACCGAACGCCGCTTCCCCATCGTCGGCATCGTCGAACGTGACCCGGATGCCGGGATGGCCAGTCAGGGCCTGGCGGGGCTCATGATCCCGATCGCGCACGCACAAGAGATCAGCGAGACGATGGTGACCAGTGCGCAGTCGCTGTTGCGCGCATCGTCGGACCGGCCCCGGACGTACACGTCGGTGACGGTGCGCGTGGATGGCGCGCAGCACACGCAGGATGTGCAGACCCAGATCAAGGCAATGGGCTTCACGACGTTTTCGCTGCACGATGCGCTGCAGGGCGCCAAACGCGCGTTCCTGCTTCTGGACATCCTGCTGGCCGTCATCGGGTCGATCGCCCTCGCCGTCTCCTCACTCGGGATCGTCAACACCATGGTGATGTCGATTCTGGAGCGCACCAGGGAGATCGGGATCATGAAGGCGATTGGCGGCAGTGACCGCGACGTGCGCGGCATCTTTCTCGTCGAAGCCGCCACGATCGGCCTGCTGGGCGGCGTCGCCGGCATTCTGCTCGGCTGGTTCGTCGGCCGGCTGATCAACATCGGCGCGAACATGTACATCGAGAGCCAGGGCGGCCCGGCTGGCAATCTCTTTTCGCTGCCGTGGTGGCTGATTGGCGGCGCGCTGTTGTTTGCACTGGTCATCAGCTTGATCGCCGGCAGCTACCCTGCTCGTCGTGCGGCCCGGCTCGATCCGATCCAGGCGCTGCGCCACGAATAGATCCGCGACCGCCGTATACTCTCCCCACACGTGACTCACATGCGAACGCTCGGGCTGTTCTCGCTGGTCTGCCTCATCATCGCCAACATGGTGGGGGCCGGTGTCTTCACCACGTCCGGGTTTGCGCTGGGCGACCTCGGCTCCGCCAATCGGGTGGTGGCCGCCTGGATCGTCGGCGGCCTGATTGCGCTGGCCGGCGCGGTCAGCTACGGCGGACTGGTGCGCCGGATGACCGAGTCGGGCGGCGAATATCTGTTCCTCTCGCGCGTGATTCATCCGGTCGCGGGATTCATTGCCGGGTGGGTGTCACTGCTGGCGGGGTTCACCGGCGCCATTGCCTTCGCGGCACTGACGTTCGAGACGTATGCGTTCCCGACACGGCCCGACTGGTTGCCGAGTGGTGTCGCCGCATCGGCATTGGTGGTCGTGGCCGCGCTGCTGCATGGCGTGCGCGTGCGCACCGGCGCCGTCGCACAGAACGTGGCGGTCGTGCTCAAGGTCGCGTTGTTGATGGGCTTCCTTCTCTTCGCCGGGTTCGTTGCCGTGACCGAGGGAGCCGCCCCCGTCACCGTGGTGCCGGGTCCGTTTTCCTTGAGCGCCTTCGCGGGATCGCTGGTCTGGATCTCGCTGAGTTACTCCGGATTTAATGCGGCGGTGTACGTGGCCGGTGAAGCCAAAGATGCCCAACGGAATGCCCCGCGCGCGTTGTGGATCGGCACACTCGTTGTGACGGCGTTATACGTCGCCCTGAACGCGGCGTTTGTGTATCTGCCGTCGTTTGAGTCGGTGGTGGGCAAGCAGGATGTGGCGGCAGCGGCAGCGCAGGCGATCGGCGGAGATTCAGCCGCGCTGGCCATCCGCGTGATCATCGTGATCGCACTCGTGACGTCGGTCTTTTCGCTCATCATGGCGGGGCCCCGCGTGTATGCGCGCATGGCCGACGACGGCGTGCTGCCGGGCATCTTCCGCTTTCAGGGCACCGAGGCACCGACCGCAGCGATCTTCGGACAGGCGGCGCTCGCCATCCTCCTGATTTCGCTGTCGGACCTGCGCGGCCTGCTTGGGTACCTCGGCTTCACCCTGTCGATCAGCGCCGCGTTGTCGGTCGCATCACTGTTCATCCTCGCGAAACGTGAGGGGCGGCAGGCGATTGCGGTGCCGGGCTATCCGTTCACGCCACTCTTTTATGTGATTGTGACGCTGGTCCTCGCTGGCATTGCGGGTGCGCGCGACCCGATGCAACTGCTCGCGGCTGTCGTCACGATCGCGAGTGGCTCGGTGGCCTACTACTTCGTCAAGAAGAGGTAGGTCATCCTCGGCGTCTGCCTGGTTGCGCAGAACCGAGACGGCGCAGATCAGCGCCGACGAATGTAGACGGGATTGGAGATCGCCGTAAGGCCGCGGTCGTCACGTAGCCGCACGTTGACCCAGTCGCCTGGTTCCACACGCACGGGCACAGTCAGGGTCGAAGCCTCGCCGGGCACGGTCGGGGTCGCAACGATTTCGCCGTTCTTGACGATCTCCACCTGTTGGCCGGATGCGCCTGCTGTCTCGATCCTGAGGATGGCTTCTCCGAGCTCGTTCAGCCGAAGTGTGCCACCCATGGCGACCGGTTCCCCGAGTCCACTCATGGTGATGTCGACCGATGGCCCCTCGGGGCCCCGCGTCCGGATGTACACGCGGCCCGTTCGCACGCCGTCCAGCAGCGCCGTCTCGGACAGGCCGGTTGCGAAGACGACGGTGGTCGGTGTGGCCAGGCGCGTGCGGTTTGACCGAACGGCATGGTCGTCACTGCCGCCAATCGCCGTGATGCGATGGCCTTCATTGAGTCGCGCCTGCCAGAATCCGAGTCCGGCCGTGGGGCCTTCGACGTTGGTGCCATTCACCACTTCCATCACTTCGACCCGTGACCACGGCGTCCCCGGCGCATCCCAGCCGCACCCTGTGCACCTGTCGCCGGTCTCGCGGCCGGGATGATTGATCGACAGCAGCCCACCAGCCGCCGCAACGTCGTCCACGACGCGAGTGATCATCCGGCCGCCAAACCCCAGACGGAAGTCGATGAAGGCACTGGTGCCGTACACGTTGGCGTGGCCGTGGAACGTGGTGAGCTCCTGTCCGCGCACCAGCAACAGGTTCGGAATCGTCTGCTGGAGCGCAGCCATCTCGCTGTGATGGCTTGTGGTGTTGTGGTCGGTGATCGCCACAAAGTCCAACGCCCGAGCGCGCGCGGCCTCCACGATTTCCCAGGTATGGCACCCCCGCGTCGCGGTCGGCGCCTCCGGGTTCACGCACCCAAATCCGTCACTGTGCAGCGTGTGCGCGTGGAAGTCGCCAATCAGCCATCGAGGCGCGGCTGCAGGTATGGGAAGCGGCGATCGTGTATCGGCCGCAGATGACATCGCGATCGTGACCGTCCACTCGACCCGTGTGGACGTCCCGATCGCCGGGACACCGAGTGAAACACGCCATCGACCCGCCGGCAACGGACCCGAGTGATACGACGGCGTCGCATGCCCGTCTGCGATGTAGAACGCCGTCTTGCTGAAACGGCTGGTCCCGCGAAAGCGGACCGGGTCAAACACGCCGACCTCAAGCTGCGCGCCCACATCCTTGTGTGAATGCGTGAACGTGAAGTCGATGCGCGTCGTCCCTGCCGGCACGTCAAAGGCGTGATCCTGATAGGTCCCCTTTTCGGGCAGACCGACGACTCCACTGAGCACGACATCGTTGGGCCCCGCAGGTAACACCACCGGCGACTGGGCGAATAGAGCAAGCAGCAACCAGATCATCCCATCACGCTAGCCGCCGCACATCACGACCACGCGACGTCCCTGAAAATGGATGTTTTTACACACACGCATTGACTCCGTGCCTCTGTGTCTCCCTGTGAACACACGTTCGCACCGAATTTGCACCACCGATCGAATGCCGTTGTACGGCGTTCGTACACTCGCCGTGCGGGTCCACCGCAGATCGTCTCTTTATTCACACGTGAGGATGGTTGAACAATGTTGTCTTCTGGAATGGCCCGGCTGGCCCTTGTCTCTCTGAGTGCGATTGTCGTGCTGCTCTCGGTCGTCCGCCCCGCGGCGGCGCAGACCGATGCCGGTGCCCTGCGGGTGCTGGTGACGGATTCCTCTGGTGGCGTGGTGCCGGGTGCCACGGTTGACCTGGTCAGTGTGGCGACCAATGATCGCCGCACGACGGTGAGTGATGCGAGCGGGTACGCGCAGTTCTCGCCGATCGCGCGCGGCACGTATACCGTGACGGTGGCGCTCTCTGGCTTCTCGACGGTCTCGGTGACCAACGTTCGCGTGGGCGTCAATGAACGGCGCCTGCTGCCCGTGACCCTGCGCGTGGCCTCCGCCTCCGAAACGGTCGAGGTCGTTGCGCGCACCGCGGTGCTGCAGACCGAAGACGGATCCATCGGGCAGGTCATCAAAGGCGACGTCGCAGTGGAGCTGCCGCTGGCGGGTCGCCGGTACACGGAACTGGCGCTGCTGGTGCCCGGCACCGCGCCGAGCACGATGACCGTGGAAACGCGAGGACCGGGATGGTTTGTCGCCAACGGCAACTACCACACGCAGAACAACTTCGTGCTCGATGGCTTCGACAACAACCAGGGCACGCAGAACGCGCAGTCCCTGTCTGCCCAGGTCGTGCAGCCGTCGCCGGACGCGATCGGCGAATTCAAGGTGCAGACCAACAGCTTCTCGGCCGAGTTCGGCCGGTCTGCCGGCGCCGTTGTGAACGTCTCCCTCAAGTCCGGCGGCAACGTCACGCGCGGCTCGGCGTTTTATTACAACCGCGACAAGTCGCTGGCCTCAAAGTCCTGGCTCGCGGACCTGCTCAATCAGCCGAAGGAAGATTTGAAGTGGCATCAGGCCGGCGGCACGTTTGGTGGCCCCATCCTGCGTGACCGCATGTTCTACTTCGGATCCTACGAAGGATTCCGCCGGAACTTCTCGAACACCTTCTTGACCAACGTGCCGACGGCCGACCAGCGCCGCGGCGTCTTTGCCGCCACGGTCACTGACCCCCTCACGCGTACCGCGTTTCCGGCCAATACGATTCCGGCCAATCGCTGGGATCCACTCGGCGCGAAGTTGATCGCGCTGTACCCGGAACCCAACCTCCCCGGACGTGCCGCTGCCGGCGGCCGGGTCATTGAGAACTACGGGGTTCAGCGTGATGGCCAGGAGACCACCCACAAATTTGATGTCCGCAGCGACCTCAGGCTCTCGGCGGCTGATCGCCTGATGGCCCGCTACAGCCTGCTGCAGCAGGACATCAGTCGCGATGCCATCTTTGAAGGCCTCGGCGACGGCGTGGGCAATCAGGGCGAACAGTACAATCGCAACCACAGTGTGGGTCTCACCTGGACGCGCATCATCGGCAACCAGATGGTCAACGAAGCGCGCCTGGGATACAACGACACCCATTCACGTTTTGCGCACGCGACGGCGAATGCCCAGACGTCCACTGAGTTCGGCTTTGTGGGCATGCCGGATTTTGTGAACACCACCGGCGGCCTGCCGCTCATCGACCTGAGCAACTACAACGACCTGGGCACGCGCAACTTCCGTCCGCAGTATCAGGATCCGAAGCAGTGGCAGTTTGTGAACACGTTGACGCGCCTGGCGGGCACCCACTCCCTGCGGGCCGGCGTTGAAGTGCGCCTGAAGCACAACGAATTGCTCGACATCACGCGCCGCACCCCCTCGTACCGCTTCACCGGCCAGATCAGCGGCAACGACATCGCCGATCTGCTGCTCGGGCAGGCCCGCGCGATCTCGGCGACCACCGCCCCCATCGTCGAGTGGGCGCAGCAGGCGTATGCCGGCTTCATCCAGGACGACTGGAAGGTCCGGCCGAACCTGACGCTCAACCTCGGACTGCGATACGAATACACGACCCCCTACTACGGGGCCGGTGACAACAAAAACGTGAACTTCGACTTCGCGACCGGCGGGCTCATCATGGCCAGCGACAGCGACAAATACCTGATGGATCCGGACCGCAACAACGTCGGACCACGGTTTGGCTTTGCGTGGCAGACCTCGCCGCGTCTCGTCCTGCGCGGCGGCGCCGGCGTGTTCTACTCCATGGAGGACATGCGCGGCAGCGAAGGCATCATCGCGCTCAATCCTCCTGCGCTGATCCAGGCGACACTCACCGGCACGGGGAACAACGCGGCCGGGATCATCTCGGCTCCCTTCCCGTCCTCGTTGCTGGCCAACTACAACCCGGCCACGGTTTCGGTCAAAGCGCGTGAGCGGAACCAGCAGGCGGCCACCGTCTACCAGTGGAATCTCGCAACCGAGTTTCTCCTCACAGACAACACTACTGCGGAGGTGGCGTACGTCGGCAACGCGGGGCGCAACCTGCTGGCCAACATCTCGGTCAACATGGTGCCCTTTGGTCTCGACGGCTCAGTGCCTGCCAATCGCCCCTATCCGGGCTGGCAGCAGATCAGCTACAACGTGACGGCCGGCGCCTCGACCTACCACAGCCTCCAGGCCAAAGTGGAACATCGGTTGTCCAAGGGCTTCTATGCACTCGCGTCGTACACCTACGCGAGAGCGGAAGACGAAGTTGGCGCCTGGGGCGCCGGCGGCAACGGCGTACAGGCCTCCGTCCGGCCCGACCTGAGCAACATCCGCGAAGCCCTCAAGGCCGAGCGTGGTCCCAACGGACAAATTCCGCGTCACCGCTTCACGTTCTCTGAAGTGTGGGAAGTACCGGTCGGTCGCGGCCGGGCCTTTGGTTCCACCATGCCGACGGCACTCGACGCCATCATCGGTGGCTGGCAGATGTCGACGATTTGGACGATGCGCTCGGGGATGCCGGTGAATGTATCGCTGGGTTCGAGTGGAACCAATCCCGCCACGGGACTGCCCTACGCATTCCTCAACCGCAACGGTGGCACGCTGCGCCCACACCTGGTGGGCAACCCGAACGCCAACTCCGATGCGAACAAGGACCGCTTCAAATACCTGGACGCATCGGCGTACGCGCTGCAGCCGGTCAATACCGCCGGTAACGCACCGCGTAACTCCGCGTGGGGCCCCGGCTCCTTCACCGTGGACCTGAGTCTGGTCAAACGGATCACCCTCGGTCAGGCGCGCTACGCGGATCTTCGCCTCGAAGCGTTTAATCTCTTGGACCGGACCAACTACATGGACCCGAACGGCACCTGGGGTTCCGCAAACTTCGGGGTCATCAGCAACGCATCTGAAAAACGGGTGGTCCAGCTGGCCGTCCGCTTCGCGTTCTAAACGGAGAGGCGTGAACGGGATGAACCTGATGAAGACTCATACAGTTCGTGCCGTGGTCTGTGCCCTTGTGATGTGTGCGCCGGCGGGATCTCCCGCCGGCGCCTGGGGGCAGACCACCGCGATCGCACCGGGCACCCGCGTGATGCTCGACGCGCACAACGCCTATCCCTACAACGGCAAATTCACCGATCGCCTCGATCGCGCGCTGGCCACCGGACTGCCCGTGGCGATCGAGCAGGATCTGGTGTGGCTGCCGGCAACCGCCACCACACCCGCGCGGTCCGTCGTCTCTCACGGCGCGCCGTTTGACGGCACCGAACCCTCCCTCAAGCAATATTTCTTCGAGCGGATCCGTCCCATCGTCGAATCCGCGCTGCGCGAGCGGAACACGGCGCAGTGGCCGTTGGTGACCCTCAACCTTGATCTGAAGAGCAACGAACCGGAGCACCATCAGGCGTTGTGGACGCTGCTCGGCGAATACGAGGCATGGCTCACCACCGCCGTGCGGACGGCCGACGGACGCACCGCGGCCCCGCTCGACGTGAAACCTGTTCTCGTGCTGACCGGCAGCGCCGACGCACAAGAGCAGTCCTTCCACGAACAGGTGCCGGTCGGCCAGAAGCTCCGACTGTTTGGCGCGGTGCAGATCCGTCCCACAGCCCCGAACGGGCCCGCGCTCGCGACCATCACCTTTCCCACCGCCACCAATTACAGACGATGGTGGAATGCCCCATGGTCAGTCGTCGAATCGGGAGGGCAGCGTGAAGCCGGTGACTGGACCGCGGCCGATGCGGCACGGTTGACGGAACTGATCACCGGCGCCCATGCGGCGCGCCTCTGGGTGCGGATGTGGACGCTCAATGGCAGCGATGACGCGACCCGCACGACCAATGGCTGGTCGGCCGGGTACAACTTCGGATCCATGGAGGCCGCACGCATTCGTTGGCAGGCTGCGATCGACGCACGGGTGGATTTTGTCGCCACCGACCAGTACGAACCCTTCGCGAAGCTGATCCGCTGAGTCAGCAGGTCGCCTGGTCACGCCCCGCATGGTAAGGTCGCGGGGCGTGGCGTCCCGACACTTCCGGTTTGACTGGCCGCTGCTGGTGCTCGCCGCCGGCCTGGTGCTGCCGCTCTACTGGCCGACGCTGCACTACGACCTGTTTCAGGACGACTTCCTGCTGTTGCGGCCCTGGCCACCGGACCACTTGGTCGCGTCGTGGTTCGGCGGATGGTTTGTTGCCGAGAGCAGGGACTACTACCGGCCGTTTGCAATCCTCCTGTACAAGGCGATGTTTTACCCGTTCGGGCTGAACACGCGCGTCCTGCACATTCTGCCGCTCATCACCATGACGGTGGTCGCGTGGATGATCGGCCGATTTGTCCGTCGAGAAACCGGCTCCTGGTCACTCGGCATCGTGGCCACCGCACTCGGCGTGCTGCACCCCACGTCCACCGCGGCGGTTGGCCCCTGGTTGGCAAATCAGTATCAGGGGCTCGTCTCCGGAGCGCTGCTGGCCACCCTGCTCTGGTGGCAGACCGCGCGGACCCGATCGTGGCCATGGTCGCTGCCGCTGCTTGTCCCCATCATGGTGGGGGCGTTCACCAAGGAAACAGGCCTGATCATTCCCGCAGCGCTTGTGACCATCGCTGTGGCGCGGTCCTGGTGGACCCGTGACCTCCCCCCTCCACCTCGCTGGTTCATCGTCGCGGGACTGCTCATGTTTGCCGGCCTCAATGTGTGGAGGATGTGGGCGCTGGGCGGACCTGGTGGCGGCGACCTTCTCCCGACGGAACTCTATGTCGCGCAGTTCTACGACAGCTGGTACGCCCCCTTGTTCAACCCCATCAGACTGACGTCCACGCCGTGGAAGTGGACATTTGCGATCGTGTCCGCCCTGCTGGTCGCTGGCGGCGGTTTGGCGGTCGTGCGGCGGCAGCGGGGCCCGGCCGCGGTGCTGTTCCTGACGGGCGCCATCATCCTCGGAGCCGCGGCGCTGCCGACCACTCTCGTCTTTTCGCGCGACCGTCTGACCCCGCCTGTGATCGGCGTCGTGTTCATGCTCACGGGCGGGTTCGCCGTCGCGCAGCAGCACCTCGTCG
>CAYZLT010000008.1:0-19080 GCA_964479175.1 uncultured Solibacteraceae bacterium | reverse complement strand
CCCGTTTTGGCCCCTGCAATTCGGTGCAACTCGCCGACCCCGACATGCTGCTCGATGAGCCGCGGTCGACGCCGCCTGAGTTGATTCGCTGGCTGCGCGTCATCGGCAGTGAGCCCTGCGACCCCGACACCCACGCGCCGTTTTTTCGCGCCACCTCCCGCATGACGTGGGGCGTCGTCGAACACGACGGCGACCGGCCCGTGTACGAACGGCTCCATGTGTGGACCAGGTCGAGGGTGGTGGCGCTCCTGGATCCTCGAGGAACCGGGGTGATTGTCGAGATCCGACATCCCGGTGCCACGGCTGCGCATCCGGTGATCATTCACGTCGCGGCTGAAGGCTCACCGGAGTTCCATGTGGCCCTCGCCACTCCGGAGTGGAAACGGATCACCGTGCCGCTTGGCACCACCTGGCGCACCTGGACGCGGCAGATGCACCGTCTTGAGCTGGAGGTCGACCCGCACGACCCACCAGGCCTTGAGATGCGCCCACTCGACGTGGTTTATTGACGCCTACCAATATCCGTATGCGGCAACATGAGCGTGACATTGGCGCCGAGCCAGATCATCCGGGTGGTGATCGTCAGGCCTCCATCGGTCACATCAATCGTGATCGGCGTGCCGCGCACCTCCATGGTCTGTGCGATCCCCACCGGCAGCGCGAGGGGTTTGACTCGTTCGATGGGCAGGCGCACGTCGAAGCCCCGCGCAAACAAGCCCTCAAGCGACTCGCGGATATTCACGCGGTCGAGCACAAATCCGCACACGCCCCCCTTGTCGTCGAGCAACTTCTGCACGAGATCCCACGAGGCCTTTGACGGCTGCACGCGGATTTTGACCCGGAGCGAGGGCAACCGGGGTGTGACCACAATCGCCTCCTTGGTCGTCGAGAGCAGAAGCGTCCCGGCCAACCGGTAGGTGGCCGGCACCACCGTGCCGGTGACCACCTCGCGCATTTCCATGTCGCCGCAGACTGCCCCGCCAATATTGCGTCCATCCCACTGAAAATCGATGGCGGCCGATCCCGAGCCAGACGCCACACGCACGGGCAGCGCCAGCCGTACCTGATTGCCGCCGAACCGCAGATCCGGCGCACCCGCCGCCAGCCGGGCGGTGACTCGTGTGACCCGCACATTCAAGTCGTACT
Organism: uncultured Solibacteraceae bacterium; assembly: GCA_964479175.1. GTDB lineage: Bacteria > Acidobacteriota > Vicinamibacteria > Vicinamibacterales > SCN-69-37 > SYFT01. The sequence continues at coordinate 17,934 of CAYZLT010000008.1, read as the reverse complement.
CACCGAGCGTCACGATCCGTCGCACCGAACCCTGTCTGCGGACACGCAGATTGCCGAGTTCGAGGGTCACCTGATCAGCCACCCCTGTGACAAACGCGAAGACAAGCTGGTGCGCCAGCGTGGTGGGCACACCAATACGGAGTTGCTGGTCGGGTATGCCCGCCAGCTGCGGGTCGTTGCCCACCGCCGCGATGACCTGCGCGCGCAGACGATCCCGCTCCATCGTCAGCTCCGCAATGTGGGCCTGCAACTGGGCGGTGTTCCGCCGTCCCTCGCGAACCCTGCTGAGCGTCACCCAGACCACGATGAGGGCCGCCAGGACCAGGACGGCCGCCGCGATCAGCGCCATACGCCCACGCGTCATCCTGATCAGGGTGTAACCTTCCCCATCTGACCGACCTCAACGTGCAGGCCGATCCACAGGCGCTTGTTCGCAGCAAAGACACGCGAGACCGACGCGCGGACCGGCAGGCGCGCACCGTTGATGCGGACGGGGCCGTCTGTCACGGCGGGAATATCGATGTCCTGTTGCACGCGCACGGGGATTTCAATCGTCGGCAGTTGCGACGCGATCTCCACCAGCACCAGGCGTGCGACATCGTCGAGCGTGGAGCCGCTCAGCAACGACTCGAGGCCGGACGCCCGTTCAATTTCGAGGTGGTCGGCCACAATTTTCGCGCGCAATGTGGAGGTCACCGCGTCGATCTCGATTCCGCTCAACGCACCCACGACGCCGACCGCGGCGTCGAGCGTCACCATGCCGTCACGGGTGATGGTGCCCCGCAGCCGGACTGTGGGCGCGCCGCCAAAACCCACATCGACCGCCGTGAGCACCACCCGATACGGCGCGGCGGTCAGTTCCAGCGGCAGCCGGGCGGTGATGAGTCCCTGCACAAACGATTCGTCGATGGACACGATGACATCAGAGTCCGGAAACAAGGACTCCCCACGGTCGAGACGTGCGGCCGAATCGCGCAGCCCGTCGAGTTCGCGCTCGATGAGCACCGTCTCCGCGTGAAGCGCGCCTGCGCCTGCATGGGGGTCGGCGCACGCCGAGACGAGGGCTGCACAGGCCAGCGCCCAGCCGACCGGCAGTGCCCGTGATCTCATTCCGACCCGTCACCACGCGTGACATCGACGTAGCGGTATTCCTGGTCCCGGCTGACGTGCACCTGCCACGGACGGCAGCACACTTCACAATCCTGGATGAGGGTGCCCATCACGTCCGGCTCCAGATACATTTCCACCTGCTCTCCACAATACGGGCACGTCACCATGAATTCCGTGGAGGCGGCGCCGTCGAAGGTGTCCATGGTCAGAGTCTACAGGCCATGCGGTCGTGGCTGATCGGGTGTCCCAAGCGGTACAGGACTCACCACACCCACGTGATACCGTCCGATCATGTTTGGAATCATCGGCACGATCATCTTTGGGCTTGTCGTCGGCGTCATCGCAAAGCTGCTGATGCCTGGCAAAGATCCCGGCGGCATCATCGTCACGATTGTCCTGGGCATTGTGGGCTCGGTCGTGGGTCGATGGATTGGTCAGGCCCTGGGCCTCTACGGTCCGGAAGATGCCGCGGGGTTCCTGATGTCGCTGGTCGGCGCAGTCGCCCTGCTCGCGATTTATCGAATGGTCACCAAGCGTACCTGAGCACGTTTTTCACAAAAGAGACACAGAGTCTCAAAGGTTTTCAATAAGACCCTGGACGCTGACGGTCGCGAGGTCGCGGCCGTTCGCGGCGTGCTCAAGTCCGTGCTGGGCATGGTGCAGCACGGCGCCACCCACATCGGCGGCCGCCTTCCTCGATCCCGCTTGAGTCACAAATGCTGAATCCACTGACCGACGACCGCCGTCAGTGCCTGGCGTTTCGCGTGCACGTCGGCGGCATCGGCAAACGCGATGACCGCGCGATCCTCTGCGAGCCACACGAGCAGACCGGCGGGGTCCGCAACGTCACGTCGTGCGGTCAGCCCGTCTTTTTTCTTCGCCCCAAAATGCAGGATCAGGCCGATGCCCTGCTTCGTACGCAGGTGCAGGGTGGCAAAGTATTCGGTGGTCCGGAAGCTCGGGACCTTCCACTTGATGCCTTCAGCGATTGCGGGATCGGTCTTGAGGATGATCCGGCGCACCGTCTGCAGCGCGTCCACATGGGGATGCTGGACCAGCGCAAAAAATGCGTCGACTTCACTCGGTGTTTGGGCCACGAGTGTCAGGCGCCTTCAGGCTTAGGCCGCCAGAGGACCACGACCTTGCCGACCTGCTGGACTTCTGCCGAGTGGGTTCGCGTGGCCAGCTCGTGAGTCAGGGCGGCGCGAGCCTCACGGTCCGCACCGCCCAGCTTCACTTTGATGAGTTCGTGCGCCGTGAGCGCGCGGTCAACCTCCGACACAAACGAATCCGACAGGCCGGCCTGCCCCACCTGCACCACGGGTTCAAGGGCGTGGGCGCGGGCTTTGAGATCGGCACGTTCACGGGGCGACAGCAGAATCGACATGTCACGATTGTAGCGGGCTGTGGCCGACAAAAATCGTGTGCCTCGGGCCACCCTGTTTGAGCCGCGCCCGCACGCGATGCACCTTCACGGTGAAGCCGGCCCAGCGCAGTCGTTGCTCGAACTTGCGATCCTCCCAGGCCGACCACACCGCCAGCACCCCGCCGGGCCGCAGCGCCGCCCTGGCCTGCGTCACTCCGTGATTCTCGTACAGCCCGGTATTGAGCGCCGAGGTAAACGCGTCCGGGCCATTGTCGACGTCGAGCAGGATGGCGTCGAATCCCAACGTGTCCTTCCGAATCGTCACGGCGACGTCTCCAAGCGCGACTTCAACGCGGGGGTCCGTCAAGGGGTGGTTGGCCAGCGGACCGAGGGGACCACGATTCCACTCCACCACGCCCGGCACCAACTCACCGATGACGACGGTGGCGCCTGGGGGAAGGACGTCCAGCGTCGCCCTGAGTGTGTAGCCGAGGCCAAGCCCGCCCACGAGCACACGCGGGGACTCAGCTTTCGTGATGTGTGCACACGCGACCGTCGCCAGCGCCTCTTCCGATCCATGCATCCGGCTCGACATCAGCATTTTGCCGTCGGCAAAAATCACGTGTTCGCGATCACGCATCATCAGCGTGAGGCGGGTGCCGTCGGGTGTGTGGCTCTCGCCCAGGAGGATCCAAGGCTTCATCAGTAGGGGCGCCTCACAGCGTCACTATTATTGCCCCGTTGCCCCATTTCCCCATTGCCTCATTGCCTCATGACCCCATGGGTACCGGACAGCACAGCGACCAGTCGCGCCCGCCGATAGCATCGGAGAGCATGAAATCTCTGACGATTCTCCTCGTGGCAGTCGTGATGGTCGGGTGCAGCGGCGCGGACAAGGGTCAGCAGATGGACGAGGCCATGCGGGTCGTCCTGACTGACACCGCGAGACCTGGTTTTGTGACCGCCGATGCCGAGGGCACGGCGCTCTGGAAACAGACGCGCCAGTTTTATGAGCAGCGGGCCTTCTCGCCGGCATGGATTAAAGATGCCAAACCCAGGGACCAGATGGAGGACCTTGTCGAGGCACTTCAGCAGGTGGACCGGGACGGACTCGATCCCGAGTTGTATAGCGCGACGCTGATCAAGACCAAACGGGAGGAAGCAACCAAGGGATTTTTGACCGACCCTGGCTTTGACCCGAAAGAGGCCGGGCGCCTCGACGTGTGGCTCACCTATCTCTATCTCAAACACGCGTCCGATCTCGCCAATGGCATCTCCGATCTGGCCTCAGCCGACAAACGATGGCGCATCGCCCCGGATACCTTTGATTCGCTGGCACACCTGCGTGAGGCGATCGACAACGACCGCATCGCCGACTCACTGGCGGACCTGCGCCCCCAGCACCGCGAGTACGCCGCTTTGCGTGACGCGCTTGCGGCTCACCGAAAGATTGCCGCAGACGGTGGCTGGCCCGTCGTGCCGGAGACGCTCCGACTGAAGCCGGGCCAATCAGACCCGGCCGTCGCCGCCGTCGCCACACGTCTCTCGGTCAGCGGCGACTACGCGGGCCCAGCCGAGCTGACGACCTACACCGACGATCTTCAGAAGGCCGTGCGACAGTTCCAGACGCGCCATGGTCTGGCAGCGGCCGGGCTCCTGGGTGCGGAAACCGTCGCCGCGTTGAACGTGCCGGTCGACGCGCGGATTCGCCAGATCGAACTCAACATGGAGCGGTGGCGCTGGTTGCCGCAGAATTTGGGCGAACGGTACGTGCTGGTGAACATCCCCGAGATGCGGCTGCGCGTCTACGAAGGTGACCGGGTCCCGCTCTCGATGGCGGTGGTCGTGGGCACCCCGCACACGCCGACGCCCATCTTCAACGACCAGATGCGCTACGTCGTGCTCAGTCCGTACTGGAACGTGCCCGACAGCATCGCGCAGGGAGAAACCGTGCCCGGCATGCTGAAGGACCCGACTTATCTCACCCGCAACAACATGGAGATCGTCGACAAGTCGGGCAAGGCGATCCCGGTGGACGACATGGACATGGACGCGCTCGATCAATATCGGTTCCGCCAGCGCCCGGGGAAGGCGAACTCGCTCGGCCTGGTCAAGTTCATGTTTCCGAACGAGTACAACGTCTACCTGCACGACACACCGGCAGACTCGCTCTTTGCGCGCGCCGGTCGCGCGTTCAGCCATGGCTGTGTGCGCGTGGAAAATCCGATGGCGTTGGCCGAATACGTCCTGCGTGATCAACCGAAGTGGACGACGGACGCGATTAACACAGCCATGCATGCGGGTACGGAAACCCAGGTGCAGTTGACCGCGCCCCTTCCCGTGTACCTGGGCTACTGGACGGCCGGCGTGGATAACGCAGGCACGCTGCACTTCCGAGCTGATGTCTACGGCATCGACGCGGACCAGCGCAAGCGTCTGTCCGAGCGGATGGAGCGCTTGAAGAAGGCGGACAAGCCGGACTGAGCCTCAGAAAATGTACCGTTGGGCGTAGAAGAGGCCGGCAAAGATCACCTGCCCTACCGCGAAGACCACGGCAAGCGGACCAGCCCATGTGCGTGTGCTCAACCACATGAACACCGGAAACAGGACGCAGGTGAAGCGGCCAACCGAGGTGAGACCGCCGGCCGACACGGGCAGCGCCAGACTGAGAAACACAAACGCCCCCATGCCCCAGCCGAATCGGCGAATCACGGGCCTGAGCAGACCGAGAGTCACCAACACCAAACCGAAATACAGCAGGTCGTACGGGCGGCCCAGCTCGTACGGCCGTTCAAACAGATAGTTGATGAGCCCGCGGTCGCTGACCGCGGCCGCAAGTCGCGTGACGACCTCCACTGGTCCGGTGACCTCCCGCCCCCACCCCTCTTGTGCTGTGATCCAGGCGAACCAGTGGCCGGTCAACCGCCGCACGTAGGCGGAATACGCCAGCATGCCCAACACGGGTGCGCTGACCACAGCCCCCCAACCAGCAACGTCTCGCAAATCGGTTCGCGCGCCCCGACTCATCTGTTGCCACGCGAACCACGCCAGCATCGTGGCGACCAGCACGCCAGTCGGCCGCGTCAGCCCCACCACACATCCGAACACAAAGGCCGCCGCCATCTGCCCGCGAAGGGCGTGATAACACGCCGCGGCCGCCGCGAGCAGGAACAACGACTCTGTATACACCTGCCCGTGAAACAACGAAAACGGATAACACGCAACCAACCACACGGCGAGCCGGCCCGACTTCTCCGGTGTCAGCAGATTCGTCAACGCATACAGGTACACGAGTGCGGCACAAAACAACGCGGTCGAGAGCAGGACGCCTGTCCAGAGCCACGGCACGTGTGATCCCGATAAACCGAGCAGGCGCGCGGTGCCCCGGAGCAACAGCGGGAACGCAGGGAAAAACACGAGAGGGGAATTAAACTGCTCCGGTCCTTCCCACTGGTATCCGTGCTGCGCAATGTCGAGATAGAGGAGTGCGTCCCACCGGTACGGCAGGTTGGCGAGATCACTGCCCGGGGGCATCGGTTCCGGGCTGACGGCGTAGCCCAGTGTCAGCAGAGCCAGCAGACCGACCGGGATCAGCAGGAGTCGCGTCACCAATGTCGCGGTCAGGGCGGTGCGCAGACCCAGTCGCATTGGCGACGAGCGTACCTGCCGGACTTGCTGTCGTCAACACGAGCACCGACACACCGAAGGCCTTCGGGGATTAGAATCGGCGAATGCACTGGAGGGCCCTGCCCTGGATCGTCGTCGCCGGGTTTGGACTGCGCGTTGTCTTTGCGCTCTCGGCCGACAACATCCACCATCCTGACGAGATCTTTCAGCAGATCGAACAGGCCCATCGCTGGGTCTTCGGGTACGGGCTCGTGCCCTGGGAATTCCAGTTCGGCACGCGGTCATGGTTACTCCCCGCTCTGCTCGCGGTGCCTCTGCAAATGACCGCATGGCTGGGCGTGGACCGCCCAAACGTGTATCTGCCTGCCATCACGATTCTCTTCTGCGCCATCTCGGTCTGCGTTATTCCGTTGGTCTATGTCGGCGCCCGTCGTCTGGCATCGGAGACGGCCGGTCGCGTGGCCGCCATCACGGCGGCGCTGTGGTACGAGTTGGTGTACTTCTCGTTCCGGCCGTTGCCGGATGTGCTCACGGCCTACCTGCTGCTTGGCGCGTGCGTCGTACTCCTCGCGCCGGTCTCACGACGGCACGCGGCCCTGTGCGGCGTCCTGCTCGCGCTCGCCGTGGCTCTGCGCGTTCAGGTGTTGCCAGTGGCCGCCGTCCTGGGTCTGGTGGCGCTCGTCCAGTGCACCATGCCCGCACGCATCGCCGGCCTCACGGCCGCGACTGGTGTCGTGGTCGCCGCCGGTCTACTCGATCGCGTGACGTGGGGCGCGTGGTTCATTTCGTACTCGAACAACTACCTGTTCAACGTCGTGTATGACGTGAGTGCCCTGTTCGGGCTGATGGGCCACCGCTGGTACGCCGACCAATTGGTGGTGGCCTCGTGTGGCCTCTTCGCCCTGGCCGGGATCTGCAGCCTCTGGTGGTGGCGTCGTGTCTGGCTGCCTGTCTGCGTGATCCTCATGATCGTCGCCTCACACACCGCCTTCGGCCACAAGGAATACCGTTTTGTGTTTGCGGTGATTCCCTTCGCCATCATTCTGTTCGGCGTGGTCATCGCGCACGTGGCGGGCGCCCTCGGCCCTCGATCGGGTCACCTCGCGCGCCGTGCCGCGCTCGCGGGCATCGCGCTCGTCTCTATCGCCGGCGGGATGCACTGGCTGCCGGGCCAGGCTGACGCCTACGAGGCCGGCCCCCTGTTTGCCCCAGACCCGAGCGTGCAGGCATTCCGGAGCCTGACCGACGACCCGACGCTTGAGGCGCTGTATATCGCCGATGACTATTGGCCCTCGTCGCTGGGCTACGCCTTTCTCCACCGGGACATACCGATCTACTTTGCGCGTGACCTCGCCGCGATGCAGGCGGAAAGCGGCCGCGGGGTGGAGGGCTACGCCAGTCATGTCATCCACCGAGGCACGCCGATGGAGACACCAGGATTCTCCGTGGTGTCGCGCGTCGGGCCTGTGGAGATTCGCCGCAACAACCACCAGGGCCCCTTGCGAACGCTTGAGGCCTACAGCCGGCGGATGCCCCAGCCCGGGGTGGACGGCCTCTACACGCCGACCGTGCGGCCATTCCTGCCCACGCCGAAATAGGCCGCGCCTACCGCCGCACCAGTCCCGCCAGCAGACGCACCTGCGTCAGCAAGAGCGGGAGGTGCCCCCGGCGAAGCCGTTCGATGATGTAGGTCGGTCGCAGGTAGTACCGCAGATACGCTTTTCGTGTCAGCGCCTTGAGCTCGGACAGCGTCAGGGGGCCTTCAATCGCTTCCGGGAACAAGGAGTCGTCACTGAAGTGGTACCGCGGATCGGCGACCACGGCGTCATACATCGCCGTGCCCGGATACGGCGCCACCACGTGGAACAGCGGATAGGTCGGCGCCAGTTCCATGGCCGTCCGCACGAGATCGTCGGCGTCCGACCGCTCAGCCCCCGGCAGCCCCAACAAAAAGAAGCAGGCGGTGTCGATGCCGACGCGTGTGATGCGGGCCATGCCCTCCCGCACTTCAGCCAGGGTCAGCTCTTTTCCGGTCGACGAGAGTACGCGATCGCTGCCGGCCTCCACACCCGCGTGAATGAGCCGGCACCCCGCGCGTTTCATGAGGACCAGCAGTTCGTCATCCACCAGATCAAGGCGTGTCTGACAGCACCACTCCAGGGGCAGCTTCGCGGCGATCAGGGCCTCGCACAACTGGATCACTTGCTGTCGCAGCACCGTGAACTCGAGATCGATGAAATAGGCGTGTCGCACGCCGAACTGCGTGACGGCGATGTGGATCTCACGCAGCATCGCGTCGAGCGGCTTCTTGCGTACGCCCGTGCCGTAGGTCTTCAGCAGACAGAACGAACACGAGGACGCGCAGCCCCGGCTCATTTCGAACAGCGTGAAGTGCGGCCCCATCACTTCGTAGTGATACCGATCCATCGGCAACAGGTGCAGCGCGGGCGGCAACAACGTGCCCATCGGCACCGGATGTTGATCGGGTTGACTCACCACGCCGTCCGGGCCGCGCCAGGTCACGCCACGAATGTCGCCCAACGAGCGGCCTGCCGCAATCTCGCGCACCGTCTGCTCCGGCTCACCGCGCACCACCGCTGTGGCGCCGGTCATTTCCAACAGCGCTTCCGGGCGAACCGTTCCGTGACTGCCCAGCACAAACACTTCACGGCCACGCGTACGCACCGCGCGCACGACATCCAGGAACGGACGCAGATCGAGATGCGGGCACTGCCAGCGATCCAGGCTCGACGACGTCACACAGACCTGATCGGCATCCCCGATACGCGCTGCGACGTCGTCGGGCGAGAGTCCCTCCGCATTGGCGTCGATGATCGAGACAGCGATCCCGTCCTGCTCCAACCACGCGGCGGTGGTCGCCAGGTCGAGCGGCGGCCAGACGCGGTTGTAGATGCGCCCGCGCGAATTCACCACCCCGGGCTGTCCCGGGTTGATCAGCACCACCGTCTTTGGGCGCGCCGCCTGGGTCATCGCGTCCGCCACAATCGGACCACGCCGCACACGTCATCCCACGCCGTCTTCAGCAGTTTGACCCGGCTGTCGTCGTCTTCGATCCAGGTGACGGGAAGGTCCGCGATGCGATAGCCCCGGCCCTGAGTGATCACCGGGACCACTCCATCGACGCGCGTTACCATCGCCCAAGCCCCACCACGCACAGCCCCAGGGCCAGCGCCGACACCCAGAGCCCCATGGTCAGACCGTTGGGCCAATACCGGAATTCGACCACCACCGCACCGATGTCGACGTTCGCTGCAATCAAGCCGTCGGACGTGCGCACGGCCGGGGTGTCTGTGACGGCACCATCAGGACGGTGCGTCCTGACACTCCAGCCGGGATCGTAGTTCTGGTTCATGACCACGAACGCCGGGCCGTCCGCACGCACCCGCGCCCGCACCCTGGCCATCGTCCACAATTCGAGATCGACCTGTCCCGGCGCGCCTGATAGATACACCTCACCCTGGTAGCCGGCGTCGGCGATCGTCAGCACACGCCCCGTAGGAACGCTGAGGTTTTCGTATCCGTCGACGGCACCCCAGTTGGCAAGCAGACGCGGGTAGATCAGACTTTTCATGGTGCCAGGCACGAGCGCGGCCACCTCCGGCGGTGCGGGCCGCTGGGCAAAGTCGCTGTATTGGGTGAGCTGGATCGGCGGCACGCGAAACACCTGCCTGAACAGCGAGTGCCCCATGATCGCCAGCTCACCATACAAGAGCGCGCAGAGCACCCAGGGGATCACACGACGCCACCGCTGCCCGACCTGCGGAAACGCGGCGAGCCGACGACGGATCGCATCCATGCCGAACCCTGCGGCGACGGCCGCCACACAGACGAGTGCCGCCAGCATTCTTGACGGCACGTGCAACTGGTCGTACATCGGAAGGCGGCGTACCAACGCCCACAGGTCAGGCGTCGCCGTGGTCCCCAACATCATCCAGAGCAGCACCCCGCCCGCCGCATACAGCGGCCACCACATTCGCGCCGTCGTCACGACGCCGATCAGGATGACGAGAGCGCCCACTGCACCTGGATAGGCGCCGTATTCGTGGAACTCGAGGTCGAATGCGAACCACTCCATGGGCATCGCGTTGACGTCGATCTCCCCACCCTTGGTCGCGCGATAGTCCAGGTAGCGTGCCGCCTGATCGGGCGCAGTCGCACCAAGCGCCATGGCCTTGAGCGTGGTGCGCTGAGTGGCCTCCTCGCTGCGCGGATACGCCGACGTGAACTGCATCATGGGCACCAGCTTCGCGCCCGACACTCCGGCAGCCAGTGCCGCCACCACCGCCCACGCGAGCAGCGGCTTCAGGCTGCGGCGCCTGAGGCTTTCGAACGCCATCCAGGCCGTCAGGAACGGCAGATACACGGCGGTGATGTAGACGCCGCCCAGGGTGATGGCCGACGCGAACCACAGCGCTGACCAAATCAGTGGCGCCCGGCCGGCGCCTGTCAGCGACAGCGCCTGCGCGCGCCACAGCCCAAGGACCACCCAGGGCATCGCACCGAGCGCCGTCCATTCCAGATGACCTTCGGTGATGTGGAGCGCGTAGTGCGCACTCATCATCATCACGATCCCCGCAGTGATACCCGCGACTCGGCCCGCACCACACTGACGCATCAGTGCCGCCATCCCGATGCTGCCCAGCGCCATGAACAGCAGGACCTGCACTCGCACGCCCAGGTGGGCCCCCAACACAAGCGTGACGACATACCACGGCGAGAGCACGGGCGAATGCGGATGCGCCAGCAGGGCCGTGCCTCCGTTGGCGTACGGATTCCAGACCGGCCACTGCAGGTCGCGCAGCAAGGCGACCCGCGGCGTCTCATACCGAAAGGTGAACTGGTCCCAATCCTGCCAGCCGTACCAGTCGAGAGAGGTGAACAACGGCGCGCAGTAGACGACCGACGCCGCGATCAGGATGACGACGCTGGGCCAGAACGGCGAGGGGTGGCGTGCGTCACTCAACATCCGATGGGGCGATTGTACGCGGTGGCGGTGCGATAATGCCCAACGGCCCATGACACGTCCCGCACCAACGCTCCGCGACTGGGCCGTGATTGCGTCGGTCAACGGGATCTGGCTGTCAGGGTACGCCTCGTGGCTGTGGTGGTGGCCCGAGCCGGTCATGATTGCGATCGTGGCGGCGGCCGTCGGCTTCGCACCCGGCGCCGCGTGGGACTGGATCTGGCCGCGCCGTTCACGTGCGCTCGGCGCACTCGTGTCGCGCGTGCTGGTCACGTCGGCCGTCGCGTTGGTGCTCGCCCTCATGGCGTTCCGCCTCTTCCACGTCGCCCCGACGCAGGTCGGCATGTGGGCCGCCATGGCCGCGCTGAGCAACCTGGGCCTGGTCGCGGGCTGGCGACTCGGTCGTCGCCTGGCCGGGCCGCGCACGACCACCCGCCGCGAACTTGCCGTGGCGATGGTCGCACTCGCCGCGGTGCTGTGGGCCACCACCGTGGTGGCCACGCGGGTGGTGCCTGCGCTGCCCGATCACGATCTTGAGATGCAAGGCACGGGGTACGCCCTGCTCACGCGCCTCGAGCCGCGCCTGCGCACCGATCGCGGACTGCAGTACTACTTCGCGCACCCGCCCCTGCTGCACGTCTACATCGCCACGTCGTTTCTCTACCAGGGGGAACTCCGTGCGCTGCAGGCGTACGACTCGCTCACCACCGTCGCAGCCGTCGACGACACGTTCGCCCGCGCGCCGCACCTGCTCGAGACCCGCACCCCCAACATCGGATTCGCGGCCGTCACGGCCGCCCTGCTCGTGTTGTGGACGTTCCGGCGATCACGCCGCTGGTGGCTGAGCGGACTTGTGGTGGCGGCCTATCTCAGCAGTCCGGAAGTGGTGGTGCGATCGGCGTATGGGGGCTACTTCGCGTTGTCGACACTCGCCACCCTGTTGATGGTGATGTCAGTGGGGCGTGGCGGACGCACGGGCGTCGCCACGGGGCTGGCCGTGTGGGCCGTGTGGGTCAACCACAAGGTCATCGTGGTCATCGCGGGAATTGCGCTCGGCCACTTCGCCGCCGCACGGCGCACACACTCGGGCGTTCGCCCTGCTGCCGCGCTTGCGGGTGGTGCGGCCGTCGGCACCGCGTTGTTCTGGGTGTATGGCTACGTGATTGCCCCGCAGGATTTTGTGACCGATCACCTGGGACATCACCTGTGGCAACGGGTGATCCACGCCAATCCACTCGGCTACGGCGGCTACCCGACGCTGGTCGGACTCTGGCGTGAATTCATCGTGCACACTGGACTGGTGTTGCTGCCTGCAGGGCTCGTGCTCGCCGCGACGGACCTTGGCCGCACCCGCGACCGAGGGGCCGCGGGCACCGCGCAGTCCTGGGTGCTGGCCGGCGTGCTCATCGTCACCGCCGTGGTGTTCTCGGTGATCGATTGGAGAATGACAAAACACCTCATGCCGATGGTGCTGGCGCTGCACATGGTGCTGACACCGACGCGTCACGCCGCGCCATGGCGCGTGGCGGCCGCAGCCGCCACATGCCTCTGGCTCATCGTCTGGAACATTCCCGTCGTCGTCAGCCTGGTGCGCGATTTCGCGGGGTTCACCGTCACTCCTGCCTGGTAGTGAGACCAGGCCGAGGCACTCAACCGGGCGGCATCAACAGGACGAGCCGCGGGTAGATCAGGTTTTCGTTGGCCACGCGGTCACGATTGAGATCCCAGATCTCCTTCCAGCGATTGATGTCCTTCAGTTCGCCGGCCGCGATCTTCGTGAGCGTGTCGCCTGCGCGGACGGTGTACGTCCGGCGTCCGGCCACCGGCTTGGTGAAGATCTCGGACGAGCTCGACAGATACTCGCGCATCATCTCGGCGTACCGGGGTGTCGCGCGGAACTTGTCGATCGCCTGATTGACCTCGTAGACCAAATCAAAGTTGCCTTCGGGAATCGCCACCGCATACTTCGACTGGTTGAGGTTGTATTTGACGATCGTCGTGCGCGGATGGGATTTGATTTCCTCCGCAGCGAACGGATAGTCGTAGATCAGCGCATCGGCCTGATCGTTTTCCACCGCTTCGAACCAGCCATCATCGCCCGAGAACTTGCTGATCCGTGCGTTCGGAATGTTCTCCTGCACCCAGCGTTCCGCCGCCGGGTCGTCATAGATCGCGATACGTTTGCCGGCCAGATCCGCCGGCGACCGGAACGTGGAGGCCATCCCTTCCTGCACGATCATGCACAGGCCGAAGTCGAGGTAGCCGTTGGACCACACGACGCCCGTGATCGAGGGGTCCGGCACGTATCCGGCCATGATCAAATCGATTCGGCCCTCCACCAGCGCGGCCGGCAGTTCCTCGTAGTCCAACTCGACCACCTGCACGCGCTTGGCTCCGAGGCTCTCGGCAATCAGGCCGGCCAGGCGGAAGTCGAAGCCGTCCTCCTGCTTGCGATCATTGATGAAGTGCAGCGGCGGCGCGTCGGGCTCCATGCCGACGCGGACGACACCGGACTCCCTGATGCGCGCCAGTACACCGGTGGGTGACGGTGTACTCGGCGTTTCTGCCGGGACCGTTCTGACCGTTGTCGACGGGTCATCCCCGCCACCCGGCAGCGGCAGCCTGTCGCGATAGGTCCAGCCGACGTAGCCCAGCACGGCCAGTCCCACGACAAACAACAAGAGCCGGCCTGCTCCGGTCAAACGAACGCCACCCTGTGATCCCTGTGCGGCCATGAACTGCCCTCCTTTGTTATGCCGTGCGCGGCAACTGCCGCCGCACTGACGCCGACCCGCTCAACTTCGCCATGACGGACTTGGCCGTGTCGGCGCCCGACTGCGCCGCCCCGTTCATGTATCCCTGAAAATCGTAACTGCAATGTTCGCCGGCAAAAAACAGATTGCCGACCGGCAGCCCTTCCGCGCCGGCGATCGTCGTCCACTGCCCGGGCTTGTAACAGGCGTACGCGGCCTTGGTCCACGGGAACGTCGGCCAGTGGAAACGGGACACCTTGCCGTTTCTCGCTGCTGTCGCCCCGGGGAACGCCCGTTCAATGCCGCGCATGAGGCGCACGGCGGCCTCTTCGGCCGAGCCCTCGCCAGCCGCGAGCGCCAGTTTGCCGCCGGAGTACAACGTCAGTGCGCCTGCGGTCCCGGGCTGCATGAAACTGCTGTCCCACGCGAGCTGGAACATCTCGTCGCTGTAGACGGTGCCGCTGTACCCTTTCGTCTGCCACGGACGGCTGTGGAACCCGACCAGCACCTTCGCATTGGCGCCGTACCCGAGTTCCTGAATCGCCTTCTTCTTGAGGTCGGGCAGTTCGACATTCATGCGCACGTCGCGCAGGAGCGTAAACGGCATGGCGAGGACGACCACGTCGGCCTCCTCGTCAATGCTGCCGTTGCCGGTCTGGAACGTCAGCGTGTACCCGTTGCCACGACTGCGGATCGCTTCAAGACGATGACGCCGATGAATCTGGGGATCGAGGCGCGTGGCGAGTTCATCAACGACGCGCTGGTTGCCACCCTTGACCTTGTAGCGTTCATCACTCTCGCCAAACAAGGCGAGGGTCCCGGCGTCCTCAAGATCGCCTGAGCCGATGAGGAAAATGAAGTTCAGCGCCGACTGATCGCCGGTCTCCATGCCGTATTCGGTGACATACGCGATGTCCAGCAGCTCGCGCAGCCAGCCGGTGGCGCCAATCGAATCGAAGTACTCCGCGACCGACATGCGGTCGAATTTTGTCCCCCCGCCTTCGTTGGCGTAGTCGACGACATCCCCGAGCGCATCGTAATCGGCGAGGATCTTGGCCGCGAGCGGAACAAAGGCGCGCGCGGCCTGCGCCTGCGTGTAGTGCCGGCCGTTGACGAAGTAGGTCTCGGGCTTGAGCGAGGCGTAGTCGGGTGCCTGGGTGTCGAGCCGTTCGAGTCCGAACTCGGCCATCAGCGCGAGCATTTCCTCGTGTGTGGAGTCGATGAACTCGCCGCCAAGCTCCGTCGTGATCCCTTCCGCCAGAAGGTTCGTCGCCGTGAACATGCGGCCGCCGGTGCGATCGGACCCTTCGAAAATTTTCGCGGTCAGCCCGGCCTTCTGGAGCTTGTAGGCCGTGTTCAGGCCCGCCATGCCGCCACCCACGATCGCGATGCGTGCATTCGCACCCGTAACCGGCGTCGTGGCTGCCGGCTGATCGGGGGTCGATGAGGAGCACCCGGCGCCCAGGAGCAACCCGGCCGTCGCGAGTGAGGAGTCGCGCAGAAACTTGCGGCGCGTGAGGCCCATGTCGATGAGTTCGTCGAGCGGAGGCCGACCGGGCGTCCGTCGTTCGGCCATCGCGGCAATCCGCATGGCGCGACGCAGGGAATCAAACAGCGGTGTGCGTGACACTGGAACCTCCGAAGTGAGTGCGTATCGTCATGGAAGCGTGTACAAGAGTCAAGAATGCAACAGGCGCCGAAGTTCAGTGATGCGGGCGAGCACCGCCGTGCGATCCAGATCGCGATACGACGGCGGCAGGACCTCACGCGACGTGCACTCCTGCACCGCCACCAGAATTTGCAGCTCCCGTTCGAGGGGACTGGTGGCCGGAATGAAGTCCGCGAACGCGTGCCGCAGGATCTCGAGGGGTACGCCCTTCCCGTCCGGATCGGGCTGGGCATCCGCGACGAGCAACGCCCGCGCCAGAATGGCTTCTATGTCGGAGCCAGACAGGCCGGACGGATCGTCCACCACCTCGGTGATGGACGTGACCGCGGTCTTCATGCCGCTCTTCTTGAGCATGATCCGGAACAGCGCGTCGTGTTCCTCCGGCGTCTCCGGATAAAACAGCGCGAGGTGTTCTTCGGCGCGGCCCTGCCGTTTGAGGTCCACGGGCAGCAGGTCGGGGCGCGAGGTGATCAGGAACCACACGATCTTGCCGCGATACTCCGTGTTGCCCATGAACGACGTCAACTGCGCAAACACACGATTGGAGGTGCCGGAGTCCCCCTGCTGATTCCGGTGTCCCAGCGCGGCGTCGGCCTCGTCGATGACGACGCCGACCGGCCACATCGACCGGAGCAATTTCAGGATCTTCTCGACATTGCCTTCGGTGACGCCTTGCCACTGCGACCGGAAGTTCAGGAACTGCACGCACGGAAACCCGATCTCGCCCGTGAAACAGTTCACCAGAAATGTTTTCGCCGATCCCACGGGGCCGGCGATGAGATAGCCCATCGGCACGCCACGCAGCCGGCCGGCCACGATCGCCTGCGACGCCCGCCGCATGCGCTGCTTGACGCCTTCGTGGCCCGCCACCATGTCGAGCGAAAACTTCGACTCGACGTATTCGAGCAGCCCGAAACACTCGGCTTCGATCACCGCTTTTTTCTGCTCGCGCAGCACCGCCAGATCCAGACGTGTGCCCCGTTCATCCACCGACGCCAGAATCTGCCTCAACTGGACCCGCGTCAGGCCTGAGGTCAACGTCGCCAGACGTTCCGCCGGCAAGTCCGACGTCGTGGCAAACCACTCGGCTGTGCGAATCGCCTTCACGAAGTGCTGGCGCGCCGCTGCATCCGGCCGTTCCACTTCGACCTCCACCGTCTGTGGCGATCGGACGATGCGCGAGCTGATGTCCGCGAGGTTCTCGGTGATGAGCACAAACGTCACGTTGGCGGCGAGGAGCGCAGGATCGGTGGCCCACTTCTGGATGAAGACGCGCACCGCGCGATCCTCGGCACTGGCCTCGCCCGATCCTTCGGGGATCAGGGTCTCCACATACGGCAGAATGACGGCAACACCGAGCGTTGGCTTGCGGTGGACGACGTGCTTCAGAAACGAATCGAGCAGACCGAAAAACGCGGCCGGATCACGTGGCAGCGACTGGGCAAACGAAGTCCCGTGGACCGCATCCACAATCGACACGGCGTCCGTGAAGTGTCCGTGCGATGCCCGTGTGTGGAAGGCCACGCCATTGGCCCGCTGATATTCGATGACGACCTCGCGCTGGCCAAACATCCACTCGGCCAGAAACGCCGTCAGCGGCACAAAGTCGGCGGGCGTCGAGGCGGCTCCGGTCGCCACAGGCACGGCCACGACGTCGTGGGTATTGCCGTGCAGCACAAACGTGTTGCCCAACCTGGCCCGGATGCCGTGGGCCAGGGTCCGCGCCCATTGGGGATACGAATCGAAAGACGCACTCACCGACGTGTCTCCTTCTGCCGGGACCGGCCCGGGGGGCTGGGCGCCCCGCGTGTGGGCGCAAGGGGCGCGGACTCGGTCGCCGTCCAGGCGCCGGCATCCGATCGCAACAGCGCCTCCATCTCACGCACCACACGTTCGGAGTGTTCCGACTGTTCCACGATGGTGTCGAGTTCCTCGGCAATCGCCTGAGGGTCACGGAGCGAAATCGAGTTCTGGTGCAGGACCTCGAGCAACGACGCCATCGAATCCAACTCGGTCTCGAGCGCCCGCATGGTCCCCCCGACTTCGGAGTACGACTCAAGAAGCCGACGCTTGAGTTCGAGGTTCTTGACGAGCGCCGCCCTCGCCCGTTCGGTGAGTTCGGTATCGGTGACCTCATGCTCAAGCGCCGCAATGTCCATGCGGAGTTCGTCCGGGTCACGCGTGTACGGCATCTTCTCGTACCGCTGCAACGCCAGCATTCGCGTCACACACCCTTCCAGAATGTGATCGAGTTTGCCGCGCTGCTCGGAGAGGTACGCCTGCGAGATCCCCGTCAGGCTCTGATAGTTGGCCTCGATCATCCGGCAGAGGTTCTCGAGCGCCTGATACCGTCGCGCATTGGCCGAATCAAACGAGGCCACAAGCGCCGCGCGCCGTTGTGCCTCCTGCGCGCGCATCTTCTCGC
>CAYZLT010000007.1:7466-34584 GCA_964479175.1 uncultured Solibacteraceae bacterium | reverse complement strand
CGCCGGCCGCGTTACACCCAAACCCCATCGCCATCGTGAGCGCCTGTTTGCCGTGGGCGCCGGCACGACGGAAGAGGAAGTCGAGGTTAAAGGCGACGCGCGGCAGATAGCCGAGGTCTTCGAGCATCGTGAACAGTGGGAAAAAGATCGCCATCGGTGGCAACATCACGGCGATGACCCAGGCGAGTCCGCGATACACGCCGTCCCAGACGAATCCGGTGACCCACCAGGGCAGGCCCAGACTCTCGAACAACGCGATGCCCTGGTCGCCAATCCAGAAGAGGCCTGTCGCCAGCATGGCAGACGGCACGTTCGCACCGGCGATGGTGAGCCAGAACACCGTGGCGAGCATAAACGCCATGATGGGCAGACCAAACACGGGCGACGTGACGAGGCGGTCGATCTTCTGGTCGAAGTCGTAGCGGCGCGAGCCGCTCTCTTGCGACGCCCGTCGCGCGATACGCTCCGCTTCGGCGTAGAGCGACTTCACCGTCTCATCGCGAAATTGCGACTGGAGTGTGGACCGAAGCTCGGCGGCACGTGTCAGAACGTTCGTGGCTGTGGGGGTGCTCACTACTGCGTCCCCTGCACGGCCATCTTGCGGCTGAAGCGTTCGGCGGTCTGCTGCTGCGCGGCGGTGAGTTCGACCAGCCGGCCTGACGTCAGTGCGGCTTCCACTTCTGCGTCGCCGTCAAGCAGGCGGATGGCGATCCAACGCGCATTGGGCACGCCCGGGGCCATGGCTTCAATCATCGGTACGAGCTCGGCGATGGCGCGCTGAAACTCCGGAGTGCCGGTGACACGCAGGGGTTTGGTGGCGGTGGCGCCTGATGCCACGCCGTCGACCGCCGCGAGCAGGCCATGGATCCCTTCACCCGTGCGCGCGACGATTCCGACCGCCGGCACACCAAGGTCGCGCGACAACGTGCGGACGTCCACGTCGATGCCCTTGCGCTTGGCTTCGTCCATCAAATTGACGGCGACCACCACTCGGTCGGTGATCTCGAGCACCTGCAGCACCAGATTCAAATTGCGTTCGATCGCGGTGGCGTCGATCACGACGATCGTGGCGTCGGGATGACCAAAGAGCAGAAAGTCCCTGGCGATCTGTTCGTCGTGTGATGCGGACAGCAGTGAATAGGTCCCGGGAAGGTCCACCAGCTTGTAGCGGATCTGGCTGAATTCGAAGGCGCCTTCCGCTCGTGTGACGGTCTTGCCGGGCCAGTTGCCCGTGTGTTGTTTGAGACCCGTCAGCGCGTTGAACAGGGTGGACTTGCCGGTGTTTGGATTGCCGGCGAGCGCCACAACGCGATCAATACGATCGAGCGAGACGCCCATGCGCGCCAGTTCCGCGTGTGCCACGCAGCTGCCGCAGTTGTGCTCAGACATTGTCAGGCCTCACATACACCAGACGCGATTGATCGCGTCGCAGTGCGACAAGCGTGCCGCGGATTTCATAGGCACGCGGGTCACCGGAAAACGTGCTGAGCGCGGCCTTGATGTGCGCGCCCTGCGTGAATCCGAGATCCATCAGGCGACGTCGGCTGTATCCCTGGCACGCGTCGTCGAGCGAGATGATCTCGCCGGAACGGCCCGTTTGAAGTTGGGCGAGAGGAATCAGTCCGGTGAGGGTCTCGGTTACCGGCGCGGGCGCGAGAAAGATGTTGGCAGCTACGGCCGGAGCGAGTCGGAACTCGTTGAGGCCGTCGGTGAACACGAGACGATCGGGTGTGGACTCGATGAGGCGCATCGTCTGGCCGACACGGATCCCCTCGGCGACAAGTTGGGCGTACGAAATGGGTGGCTCGTCTTCGAGGTGCACCACTCGCGCGAGTTGGTTGAGCGGCCAGGCCGTTGCGGGCACGCCGGCTGCCGGCGGCACAAAGCCCTCACGTGTGGGAATCGGATCGCCGTGGGGATCGACCACCGGATGTCCCATTGAGGCCGAGAGGCGATCGGCATCATCGGGAGAGAGTGTGTGTTCCCCGCGCTCGGCCGCCGCGTGGACGTCTTTGAGGGGCAGCCGCGCTTCGTCCGCGAAGTACCGCTCGAGAAGGCGATGGGCGCGAATGACCTGCAGCGCCAGACGTTCGCCCTCAGGTGTGAGATCGAACTCACGGTCGCGCGCGGTCAGCAGACCCTGGGATTGCATGCGGGCGACCAGATCGAGCACCACGCGGTCGGGAAGCCTGAGCGCCCCGGTCAGGGAGGCGAGTGTGCCATGGCTGCCGCGGTACTCGAGGTCGAACAGATGTTTGAGGGCGTCTTCGAGATGCTGGCGGCCGCGCGCGAACATTCGACGTTCACGCCACCGCGCGAAGGCATAGGCCAGTCCCGCCAGCACCAGGCCGACGACGAGGAAGGTCATCAGGCCACTCATCGCGTGTGATGCCTCGCGACCAGTATGGCGACGGCGCCTGTCAGCGCGTCGCCGCGAAGGTCGGTGGCCACCAGGCGCCCATCGGCGTCGTACAGGAACGAACGTGGAAGTGAGTCGACGTTCAGGCGAGTCGACAATGGACCGCGCAGGCCGCGACCATCAAACAACTGCGGCCACCTGATGTCCTTGCGTGCGAGCCACTGCCGCAGGTCTCGCCGCGGCAGTGAGTCCACGTTGACGCCGACGATCCGCAGGGCATCGCCGTGGGTCTCGTGCAGGCGCTTGAGCGTCGGCATCTCGGCAAGGCAGGGCGCGCACCAGGTGGCCCACACGTCCACCAGCACCACACGCCCGCGAAGGTCTCCCGTCGAGAGCGTCTCACCGTTCAGGGTGGTGATTCGTCCAGTGGAGGTCAGCCGGTCGAGCGGAGACGAGGGCGCACCGGCGAGCAGCGTGGTGACAACAAGTGCCAGGAGTGTCTGCATCAGAACTCCATCCGCGCGGACAGTCCGAACGACCGCGGCATGCGTGGGCCATAGACATATGCGGCATCCCGGAGCGGGCCACGATCGAAGTCGCTTTGGTAGGCGTTGCTCAGGTTGCGGCCGATGGCGGTCAGCGTGACCGGACCCAGTGCGCGCGACACCGACGCATCAAACGTCACAAACCGATCGGTGTGTTCGAGTCGGGTGGTCGCAATAAAGCCGGCATAGTGCGGGGCCGTCATTCGTCCGGTGAATTTTACGCCGACAAATGCCTCCCAGCCGGCGTGTGATCGCCAGAGGGTGGTCAGTGACCCATAGTGGCGCGGCGTGCGGAAAAAGTCCCGGCTGCCGAATGTCGGCTCGGGTGCATCAAACACGGCGCGTTGGGACACGATGCCGCCCTGGATCACGAGGTCATCCCCAATGCCCCAGCCAAGGTTGATCTCGACGCCTTCGACACGCGCGCCGCCGAGGTTCGTCTTGAACAGGGCGGAGTCTGTCGTGAGGGTGTGGAACAGGTTCGTCAGTCGCGTGTGAAACAGCGTGGCCTCCACAAGCGCCTGCCCTCGACCGAGCGCCGGCTTCCACTCTGCGCCGGCCATGATGTTGGTCGCACGTTCTTCGCGAAGGTTCGGATCGAGTTCGACCAGTCGCACGTCGCCGCCGACGGCGGTGAGGTGCAGGTCTTCGTCAAAAATTTGTGGCGCTCGGAAGCCTCGCCCCACCGAGACCCGCACATCGAGATCGTCCTTGGGGGAGTAGAGGAGCGCAAAACGCGGCGACACAATCGGCGCGTCAAGCGCGTTGTGCCAATCGGTGCGGACGCCCGAGAGCAACTGCCATCCGGCACCGAGTGTCCAGTCGTGCTGCGCAAACACTCCCGTGGTCGTGTGAGCAAGACGCAGCGAACGGCCGTACCCCGGTTGTTCGTCGTTGGTCCGGTCATGCGTACGTTGCAGGCCCCACGAAAAGATATGTCGTTCCCGGTAGTGGTTGACCTGCGCATCGCCAAGAAAGAGATCGCTCGTGGTGTTGCCGTAGGCATTCGGGTCACGACCGAGGCCGTAATAACTGTCGCGATCGGTTGCCGCGCCGGCGAGTGTGATCCGGTAGTCGAGACCCGACGAGGGCTGGTGATACCAGGTCAGCGCACCGGACGTGCGGCGGCTGTCGATGGACTCCGCCACTTCGGCTTCGTGCGGCGCAAGATCCAGCCTGTCGCCGCCACGACGCGCCTCCGACACAAACGACACATCCATCGTCAATTTAGCGCGGCCCTCTCCAAAAAATCGGTTGGCGCGCGCGCCGCCGGCGGTGAGCGCGCGGCGACTCACTTCCGTGAATCCATCGCCGTCAATATCGAGCGGCCGCACGAGGTCGCGCTGCCCGTAAAGGCTGATCGAGGTCCGTCGATCGGCTGCGGCCCAGTCCGCCGCCGCATTCACCGAGCCGCCACGTTCACCGCGCGCCTCGATGACGCCACCCGTGCGCGCCGCCTCTCGCGGAATGATGTTGATGACGCCCCCGACAGCGCCAGAACCGTACAGGGCCGATCCGCCACCCTTGACGACCTCGATCCGCTCAATCATCCGGGCTGGAATGTGTTCGATGCCGTAGACCTGCGCCAGAGAGGACACCACCGGATGACCGTCAACCAGAATCTGCGTGTACGGGCCTTCGAGTCCAAGCAGTCGAATCTGTGAGAAGTTGCAGTTCTGACAGTTGTTTTCGACGCGCACGCCCGAGGTGAATTCGATCGCGTCGGCCAGGGTGCGCGAGGCCGAGGCATCGATTGCGTCACGTCCGACCACCTCGGTTCGGACCGGAACGGCGTTGGTCAGTCGTCGGGTGCGAGTGGCGGTGACGACGACGTCTTCGGCGAAGGTGGCCCGGAGGGTGAGGTCACGTTTGAGTGGGCGTGGGGTCTGCGCCCCGAGTTCCACCCGGGCCGATCCAAATCCCACCAACGTGGCTTCGATAACAAATGCCCCGGCCGGCAGGCGCAAACAGTACCGACCGTCAGGTCCGGAGACGGCCGGGTCACCCACACCCAACGCCCCGATCGCCGCGACGGAGACCCCAGGCAGTGCCCCGCCTTGTTGGTCCAGCACCCGGCCCTCAACTGCGCAGGGCTGCGGAGCTGCGAGCTGCAGGGTGAGCGTCAGGAGTCCAAACAGGAGAGTGGTTGCCATTTCGAGTGGTCATAATACAGATTTTGATTACTCAAAACAACCCGCTCGCGAGATCGCCTTACAAAATTATTACAACTATCAGCCCCACAAGTTCGACCACGGCCCAACAAACTCCGTATGACCAGTAGCGGGCACCAACGGTAATTTGACGGAGGCGAGACACGTGATGCGTAAGGTTTTGAACTTGGCGGTTGTAACGATGCTGGCAGCGCCGGCCCTGTTGCTTGGGCAATCCGGGGACGCGAACAAGGTGCTGTCCGAGATGCGCGCTGCACTCGGCGGCGATGCGAAGCTGGCGGCGGTGAAGACGATGACCGTCAGCGGCCGTGCGTTGCGCCCGAATCCGATGGGCACCACCACGGTCGAGAACGAATTCGAGCTGGCGGTCGAGTTGCCCGGCAAGTACATGATGCGCACCGTGCTGGCCAACCTCGGCAACATGAGCATCTATCGCAATACCGGGTTCAACGGCGACGGCTTGATCAATTTGACAGACACGCCTCCCAACCTGGCCGGCGGTGGGGCCGGACAGATGATTACGCGCTTGCTGAGCGGCAACATGTCGATGAGTGGTCAGGAACTTACGCCTGCAGAGAAAGCGGAGCAGGACCGCAAGCTCGTGCTCACCCAGAAGAAAGAATTTGCCCGTCTCACGATCGGCATGTTTGGCCAGTCGTTCAGCGCATTCCCGCTTGAGTTCTCCTCCGTCGGCGAGGCTGAAGCGGCCGATGGCAAAGCAGACGTGGTGGATGTCAAAGGCCCAGGCGACTTCACCGGCCGTCTGTTCGTGGACCAGAAGACCCGTTTGCCGCTGATGCTCACGTGGATGGAATTGGAACCGGTGCAGTTGCAGTCGCTGGCCCGTGGCGGGATGCCCGCCGGCGCACAGATGGGCGGTGGCGGACGACAGATGACGCCGGAAGATATCCAGAACATTCAGCGCCAGCTCGAAGAGCGTATGCGTGACGCGGAAGCCGCGCGGCGCATGGTCGAATACCGCATCTTTTATGGCGACTTCAAGACCGTTGGGGGCATCAAGATACCCCACTCCATTCAGCGCTCGATCGATGGAAAACCTTCGGAAGAACTGACGCTCGATCAGGTCAAGATCAATCCTAAAATCGACGCCCGCAAGTTCGAAATCACCAAGTAATTCTGGAGCCACACGTGTTGAAGCCTTTCATTCTCGCAGCGATTGGTACGTACCTTGTTGTCGGGGCTGTGGCGACAGCCTCGGCACAAACCGCGGCGCCTGCAGCCGTCCCAGTCGGGCGCCTGACGATCACGGTTGTTGACCAGACCGGCGCCGTGCTCCCGACCGCGACGGTGACGGTTCTCGGCCAGGACGCCGCGACCAAAATCGTCACCGTGCCGCCAGGCACGGCCTCCGACGCGGGCATCCTC
Source organism: uncultured Solibacteraceae bacterium (assembly GCA_964479175.1). Taxonomy (GTDB): domain Bacteria; phylum Acidobacteriota; class Vicinamibacteria; order Vicinamibacterales; family SCN-69-37; genus SYFT01. The sequence continues at coordinate 28,123 of CAYZLT010000007.1, read as the reverse complement.
TCGTTTGAAGGCGTGGCGCAGGGCCGCTACACTCTGCAGGTCGACTTCCCCGGCTTCGAGACCGCCACCGTGCGCGACGTGCGCGTCCGCGCTGGCGACACCCGCCGGACCGTGACGCTGCAACTGAAGCGGTTCGATCAGGAGGTGACGGTTGGCCGCGATGGTCGCACATCCGGCCTGGACCCGCGCGGCAACGCCTTTTCCACCGTGCTCACACGCGAAATGATTGAGGCCCTCCCGGACGATCCCGATGAAATGGAAGCGGTGCTCAAGGCCATGTCGCCTGGCAGCGCACAGATTCGCATCGACGGTTTTTCCGGCGGTCGAATGCCGCCCAAGTCGCAGATCCGCTCGATTCGGCTGCCGCGCATGGACGCCTTCGCCGCGCAGAATCACGGCGGCATGAGTGGGATGTCCTTCATCGACATCATGACCCAACCGGGCGCCGGCTCACTCCGCGGCAACGTGGACCTGGGGTTCCAGGACTCGTCGCTCAATGCCCGCAATCCGTTTACGCCGGTGAAAGGCGACGAGCAGCAGCGCCGACTGAGCCTGTCGTTGTCAGGCAACCTGAAGCCCAACCGCACATCGTTTTCCGTCAACCTGGGCGGTGCGTCACAGTACACGTCGCCCAATCAGCTCGCGGTGTTACCCGACGGTTCCACGGTGGCCGGGGCCCTTCGCACGCCATCCGATTCCACAAACGTGAGTCTGCGCCTGGACCACAGCATCAACAAGGACCACACCGCGCGGCTGAGCATCGATCGCCAGACGCGCCAGACCAAAAACCAGGGTGTGAGCGGGTTCAATCTTGCGGACCGCGCGTACAAGTCCGAGAACAGCACCACCACGATTCGCATGTCGGAAAACGGCCCGTTCGGACGCCGCATGTTCAGCGAATCACGTCTGCAACTCACCGTCGGCTCATCGTCGCAGTCGGCCGCCGTCGAGGCGCCGACCATCCGAGTGCTGGATGCGTTTACGACCGGCGGGGCCCAAGTGAGCGGAGGGCAGCGACGATTCGACGTTGAGGCGTCGACGGAGCTTGATTACGTGCGCGGCGCTCACTCGTCCCGATTCGGTCTCCTGGTGGAAGGCGGCCGGTATCGCTCCGATGACGTCTCGAATTATCTGGGTACCTACACCTTCGCCAGCATTCCCGACTACCTGGCGGGACTCCCGATGAGCTACACGCGGAAGATTGGTGATCCAAACCTGACCTATGCGCGTTGGCAGGCTGCCGCGTACGCGCAGGACGACTGGCGCGTGGCCCGCACCCTGATGCTGTCGGGCGGTGTGCGATTTGGCGTGCAGTCGCTGACCCTAGACCAATTCAACATCTCGCCCCGCATCAACCTCGCGTGGTCACCGCTCCGCAGCGGGAATCTGACGATGCGCGCCGGGTACGGATATTTTTACGACTGGCTCAGCGGCGACCTCTACAAGCAGACGCTGCAAATCGACGGATTCCGGCAGCGCGAACTCAACGTCCGGAACCCGTCGTTCCCCGCGCCGCCAGAGGATGGTCCGGCCACGGCGACCAACCAGTACTTGTGGTCGGACGATCTGGCATTGCCCACCAGTCACCGGTTGAACGTCGGCGCCGACCGCACGCTGACGCCAAACATGCGCGTCAATGCCACCTTCACCCGCGCCTGGGGCCGGGGGCAGCTGCGCGGCCGAAATCTCAACACGCCTGTCAACGGGGTGCGGCCGAACGCGGAGTTCGCCAACATCCTGACGCTGGTGTCGGATGCGGAATCCCAGACCAACTCCCTGAACTTGGGATGGAACTACACCCGGCTCGACTGGAAGCGCGCGTTCTTCTTTGTCAACTACACGCTGGGCACGAGCAACACCAACACCACGGGCGCGTTCTCCGTGCCCGCCAGCGGAGACAACCTGGTCACAGAGTGGGGACCGTCGCAGGGCGACATCCGGCACCGCGCCAACCTCACGATGAGCATGGCGCCGTTCACCAACCTGAGTATGAACCTGAACGCGCGCGTGCAGTCGGGATCGCCCTACAACATCACGACGGGTCGCGACGATAACGGTGACGGCCTGTTCAACGATCGGCCGGTCGGCGTCGCGCGCAACGCCGGTCGGGCGTCGGCCCAGTGGGATCTTGGCGGACGCATGTCCTACACCATCGGGTGGGGGTCGCGAGCCCAGAACGGCGGAGGCCCCGCCTCCACCATGGTGCAGATGATGGGCGGCAGCAGTGCAATGGCGGCCGCACTGGGCGGCGGTGCGCAGAACAGCCGCTACCGCCTCGAGTTCTCGCTCTCGTTCCAGAACCTGCTCAATCGCGCCAACTACGTGGGGTACAGCGGTGTGATCACGTCGCCGTTCTACGGCAAGCCGACCAGTGTGGTCAACCCGCGCAGCCTGCAGCTTGGCGCGAGGTTAGGATTCTGAGACGCCTGGCGAGCCATGCTCGCCAGGCACTCTAGGCCAGTTGCACCAACACTTTGGAGGCCGCCCTGGTGCCGATGGTGGTCGATTCGCCGGTGTCCGTCCGCAGCAAAATCGCGTCGGCCATGTCGTCGCGTGATTCCACGATCACGGTGCTGCCGGGCTTGAGATGGCGGTCCTCGATGAACCTGAGGAACTCGGCGCCCTGGTCCACCACCCGCACCACCGTCAAGGGGGTGTCAAGTGGCGCTGATAACAAGTCCATATATTCCGGGTGCGAGATCGTGCCCTCGGCCGTGGGAATGGGATCGCCATGGGGATCGGTTTGTGGGCGTCCAAGCATCTCGTCAATGAGATCGATCAGGCGTTCAGATACCGCGTGTTCGAGACGTTCGGCTTCATCGTGCACTTCGGCCCAACTCATCCCGAGCACGTTGACGAGAAAGAGTTCAATCAAGCGGTGGCGCCTGAGGACGAGCGACGCGAGTTTTTCCCCTGCTTCGGTCAGCCGCACGCCCATGTACGGCTCGTAGTGCACGAGCCCCGATTCCGACAGCGTCTTGACCATCGTGGTCGCCGTGCCGGGCACGACGCCGAGCGCGGAGGCGAGCTGGCCCATGGGCACGAGGGCGCGTTCGCCTGATGGTGCCTGCGCGTGTGCGCGGTTGGCCGCCTCAGTGAGATGGATGGTCTTGAGGTAGTTCTCGACCGTCTGCGACGGAAGCATGTGGCCTCAGCGTACTGCGAGGCGCCCGACGGCCGGGACCAGGAACGGGAGGAGATCCTCTTCGGTGAGTTTGCCGATCGCGATGCCTTCCGCGATGGGCTTTTCTTCCACGTGCACGTTCTGCCGATTCAGGGAGACGCTCATACGACCCAACACGCGGGGTGGCCTGACCGACGTGTCGAGCACAAACTCCACAAAGTCGTCAGCCGACTTGTCCGAGGCGATCCGCGCCGACCCGGCCGGCGTCTGCGCCTGAAACTGGAGGCCTTCGGCTCGCAGCACGCCCACCGTGGACCGCACCAGCGGCCCAGCGACCTCGACGATGAAGCGGGCGTAGGCGGCATGCGCCGCATCTGATCCCTGGCGACGATCGGTGGCTTCGGCACGGGCGGATTCGATCTCCCGAAGGAGTTGGCGGCGAAGCTCGGCGAGTTCCATAGTCGAGATGATCGTACTACGGCTGCAGCAAGGCGATGGCCCCTGTCTTTGCCATTGCCTCGATTCGCTCGTCGTCATACCCGAGGTCGTGCTGGAGCACATGCCGCGTGTGTTCGCCGAGCCGCGGGGGGGCCGAGCGGACGCTGCCGGGTGTGCTGGAGAGTTTGACGGGCACGCCCAGGACCGGGAGGGGACCGATGGTCGGGTGGTCGACCACTTCCACCATTTGACGTGCGAGCGTCTGCGGGTCGGTGAGGGCGTCGCCGACGGAGCGGACCGCGCCGCAGGGGACGCCGGCGTCGCGGAGGCGCTGCACCCACTCGTCGGCGGGGCGTGTGGCCAGTACGGTGGCGAGCGACGGCTGGAGATAGTCGTGGTGCTGAACGCGCCCGGCGTTGGTGCGGAAGCGATCGTCTGCGGCGATGTCTGTGAGGCCCGCGACGCGGCAGAAGCGCTGGAACTGGTCGTCGTTGCCGACTGCGAGCACAAGGACGCCGTCGGCCGTGTCGAACGTGTTGTACGGCACGATCGTCGCGTGTCGATTTCCGAGGCGTTCGGGCGAGTCGCCAGTCGCAAAGTAGCGACCCGCCTGATAGGTGAGCAGCGACGTCACCGCGTCGAGGAGTGCGATGTCGACGTGTTGGCCCTTGCCGGTGGTGCCGCGCGCGATCAGTGCGAGCAGCAGGCCTTGAAACGCGAACATCCCCGCAGCGATGTCGGCGACGGCGACCCCGAGTCGCACCGGCGAGCCGTTGGGCGTGCCGGTGATGCTCATGAGGCCACCTTCGGCTTGCATCATCGCGTCGTAGCCGGCTTCTTCTCGGCGTGGGCCGGTGTGGCCGAAGCCCGATATGGAGACGTAAATCAGGCGCGGGTGTTTTGCGGCGAGGGCCGCGTAGCCGAGTCCGCGCGCGTCGAGTGTGCCTGGTCGGAAGTTCTCGACCAGGACGTCGGCCTGGGCGATGAGGGCGTCGAGTGCCTCGCGTCCGTCGGGCGAGGTGTAGTCGAGGGCGACGCTCTCCTTGTTGCGATTGATGCTGAGGTAGTACGCACTTTCGCCGTGAAGGAAGGGTGGTCCCCACGCGCGGGTGTCGTCGCCGCGCTTCGGGTGTTCGATTTTGATGACGCGTGCGCCCATGTCGGCCGCGAGCATGGTGCAGTAGGGGCCTGAGAGGACGCGGGTGAGGTCGAGGATGGTGAGTCCGGCGAGCGGCGCGTGCGAAAAGACGTCGGGTGTCTTTTTCATGGAAAAAGACACCCGACGTCTTTTTTATTGTTGTACACAATTCGCATCAGGTCGCCGAACAGCGCGTAGGCGGTCTTTTCAAGACCGCCATCGCGCTGGGTGATGACGACGCGTCCGAGCCAGTTGGTGTCAAGTTCGAGCGCGTTGGCCTGGCCGTCCAGGCTGCCGAGCGGGTCGTCGCTCGGCAGCTCTTCCAGGCCCACCCGGAAACAGGCGTCCCGCCTGTTTCCGGACGCCACGAGCTTCAGGCGGCGGCCTGCGGCCACCGCCTGACGCGCGCGCACGGCATCGGCGGAGCCGATGCCGCTGCGCACCACGTCCTGCGGACGGATGCGCGCGTCCATCCACACATTCGCCATCGCCGCCACCTTCGCCGCCGCGTCCCACCCGTCCACGTCCAGCGACGCATCCGCCTCGGCGATGCCCTCTGCCTGCATCCGCGCGAGCGCCGCGTCAAAATCCTCACCGCGCTCCAGCGCGGTGAGGATGTGGTTCGTCGTACTGTTCACCACACCCCGAAACCCCAGGATCGTCACTCCCGGCATCGTCTCGCGGACCAAACTAAAAATAGGAATGCCGTCCATCACCGCGCCCTCAAACAAAAACTCGCGCCCGGCCCGCCGTGCCTCCGCCGCCAGGTCGGCGTACGCATGCGCCACCGGCCCCTTGTTCGCACTGATGACATGCGCGCCCGTCCGCAACGCCTCACGCGCATGCGAAATCGCGGGCTCGCCAAACCCGATGTCCAGCGGCGTCGTCTCAACCACTACGTGGGCTTCGGCGGTCGTGACTCCTCGTTGGGCAACGAGTTGCGCAATCAGTTGACTGGCCGTGTGTGAGGACGCCCCAACCGCGTCGCCACCGGCCACCTGCTGCGCGAGTCGAGACGCGTCGAGGCCCGCGCCATCAAACACGCTGCCGTGGCGACGCGTGGAAATCCCGACGACCACCGGCGTGACGCCCGCGGCGTCAAGAAACGCGCGCTGCTCCTCGAGCAGCTGCACAAACCGACGGCCAACATGGCCGAACCCGAGAAGAAGTAGTGCAATACGCATCAATCCGCCCGACGTAAAGTGTAGTAGAGGTTACTGATGAAGACTCTTCTGTTGACCATCCTCATTGTGTTGCTCCCCGTCAGCTCCCACGCGCAGGCACAGCCGCTGCCCTCCATCGTGGCGCAAGGCGCCAGTGTCGTGAAAGCCGCCCCCGACCAGGCGTGGGCCACGGTCGCGGTCGAGACCCGTGACGCCAAAGCCCCCGAAGCCAGGAGACTCTCCGCCATCGCTATGACCTCCGTGATGGCCGCGCTGAAATCCGCGGGCCTGCCAGCGGACGCCATCAAGACCACCGGATTCTCGCTGAACCCGGACTACGAATACGTCAGCGGACGCCAGCGCATGCGCGGGTTCATCGTCAACAATCAGGTCCAGGTCCGCATCGACGACGTGACCAAAGTGGCGGAAGTGCTCGACGCCGTTGGCGGGTTGACCCTGGCCGCATCCTCCAACCTGACGATTGCGAATCTCAGATTCGATCTGAAGGACCGTGCCCAACTGGAGCGTGACGCGTTGCGATTGGCCGTCGAAGACGCCATGGCGAACGTCAAGGCGATGGCCGCCGGTGCCGGTGTGGCAACCGGGCGAATTTCGCGCATCGACCAGATGGGCGGCTCGCCGAAGTTTCAGGAAATGCAGCAGCCGATGATGGCGATGGCGCGTGATGGTGCGGCCGTCTCCACACCGATCTCACCGTCTGAGATCGAGATTCGCTCTGCCGTGGTGTTGACCGTCGAGATCAAGTAGGAGATCAAATAGGACGGACAGGCCCGTCATCATCCCGATCGAAGAGCGTCAGTTCGTCCTTCTGCACGCGACGCACGGTCAGGTGAAGGGGCTCGACCGTGTCGAGCTCTTTCGTCGTGCTGACGCCCAGTTCCTTGAAACGCCGCGCTCCCGGCAGCACCTTCTGTTCGAGGGATCCCACCAGGCGGTCATAACTGTTGGCCGCCTGCTTCAGGCTCGCGCCCACACTGCTCAGATGATCCACCATCGTCGCGAGCCGATCGTACAGGTCGCGCCCGATCTGCTGGATCGCTTCCGCATTGACCGCGAGTTGCTGTTGCTTCCACCCATACGCAACCGCTCGCAGAATCGCGACCAACGTCATCGGTGTTGCGGGCACCACACGCATGGACGACGCGAGTTCCAGTAACGTCTCGTCGCGTTCAAAGGCCGCCGCGAGCAGCGGCTCGAGAGGCAGGAACATCACCACAAACTCCGGCGACGGTTGAAACTGCGTCCAGTACGCCTTGCCACCCAACGTGCGGATGTGATCCTTCACCTGACGCGCATGCGCGCCCAGTTGCACATCCCGGCTTGCATCGTCGCTCGCGGCCGCCGCACGAAGGTACGCGTCGATCGGCACCTTCGAATCGATCACGATCGTGGCGCCACCAGGCAGGCGCACGATCATGTCCGGCGTCTGACGTCCTCCGTCATCGGTGGTGGTCTGGACTTGTTCCTCAAAGTCGCAGTGTTCCAGCATCCCCGCCATTTCTACGATGCGCCGGAGTTGGACTTCGCCCCAGCGGCCGCGGGCGTTGGGGGAGCGAAGCGCCTGGGAGAGGCCTTCGGTGGTCTTGCGCAGTTGTTCCTGCGTGACGGCGAGTCCGCTGAGCTGAGACGTGACTGCGCGGTACGAGCCCTCGCGATCGCGATCGGCCGACGCGACCTGCGTCTGGACCTTGTCGAGTGTCTCCCGCATCGGTTTGAGCAGGGCCTCAGCGCGCTGGACAAAGTCCGACCGGTTGTCGCGCAAGGCGTCCTGTGACAGCGACGCGAACGAATCCTTCAATCGGGCATGGCTCTCTTCGAGCGCCTGTCGCTGTTCGGCGGCGGCGCTCCGGGTGGCGTCGAGTTCTGCGGTGACGCGGGCCAGGTCGGCGATCAACGGCTGGCGGTGCATCAGGAACCAGACGGAGGCCCCCGCGGCCCCGAGGGCTCCACCCAGCACCAAAAACACCATCACATCCATCGGCAAAGGTTATAAGCTCCCGGCGTGACACACGAGGTCACTCCACGTGTCGCCGCGTTTGATCGCCTTCGAGGATTGATTATCGTCCTGATGGCCGTCGACCACGCGAGCTATTTCATCGCGCGTGTACATCCGCTTGAAATCTGGTCCACACCACCCCCGTATTACGCCGATACCGTCGCGTTCCTCACCCGCTGGCTGACGCACTTGTGCGCGCCCGGGTTCTTCATGCTGATGGGGATCGGCATCGTCTATTTTGCCGAGAGCCGCGTGGCTGCGGGCTGGACAGCCGGACGCATCACCCGGTTCCTTGCCACACGCGGCGCTGTGCTGCTGGTCGTGCAGCACCTGTTCGAGAACCCAGCGTGGCTCATGGGAATCGTGTCGGCTGACCCGGCGGTCGAGGCGACGATGCCGTCGGTGCCCGGTCCGGGCGGCGAGGTGATGCTGGCGTTTGCGGTGTTGAGCGCCCTGGGTGTCGCGATGATGGCCGGAAGTGTGTTGTGGCGTGCGCCGCAGTGGGTGTTGGTCGCCGCCGGCGTGGTCACGTTGATGGCGAGTCGCTCGATGACACCGATGCCGTCGGCAGCGCTGGATCCTCAATCGGCCTGGATGCACCTGCTGTTCGTGCCCGGTCACACCGGCGTGCTGCAGAATCTGTATCCGTGGGTGCCGTGGCTGTTTCCGATGATGGTTGGATTGCTGGTCGCCAGGACGATTCGGATCGACGCAAACTGGATGCGTCGAGCCATCCCCAGCCTTGGGGCGTGGCTCCTGGTGGTGTTTGTGGTGTCACGATGGGTCGGATGGGATCCACACCCACCGCAGGACGGAGTAATCGGGTGGTTGACCGTGACGAAATATCCACCAAGCCTGGCGTTCTTCACGCTGATGCTCGGCATCAACCTGCTCCTGCTGTCTGCCCTCGCACGCTGGCCCGCGCGCTGGTTGGCGCCGCTTGAGGTCTTTGGCCGTACGCCGTTCTTCTTCTATCTGGCCCACCTGTGGCTGTTCAGCGCGCTGAGCTGGTTCTTCCCGATGGGCACGTCATTCGCCGTGATGTATGTGGTGTGGGCGGCCGTCGTGGCGGCGCTGTATCCGATGTGCGTCCGCTACGCGCAGTTCAAGTTCGCGAAGCCCGCGCCCTCACTCTGGCGCCTGTTTTAGACGTCGGGTGTCTTTTTCGTTCCAAGCGTAAGCAGAAAAAGACACCCGACGTCTTTTCTACCAAGCGTAAGCAGAAAAAGACACCCGACGTCTTTTCTACCAAGCGTAAGCAGAAAAAGACACCCGACGTCTTTTCCCGCCTGCTCCAAAGAGCGGTCATTGTCTTCGCGTCAGCAACGCCTTGACTCGCGCCTGCGCAAGCGCCCGCACGGTGTCCGGCAACGGCGCGTCGGCCGCCGTGCGGCACAAACCAGTGGCCTTGCGAAAATCCTCGATGACCACCGCGCAACGGTCACACGACGAGGCGTGGTGTTCGATGGCCTCACACGTGGCCGCGCCGAGGTCGCCATCAAGGTAGGCGGAAATCTGTTCGAGCAACGACTCACACGTGACGGTCGTGGCCTCGCTCATCGGGTCGCCTCCAGTGATTCGCGCAGCATCACCCGGGCGCGATGCAGACGGGTTTTGACGTTGTCTTCGGTCATCCGTGTCACCTCCGCGACTTCCCGCGTGGAGAGCCCTTCCATTTCTCGAAGGATGACGATCATCCTGTAGGTCGGCGGCAACTTCGCCAGTGCCGCTCGCAACTGCCGGCCGAGCCACGCGTTCATCGCGAGGTCATCCGGGCCTTTTGACTGCGCCGCCACGTCGCGGGTCTGATGCGTGTGTCCATCGCCGCGATCCGTCTCTGACTGATCCAGCGACTCGACCCGCGCCGGTTCGCCCACCCGCTTCCGTCGTTTCATCAGACAGGCGTTGCGCACCGTTCGAAACAACCACGTGCGAAAGGCCGACGGGTCCTTGATCGTGCCCACGTGTTTGTACGTTCTGATGAGCGCGTCCTGCATCACATCCTCGGCGTCCTGCGCATGGCCACAGACCAGCAGCGAGAACCGGTACGCGACCTGCTGCGCGCGCATCAGGAGCTGTTCCATCGCCACCTCGTCGCCGCTCGCCGCGGCTTTCACCAACGGGGAATAGGGATCCGGCGCCGCGTCCGCACTTGAGAGATGCGGCGATTCCGGATTAGTGACAGACATGCAGAATCCAAGCATAGCGTCGGATAATGGGCGAAGATAGGGCGTAGAACGAGCGTCGGCCCTGTAGAATGCGCTCCCAAACCATGCCGCAGATATTCGACAACATCGAGTTTATTCGAGAAACGGCTTGACGGGAGCACCGGCACACGGTCGGTCGCTTCAGTTCTCCCGAGAGGATGAAGCTCGGCGAGTTATGGCGTTAATGAATAGTGGTCTCTTCTACCTCTTCTTCATCTTGCACGGTGATTGTTTTCATCTCAGCAATGCGCTGACCGAAGCGTTTCCCGTTCCCCCGGCCTTGGCGTCGGACGTGAATTTGGCCGTGCTCGGAAGGAGGTTGGACGAAGACGTGCGGGCGAATGCAGTGCGGAAGACGATTCGCACTAAGGACGGTGACACGATCGCCTACGACGAATTCGAGATTGGCAGGTCCAAACTAATAATCGATGAGATCGATACGCTTCTGGCTGAGCACTACGGCTTTACAGACGAGGAGCTCGACTTCATCATCAACTACGACATCAAGTACCGCGTGGGCGCTGAAGAGGACTCCGACAAGGAGTAGTGACGATGAGCGATCTCTCCCCAGAGAAGGCGCTGATTTTTAGGATCATGCACATAGACAACGTGCCGTGGATGCTGGAGCATGGCCTTCACTGTCAGAACGGGAAATCAACCGATCCGAACTACATTCAGATCGGCAACCCGGACCTGATTGACAGGCGTCAGCACAGGCACGTGCCCGGTCCCTGCGGCGGAACGTTGAGCGACTACGTCCCGTTCTACTTCACGCCGTTTTCGCCGATGTTGCACAACATCACGACAGGCTGGAATGGGATCACCAAACGGTCGATGTCCGAGATCGTGACAATCGTGTCCGCGCTCTCCAGGCTGGTGGAACAGAGCATCCCGTTTGTCTTCTCGGATCGACACGCCTATCTTGTCAGCGCCAAATTCTCAAGCGACTTCGCGGATCTGCACCGGCTGCCGTGGGACCTGTGGGCTGCGAAGGACTTCGCGCGCGACGCGTCGAAACCGGCCAAGTTCGAGCGATACAACGCCGAGGCCCTTGCCTACCAGCACGTTCCGGTCTCTGCCTTACAGGGCATCGTCTGCCAGGGGCCAGCAGAGGAGGCGCGTTTGAAGGAAATGGTGCACAATGCGGCAGTAGACTTGGCCGTGCACGCGCGGTCGGGGTGGTACGTCTGATGATGCGCTACACAACAGGGAACCTGCTCGAGGCACCAGTCGATGCCCTCGTGAACACCGTCAATGAGGTCGGTGTCATGGGGAAGGGCATCGCCCTGATGTTTCGTGACGCCTTCCCGTCCAACACCGAGGCGTACACACGAGCCGTTGAGGCCGGCGAGGTACGCGTGGGCAGGATGCTCGTCGTCGAGAACCGGTCTCTTGTCGGGCCCCGTTGGATTATCAACTTCCCAACGAAGAGGCACTGGCGGCATCCCTCGAAGCTGGAATGGGTGCGAGACGGCCTGAAGGATCTTGTGACCGTGCTCCGTCGCCACGACATTCGCTCCGTGGCTGTCCCGCCGCTTGGCTGTGGCAACGGCGGACTGGACTGGGCACTCGTGAAACCTGAAATCGAGGCAGCACTATCGACGCTGCCGCAGGTTGACGTCCTGGTCTACGAGCCGACCGGCGTCTACCAGAACGCGCCAAAACGGGCAGGGCTCGAGGCGTTGACGCCCGCCCGTGCGCTGGTCGCCGAATTGGTGAGGCGGTATTCTGTTCTGGGTCTCGAGTGCACCAACCTGGAGGTCCAGAAACTTGCGTGGTTCCTGCACAGGGCGGTGGCCGAGCTCCGATTGCCGGACCCATTGAGGCTGGAGTTCTCGGCCAACAAGTACGGTCCCTATGCAGATCGTCTGCGACATCTGTTGAATGGGCTCGACGGAAGCTACCTCCATTGCGAAAAGCGTCTGAGCGACGCCGGGCCATTCGACCTGATTTGGTTCGAGGACTCGAAGCGAGAAGCCGTTGCGTCGTACCTTGCCGGAAACGTGGCCGCGCCGTACGCGCCAGCACTTGAGCAGGCCGCCACGGTCATCGATGGCTTTGAGTCGCCGCTTGGGATGGAGTTGCTGGCGACCGTGGACTGGCTGATGTTTGAACAGGAAGTCGAGCCCACAGTCCAGGCTGTGAGACAGGCGCTTGGAATGTGGCCCGGAGGTAAGGCGGCCGCCAAGCGCAAGCTCGAACTGTTCGACGACCGTCTCATCGGGCTTGCGTTGCAGCGGTTGGTCGCGGCGTAGGGCCCGCAACCGGGTAGATGCAGCCCACTTCCTGAAGTCTGAGCCCCCTGACGGGTAACCAAGGGACCGCCTTGATTCCTGTGCTGGGGCCTTGGACCCGAGGCCCCACTGGCCTTGGAGTTCCTTGGGGACCGAGAATTACCTGATTTGCCCGCCCTTGGCTTCCTCTGTTCGGTCAGTTGCCCGGGCAGCATAATCATCAAAATCTACGATGCCGTCAGGGCGCTCCGGGACGCCGGAGTCGTGGTTTGTGGCGGCTTCCATTCACCTATGGAGCACGAATGCCTGGACTTGCTCCTGCGGGGAATTCAACCCGTGGTGTTATGCGCAGCAACTGGATTGAGGCATATCAGTCTCGACGACCTTGCCGGAGCCGTGTCCCGGTGTGGACACTTGGTGGCCCTGTCGCCATTCGGCGATGAGGTTGAGCGAGCGAGCCCATGGCACGGGTCGTTTCGCAATGACATTGTCGTGGCCATGTCTGAAGTGGTCTTCGTGCCTCACGCAATTCAGGGTGGGAAGGTATTCGGCAACGTCCTCCGCGCCATCAATCGAGGACAGGTGGTCTTGACCCTCGATGACAAAGCCAATGAACACTTGATGGCTGTCGGGGCGCATCCCATCTCGGTCGCTGGCCTTGTTTCCTGCGCCATGCAGCTCGGAGGCAAGAGTTCGGCAGGACCGTAGCTATTCACTTTTGAGCCATTTCTGCGCGGCAAACGGATTTGCTGCTAACAAGTGAGCCTCAAACTGTGGCGCCCCTTTCCCGCCGAAGCCTCGGCGTGGGCGGGTGGGTGTCACCTTTTTTCGAACCCCGCATCTCTGTGGTGATGGCTCGACACATCGGCCTTGCGGCCGTCTCCCTATTCATTGCCTCCACGGCGTGGGCGCAGCAGCCTCTCACGCTGGATGAGGCTCTGGCGGCTGCGGTGGCCCGCAATCCGGCGCTCGCTGCGGCTCGCGCGCAGACAGACCGCGCGGCAGCCGAGGTGGCGATCACCCGCGGCGGTTGGTTTCCCCGTATCAACGTGACCGAAGGCGTTCAGCGCGGTGACCACCCCGTGTTGGCGTTTGGCGCCCTCTTGTCGGCCCGGCAATTCACCGCAGCCGACTTCGCGGTGGCGCGGCTCAACAGCCCCGGCGCGACGAACTTGTTCACCACCCGCCTCGGTGTGGGTCAGCTGATCTTCGACGGCGGACGGACGTCCGCGGCCATTGCCGAGTCCCAGGCCAGACGTGACGTCGCATCGGCCAGCGCAGATGAGGCCTCGGCCGGTGTCGTTGTGGCCGTGACTGCCACCTACGGGCAACTCCTCCGCATGCAAGCGGCCGTGCGTGCTGTGGATTCCGCAGTGGCGGCAGCCGCCCAGGACCTCACCCGCGCGGAACACCGACGCGATGTCGGCACCGTCACCGACGCCGACGTGCTGGCGGTCGCCGTCCACCTATCCAGCCTTCAGCAGCGTCGTCTTCAACTGGACGCCGATCGCGCGGCCACGGCCGCGCAACTCAATCGCCTGATGGGCGCGGCGGTTGACGCCCCGATCGCGGTCGTCGACGTCGTGCCGCCGGCCCGTGTCGATGGCGAACTGACAGCGCTCTTCGGTGAAGCCGAAGCCGCACGGCCGGAACTGCGCCGCGCCGACGCGCAGGTGCGCATGGCCATCGCCGGCACTCGGCAGGCGTCATCCATCTGGTGGCCACAGGTCGCCGCACAGGCCGGCGTGGAATGGAACGGCATCACGGGTGGTGACCGGGCCCGGTCGTGGATTGTCGGCGCCGAAGCGCGCTGGTCGCTCTCGCTCTCGGGTGCCGACCGCGCCCGCCTCAGGGCCGCAGCGTCCGCACGAACGGCGGCCGAACTGATGCGCGACGATGTGCGCGCCTCCGTACACGCCGAAGTGCTCGCGGCCGTTCGCCAGCTCGAAGCCTCAGTGGCTCGTGTGGGCCTGGGCACTGAAACCGTCGCGCAGGCCACCGAACGTGCGCGCGTCGTTCGCAACCGCTACGACGCCGGCCTCGCCTCGATGACCGACGTCCTCGCCGCATCGAGTGCGCTCCTGGATGCCGAGGCGAGCCGGACGTCCGCCACCGTCGATGTGTTGACGACCACCACCGAATTGCACCGCGCCCTCGGGCGCCTGTCCAGGAAATGACAATGATGATCACCAAGAAGACGTTCTGGATTCCCCTGGTCGCTGTGACCGTCGCCATGAGCGCGACCGCATGTGGCAGCGCTGAGCCGGACCCACTGGTGGCGGCCGACGCGGCACAGGTCTCGGTCACGCTTGACGCCGCGGTCATGACCGAGATGCCTCAAACGTTTGAGACTGGCGGTGCACTTGTCGCTCGTCAGACGGCGGTGTTATCGAGCCGCATCCTGGCGCCGGTCGTGCGCGTCAACGTTTCACCCGGCGATCGCGTACGCCGAGGTCAGGTGCTGATCGAGTTTGACAGCGCAGACATCGCGGGGCGGGCCGCCGGCGCGTCCTCGTCACTGGCGTCGGCACAGGCCTCCGCGCGCGCCGCTGAATCGGAGCGTACGGCTGCGGAGTCGGCGGTCACGCTCGCCCGCGCCACGCACGACCGTATTGCACGTCTGCAGAAGCAACGCTCGGCCACGCCACAGGAGCTCGATCAGGCGGTCGCCGCGTTGCGGCAGGCGGAAGCGCGACTGGCCGCGGTCACAGCGCAGGTGGACGCCGCACAGCGGGGCGTTGACGCCGCCGACGCCGGTTCGCGCGTGGCCACCATCACACAGAGCTGGACCACGCTGACGTCCCCGTTTGACGGATTGGTCGTGTCGCGCCAGGTTGATCCCGGCACGACCGTGGGTCCGGGCCAACCGCTCCTCACGATTGAAGGCGCGTCTGATCTTCAAATGGAAGTCCGCCTCGATGCGTCACGCGCAGCCGGGTTGACGGTCGGTCAGACGGCGGAAAGTCGTGTCGGGACCGGCGGTGTCACCGACTGGGTGCCCGCGCGCGTCACGGAAATTGCGCGCGTCGACCCATCGTCGCACAGCTTCACCGTCACGCTTGACGTACCGGCCGCGGCCGGGTGGCGGTCGGGCTACTTCGGGCGCGCGCGTTTTTCCGGGGCCACATCGGAACGTCTCACCGTGGCGGACTCCGCCATCGTGAGGCGCGGTCAACTCACATTCGTGTATCTCGTGGATGCTGAGAGCCGGGCGCGTCTGCGGGTCGTGTCCACCGGCGAGACTCGCGACGGTCGGACCGAGGTGCTCGCCGGCTTGTCGACCGGTGACCGCGTGGTCGTCAATCCGCCCTCCACCCTGGTGGACGGTCAAAAGGTGCGGTCATGAGTCACGCCACTGGCATGGCGGGCCAGCTCGCCGCCGCGTTCATCCGATCGAAGCTGACGCCGCTCATCATCATCGCGTCGATGCTCCTTGGTGTCTTCGCGGTGATTGCGCTCCCACGTGAGGAAGAACCACAGATCATCGTGCCGATGATCGACGTGTTTGTTGATCTGCCTGGCGCCTCACCGACGGAGATCGAGCAGCGTGTCACACGTCCGCTCGAACAGCGCCTCTGGGAAGTGCCCGGGCTGGAATACCTCTACTCGACGTCGAGTCCTGGCCGCTCGATGATCATCGCGCGGTTCCTCGTTGGTGAAGATGAAGAACGCGCCCTGGTGCGGCTCCGGCAGAAGCTCGACGCGAACGTACATCTGCTGCCGGCCGGTGCCACATCGCCCACCGTGCAGGCGCGATCCATTGACGATGTGCCGGTGATGGCGTTTACGTTGTGGGGCCCGGGATACGACGCGGCGCAGCTCAGACAGATTGGCGCCCAGTTGCGCGACAGCCTCAAGGAAGTGCCCGATACCTCCGAGGTCACTTTGATCGGCGGGCAGGGCCGCCAGGTGACCGTGGAACTCGATCCCCCCGCCCTGGAAGCGCGCGGTCTTGATCCGCTCCGTGTCCAGCAGGCGCTCGCTCGAGCCAATGTCCGCAGCGCGTCAGTGGGCGTCGTCGCCGGCAACAACACCACCATTGTCGAAGCCGGCAGCTGGCGGGGGACCATTGAGGCGCTGCGTGAACTGGTCGTCGGCTCACCGGGCGGTGCGCCGGTGCGCCTCGGCGACGTGGCGACGGTGTTCGACGGCGGCGCCGAACCTTCGCACTTCGTCGCGTTCCACGCCGATGCGTCCTCGTCGCATCCCGCGATTACGCTGGCCGTCGCCAAACGCAAAGGCACCAACGCCATTGACCTGACCCAGCGTCTGGACCACAAGGTCGAGTCGCTCCGCGGATATCTGTTGCCTGCGGACCTCAACGTCACCGTCACGCGCGACTACGGCGAGTCCGCTGCACACAAGTCGAATGAACTGCTGTTTCACATGTTGTTGGCGGTGCTCTCAGTGTCGGCCCTCATGTGGTGGGCGCTCGGTCGCCGCGAGTCGGTCGTGGTGTTGACCGCAATCCCCGTCACGCTTGCGCTGACGCTGTTTGTCTTTTATCTCTACGGCTACACGCTCAATCGCATCACACTCTTCGCGCTGATCTTTTCTATCGGGATTTTGGTGGACGATGCGATTGTGGTGGTGGAGAACATCGTCCGACACATCCGCATGGCGAAGTCGACGGCTGCGGATGCGCTTGACCGTGTGGTGATTCGGGCCGTGGACGAAGTCGGCAATCCCACGATCCTGGCGACGCTGACCGTGGTCGCGGCCCTTCTGCCGATGGCGTTTGTCGGCGGTCTGATGGGCCCGTACATGCGGCCCATCCCGATCGGTGCCACGGCCGCGATGTTGTTCTCCCTGGTGGTCGCGTTCATCGTCACCCCGTGGGCCGCTGTGCGTCTGCTCGGTCACGCGGGAGGGCATCACGACGAACGTGAAGACCGGATGACGCAGCTCTACCGTGTGTTCATGCGTCGCCTTATCGAGGACGGCAAGGCGCGCTGGGCGTTTCTTGGCAGCGTCGCGGTGTTGCTGCTGGTGTCGGTCGCCTTTGTGCCCCTCGGGTGGGTCAAGGTGAAGATGTTGCCGTTCGATAACAAGAGCGAGTTGCAGGTCATGGTGCGGATGCCGGATGCGACGCCGCTGGAAGCGACGGCCCGTGTGGCCGCGTCTCTGGCTGAGGCCAGCCTTGCCGACCCGGCCGTGATTGGGGCGCAGAGTTACGTCGGCACCGCCTCGCCGTACACGTTCAACGGCCTCGTGCGGCACTACTTCCTGCGACAGGCGCCCAATCTGGCGGATGTCCAGCTCCAGTTGCTGCCGAAGGATGACCGATCCGAGCAGAGTCACGCGATCGCCACACGACTGCGCGAGCGGTTGTTGCCGGTGGCGGCCGGCCTCGGCGCTGAAATTCAGGTGGTCGAGGTGCCTCCGGGACCGCCGGTTCTGCAGACCCTTGTGGCCGAGGTCTACGGGCCGGATGGGGCCGCGCGCCAAGCGCTTGCCAAAGATGTGCGTGGGGTGTTTGAACAGACACCCGGTGTGGTGGACGTTGACTGGTATGTGGAAACCGACCGCCCCAAGGTGCAGTTGACCGTGGATCCCGACAGGGCGGCGTCGACAGGCCTCTCCGCTGTGGAAGTTGCCTCGGTCGTGCAGATGGCGGCTGGTGGTGCCCCTGCCGGATTGCTCCGCGACCCGCGCGCCCGTGAGCCTGTCCCTGTGATGTTGCGGCTGCCCAAGTCGCAGCGTTCGTCGGTGAATGACCTCGCGTCCATTCGGCTGCAGGGTGCGGCCGGCGCGGTGTCGGTGTCGGAGTTGACGCGACCCACCACCTCGGTCGAGGAGCCCAGCATTTACCACAAGAACCTGCTGCCGGTGACCTACGTGACCGGTGACGTCGCGGGTGTGGTTGAAAGCCCCGTCTACGCGATCTTCGACATGAACGAGTCGCTGGCGTCCGTGAAGACGCCGGCGGGCGCGCCAATCGGCATCTTCAACGCCGTGCAGCCGACCGACAGCTCGGAGTACGCGATGAAGTGGGATGGCGAGTGGCACATCACTATCGAGGTGTTCCGGGATCTCGGGATCGCCTTCGCGGCGGTGCTGGTCCTCATCTATATCCTGGTGGTCGGGTGGTTCCAGTCGTTCAAGACACCGCTCACGATCATGATGGCGATTCCGTTTTCGCTCGTCGGCATCCTGCCGGCGCACGCGGCGGGTGACGCGTTCTTCACGGCGACCTCGATGATTGGCTTCATCGCCGGAGCCGGCATCGTGGTGCGCAACTCGATCATCCTGGTGGACTTCATCGAGCTGCGGGTGAAGGACGGTATGGCGCTCGCAGAGGCTGTGATCGACGCCGGCGCCGTCCGATTCAGACCCATGGCGCTGACTGCGGCCGCCGTCGTCGTCGGCGCGGCGGTCATCCTCGCGGACCCGATCTTTCAGGGTCTCGCGATTTCCCTGATGGCCGGCGAGGTCGCGTCATTGTTTCTGTCGCGCATGACCGTGCCGGTTGTGTATTACATGTCGGCCCGGAAGAACGCGACCGCGCCGGCTTCGACACCTGACCTGGAAGGAGCGGTCGCATGAGTCTCATTGCACACATTCTGGTGCCCGTCGATTTTGGCGCCGCCTCTGCGGCGGCCGTTGCACTTGCCGGGCGGCTGGCCGACGGGTGTGGCGCAGCATTGACCTTGTTGCACGCCGAGACCGCAGACGCGCCGCTGTATTTCACGCGCGAACAGGTCGACGCCCTGGCGTCCCAGCGACGACAACATCAGGAGCAGGCGCGACGATACCTGTCGGCGTTTGGTCACCGCCACACCGAGACGCCATTTCTTGCCGAGATCGTGATGCGCACTCCGATTGACGCGATCACCGAGGCCGCCAAAAACGCAGACTTGGTGGTTATCGGCACGCACGGGCGCACGGGACCAGCATTGTGGTGGCTAGGCTCGGTGGCTGAACGCATCCTTCGGGACCTGACCACACCCGTGCTCGTGGTGCACGAACACGACGCCGCCTCGGCGAGGATCGCGACGATGGACGTGTATGCCGCGCCGGGTCTGAGTGGCGACAACGCGCTGGCCCTGGCGATGCGGATCGGCGCGGCGACTGGTGCCGAGGTGCGCGATCGACGCACGATGCCGCCCGATCCAGACGCGATGTTTATGGACTCCTCGATGGTGGTCATGGCCGAGCCATGGGTGCATGACCGCGCCTGGCGTACCCGAGTGGGGGAACCCCTGATCCGATCCGGCAAAGGCCCGGTGCTGTTTGTGCCCGAAGCCACACAGAAGAAGGAGAGTGCACAGTGAAAGTGGAAGCGATGTTGCGATTGATTGCGGGCGCGTTTGTGATGGCCAGTGTGCTGGCCGGCATGTACGTGGACGCGCGATTCTTCTGGTTCACGCTGTTTGTCGGCGCGAACCTCTTCCAGTCCGGCCTGACCGGCTGGTGCCCGATGATGTCGATTCTGCGGACGCTGCTCAAACAGGAGGCCCCGCGTTAAACGGCGACCGGGGCGTACAGTGAAGGCATGAGACACACCGAGACACATCGCACCGGGAGAATCGGCTGGCTGCGCGCGGCCGTGCTGGGCGCCAATGACGGCATTGTGTCCACGGCCAGCCTCGTCGTTGGCGTCGCGGCCGCGGATGCCGCGCGCGCCGACATTCTGGTGGCGGGCGTGGCCGGTCTGGTGGCGGGCGCGTTGTCCATGGCCG
This sequence comes from uncultured Solibacteraceae bacterium, assembly GCA_964479175.1. Taxonomy (GTDB): domain Bacteria; phylum Acidobacteriota; class Vicinamibacteria; order Vicinamibacterales; family SCN-69-37; genus SYFT01. The sequence goes on along the minus strand of CAYZLT010000007.1, from coordinate 8,120 downwards.
CGGGTGAATACGTGTCGGTCAGTTCACAGGCCGACACCGAGCGCGCGGACGTGGCACGGGAGTCCGCCGAGCTTGCCGGTGCTCCGGACGCGGAGCTGGACGAACTGTCCGCCATCTACGTGTCGCGTGGTCTCGACCCGGACCTCGCCCGAACGGTGGCACAGCAGCTGACCAGCCGTGATGTGCTGCGTGCCCACCTGCGCGACGAGCTCGGCCACTCGGAAGAATTCGCCGCCCGGCCTCTGCAGGCCGCGCTGGCCTCGGCCGGCACATTTGCCGTCGGTGCCGCATTGCCGCTGTTGACGGCGGCCATCGCACCACACGCCTACATGTCTTCGTTTGTGTCAGGGATCTCGCTGGTGTGCCTGGCCGGACTCGGGGCTTTGGCGGCTCAGGCGGGCGGAGCGCCGGCCTCACGCGGCGCCCTGCGGGTCGCCTTCTGGGGAGCGCTCGCCATGGCACTCACCGCGGGCGTGGGCGCGCTGTTTGGCGCCACGGTCTAACGCGGACGTGCGGACCGCAAGGCTGCGATCCGGGTAACATCGAAGGATGTCCGCAGACGCGCTCCGATACGCCCGCCAAGTCCTGTTGCCGGAATTCGGCAAGGACGGTCAACGGCGATTGGGCGACGCGCGTGTCCTGATGGTGGGGATG
>CAYZLT010000007.1:5846-7456 GCA_964479175.1 uncultured Solibacteraceae bacterium | reverse complement strand
GTCCTGGCCGTTGCTCGACCAGGTGATGACGAAGTCGCCGTCGGCGTCCATCGCCACCGTCGAAAGGAGCTGGGCGTCCGTGGTGTAGGTGTTGACCCGGAACTCACTCCCCTGGGCCACCCCGGCCGCGTTGTACCTCGCTGCGGCCGGGGTGGGGACACTGGGGCTCGTCGATTACGACGTCGTGGACGAGACCAATCTGCACCGGCAGATCATCCATGGGACGCCGGACATTGGACGGCCGAAGTTGGCATCGGCCGCTGATCACATCACGGCCATCAACCCACTCGTGACACTCGAACTGCACGACATGGCTTTTGACGCGTCGAACGCGCGCACCCTGGTGGAGGCGTACGATGTGGTGGTCGATGGCACCGACAATTTTCCCACGCGGTATCTGGTGAATGATGCCTGTGTGATGACCGGCACGCCCAACGTGTACGGCAGCATCTTCCGATTTGAGGGCCAGGCGTCTGTCTTTGCGACCGGTGGTGGCCCGTGTTATCGGTGCTTGCATCCCGAGCCGCCACCCGCCGGGTTGATCCCCAGTTGCGCCGAGGCCGGGGTGCTCGGTGTGTTGCCCGGCATCATCGGCACCATCCAGGCCACCGAAGCGATCAAGCTGCTGACCGGCATCGGTGAGCCGCTAGTGGGGCGGCTGCTGCTCTACGATGCGCTGCGCATGAAGTTCCGCGACATCACGCTCGCGCGTGATCCCGAGTGCCCGGTATGCGGCGACGCACCGTCGATCACCACCCTGGTCGCCTATGATCAGGTGTGCGAGACTGGCTTACAAAAAGGACAACCGATGAAAGATGAGATGACGGTCGACGAGCTCAAACAGTGGCGCGACAGCAGCCATCCCCACATGCTTGTTGATGTGCGCGAACCGTTTGAACACGCCTCCGCCAACATCGAGGGCGCCGTCCTGATTCCGATGGGAGAGGTGATGTCGCAGTTGGACGCACTTCCGACCGACCGTACGGTCGTCGTGCAGTGCCAGTCAGGTGGACGCAGTGCGCGTGTCACGGCCGCCCTGCGCGCCAAGGGATATGACGCCGTGAATCTGGTCGGCGGCATCCTGGCCTGGAAACGCGCTGGGCACTAACGACCTCCCGGGGTCCCGAAGTCCCGGCTGTACTGGATCGGGGACGTCGGGACGGAGACACCCGGCATTCTCCCTCTGAGAACTGGTTGGCATTTCGATTGCAATAGGGTCGTGCGGAGTTGATTCGTATGACTGCTATTCGCCCCATCGTCGTCACCATCGTTCTTTCGTCCATCCTCGCCGTGCCGGTGGTCGCCGCGCGCGACTACACGTTTCTCAAAGACGTCTTCGAAGGTCGCCGTGTCACGGTGCGCATGGACATGCCCGCCACGTCTGACGGCGTCAACATCCACGTGGATGGCCGCCGCCGGCTCGACGTGAATCAATACCGCGACAACCTGCGACGGTACGGTGTGGCAATTCGCGACGGCGAGTCGGTCATGGTCACCCTCGTCAAGGTGAAGAGTGATCTGATTGAGTTCCAGTTGGGTGGTGGCGGGTACGGCACCTTTTTCGACGATACCGACACGTCGGCAGACATTCCGTACATCGGCAAGAGTGA
>CAYZLT010000007.1:0-5836 GCA_964479175.1 uncultured Solibacteraceae bacterium | reverse complement strand
CGCGAGCGGTCCCTCGAGCGACGGATCAAGGACGAGACCGACCGCAACCGTCGCCGGCAGCTGGAGCGCGAGCTGGACGTCCTGCGTGATCGTCGCGAACGTGAGAACCACCGCATCCGGATCGAACGCGAGCGCATCTCGGAGTACAAGCACGATCGCCTGGCCTTCCGTCGGCTGCACGCCGGCTCCCGCTTCAATATTCGCTACCGCGATCGCGTCCCGCACGACGTGCGTCCCGACGACATCATGGACGCCCTGGCCGAGTACGTGGAGTTTGACTACGGCCGCACGCGTTATCGGCGCTGAAGCGGCGTGAGTCCCACGCGCGCCAGTTGCCGGTGAAACTCAGGATCGCCACGGAGCGAGTCGTAATCGGGCAGCGTCAGCATGCTGATGGCCGCATCTTCACGGCGGTCGAGGGCAATGGAGTTCCAGCGCAGCGCCTCCTCGCGTTCACCCAGACGCGCGTAGGCGCGCGCGAGGAACGTGGCGTTCATCCACGCACCCGGCGCCGCGCTCTCTATCGCCAGATACCGGGCAATCTCCACCCGTGTCATCGCGGCCATGCCGCCGGTGGTGTAGGCCGCGCGCAACGCATCCACCGTGTCGAGTGAGGCGCCGGTCAGCAGCATCCAGCGCCAGCGACTTTCGACCGCGTCGCGTTCACGACCTTCCGCCGCCAGCACTTCAGCCATCCTGTACGGGACGAAGTGCCAGTTCGGGTTTGTGGCCGCCGCCGCTTCCACCACCGTGCGGGCCTCTGCGACGCGTCCCGCCCTGAGCAACGGCGTAATCAGGTCGCTCTGAATGGCGAGTGACTGTGGTTCCAGCGCGATGGCCGTGCGCAAGTGCGCGATCGCTTCGTCGTATCGCCCCATCAAACCGAGAAACTCTCCGTACCAGTGATGGGCGAGCGCGTAGTTTGGGTCGAGCGCGAGGGCCCGCCCAAACTCCGCGTCCGCCTCCTGCCACCGCCACTCAAATTTGTAGCGAAGGAACGCCAGCGAGGTGTGGCCTGCCACGTCGCTCGAATCCAGCGCCACGGCCTTTTCTGCATTCTCAAGCGCACGCGCGTATCGTTCCGCCGACGGGAGTCCGGACATCGTCAGGTTGTAGCAGTCGGCAAGACCCGCATACGCCCGCGCGAAGGTCGGGTCGATTGCAATGGCACGTTCATACAGCGTGATGGCCTGCTGAATCGAGTGTGGGGTCCGCTGGCGCCATTGCTCCCGAGCCTGCAGTGACAAGTCGTAAGCCACAGGATTGACGTCGGACCGGGGACGGCTTCCGTCACGGCGAGCCCCAACCAGATGCCGGCCAAGGCCGAATGCAATCTTTGCGGCGATCGTCGCGTTGGTGGTTGCGATGGAGTCGGCAGGCACCTCAAAAGCCCAACTCCAGAGATGTCGCTGGTCGCGGGTGCGTGTGAGCTCCGTCCAGACGCGCCAGGGCTGCGCGCGCTGATCCACGCGGGTCGTGAGAATCGCTTCCGCATTCAGGCGCCGGCCGGCTTCAATCGGATTCTCGTCGCGCGCGCCGGCGGTTCCCAGTCGTGTTTCCAGTGTGGTGTCGCGGCCGATCTGGGCGACCATCGCATCCGCAAGTCCATCGACGGATGGCATGACCGTCACCGAACGGATCGGCGGCGCGTTGTTCGACAGCGAGAACCATCCGACGCCCAAAATCAACCCACTCAGCACCAGCACCAGCGCCGCGGCCACCGGAACACGCGGAAGCCGTCGTCGGCGCGGCGGCATAGGCGCAGGGCGGATGGGATGTTCAGCGTCCGGCGTCTTGTCCGCGCGTGTCTCGGCCTGTGTCTCCTTGACGCGGGAGGCCTCGGCGACGCGCCTGGTCAGCGGCGTGACAAAGCGGTAGCCGCGTCCACGGACAGTCTCGATACACGAGGTGCCTTCGCCGTCCAGCGTCTTGCGGAGCGTGGCGATATGAAACGCGATGTTGCCTTCTTCAACGACCGAGTCGCGCCAGACGTGTGTGAGGATTTCGTCCTTGGTGACCAGGTGTGGTGCGCGGTCGAGCAGAAGTGCCAGCAGGTCAAGGCTGCGATTCGGTAGTGATACCGGCCCCCCAGAGGCGCTGGTGAGCCGCCATTCGGCTGGCTCAAAGGTCCAGCCATCCCATTCATAGACAGTCCCAGCCATCTGATTTCATCGATCATATCCGCCGGATACAGGCCAAAAACGACCATAAATGAAAAATAAAGGCAGTCCTCATGGGGTACGCAGGACGCGCAGAGATCCAGGGTGCGATTCTCTGCCACCAAATCATCATCGGTCCCTCGTCAACCACGGCAAGGTCCAGGAGTAATACGGTTATGTTGAAAGTCGACTCCCCAGCTCGTTCAAACACCCGGCCAGCACGCGGCGGAGGATCGGCGGCCATCGCTTGGTCCGACCTCGGCCCACTGGGGCACCCCGCCCGTCGAGCGGCGGTGATCTTCCTGCTGGTCCTCCTCGCCGTCCCTGTGACCAGCAGCCTGCGCGCGGCGCCTTTAGCGACTGACATGCCGGCCGTGTCTGAGGCCAGCGGCCAAACGACCCAGGACCTCAACGGCGATGGCATGGTTGACGCGGTGTTCACACAGAAGCAGCGCTTTAATCAGGTCTGCTTCGGCAACGGCACCGGCGCCTTTACCTCTTGTACGGACCTGATTGGTTCCGGGAGCTACGTGCTCTCAAATCAGGTCAACACGACGGCATCCGCGCTGGTCGACTGGAATAACGATGGCCTCCTGGACATCGCCCTCGCAATGGAGGGCCGGTCGAGTGTGGTCTGTTACAACGCAGGAGCCGGGCAGTTCAATTCCGGTCTCGGCTGTGTGGAGGTGTACGGGTACAGCTCGTTCCCGTACGACAGCCAGGACGTGGCGGTCGGCGACGTGAATGCCGACGGGGCACCGGACCTGGTGTTTGCCAACGGCGGAAACGCGGGATCTCCTCTGGCGCAGGAAAATCTGGTGTGCCTGGGCACCAACACAGGTGGCTCGACGTGCTCCAGGATCGGAACGTCGGCAGTGCCGTCGACCGGCGTCGCCTTGGGCGACGTCGACAACGACACGGACCTTGACGTGATCGTGTCGAACCGTGGCAGCCAGAATGAGGTCTGTCTCAACAGCGGCAACGACACAACATTCGATTGCCGCGCGATTCCCCAGGCTGGCAACGTGTCTGCCACCAAGCACTCAAACGCAGTGGCCGTCGGTAATCTTCCCAACGGCTTCAGCGTGGCGCCCGACGCATTTCTGGACGTGGTCTTTGCCAACACCGGCATGAACGAGCGTTGCTTTGGCGACGGTAACTGGGCGGGAGCGAATGTTGGCCTCGCGTGCGGTGGGGTCGCCGCCATCGCGTCCTATACCTCTAGTGACGCTGCGGCCAAGACCACGGACGTCATCCTGGCAGACACTCTGCCGATCACCGTCAGCCCCGTCTACGTCGGCGATGAGATCCTGTTTGTCAACGAAGACGCGCCCAACGTGCATTGCTTCGGCGCCTTCACGTGCACCTTCAACTTCAACCAGAGGGAACACGTGACCGTGAATATCGGGGGCACCAACTATGTGGTCTCCGAACCCGTTGTCGAAGCCACGACGGGTGTGGCCGTACGCGATATCAACATCGACGGCAGGCTCGACGTGGTCGTGGCGAACACGGGCCTGACGGGCGGAGTCAGTCGCACGTATCGGGGCGCCGCCTTTGATTCGCTTGCCGCGCCCGTTGCCAATAACCAGTTCTACCCGACCAGCGTCACGCTCAGCGGCGGAAACGTCGGACCGGCCCTTGATACGGCGCCGCCGGCGTTCATTGGCGCGACCAACCGCACGGCGGAAGCCACCGGCCCGACCGGCGCAACCGTGGCGTTCACCGTCACCGCACAAGACGTCGTCGATGGTACACGTTCGGTCTCGTGTAACCGGGTGTCCGGGTCGCTCTTCGTCATGGGCAACACGACCGTGACCTGCACGGCGTCCGATACGTCCAACAATGTGGGCACTGCCTCGTTTGTTGTGAGCGTCGTGGACACGACCGGTCCGGTGGTCACCGTGCCTGGCAACATCAGTGTGCTGGCGACGCCAGGGCAGACAACCGCGGTCGTCGCCTTCGTGACCACCGCCATCGACGCCGTCGACGGTAACCGCGAAGCCTTCTGTTACAACACGGCGACCAATTCTGGCGTGTCATCGGGCGCGCACTTCGCCGGCGGGACGACGACGCTCATGTGCGGGTCGTACGACTCCAGGAATAACTACAACCAGGTCAGCTTTACCGTGACAGTGACGACCGACATCGACATCGACGGCATACTCGACGACGTCGATCTTGACGATGATGGCGACGGCATCGCCGATACCGTGGACGTGCTGCCGATCGCGTACTCCAGCGAATACCGGTTCGACGCCACCAACACGGGCATCGTGGAGCGCAATGGATGGACGGTCACGATCACGCCGACCGCTGTGGGCTCCTCGTATAACCTGCGCGCCACGCTCAGTGGCGCGGGTAGCGCGCCTGCCATCGTCCCGGCCCGTTGTGGCGCTCTTCGGAAGGAACTGCGGCTCAACGCTGTGGGCGACACGATCGACTGGCGGTGCATCCTGAACTTTCCGTTAGCGAACTCCCTCGCCGTGAACTTCGTGTCCGGCACGACGCAATTCTGGAAGGCCACCGGCGGTGCCTGGATTCGGATCACTCCGACCGCTGGCAACACCGCCGCGACATCGGGAAGCCCGGTCACCGCAGACGCCGCGAATACGGCGCCTGTGCTGGTGACGATCTTCAATGCACTGCTCACGGAGATTGGCTCATTCAGTCTGGACGCCGGCGAGTCCGTGGCGGTCGATGGGGTGGATGTGGACGGCGAAGCGACGTTGCGACTGGAACTGCTTAACGGCGGTTCGGACGGCGTCGTCGAGGCCACGCTCTTTGGCAAGCAGGTCACGCTGCAGGGCGGTGCGCCTGTGACGTTCGAGTTGAATCCCGATGTGACGGCCCCGTCGATCGCCGCGCAGGTCACCGGCACACTCGGCAACAACGGCTACTACAGGTCCGATGTCACTGTGACCTGGACCGTGACCGATGCGGAATCGGCCGCCACCACCTCGGGCTGCGACGCGCAGTCGGTGGTGCAAGACACGGCTGGCGTGACATTCACGTGTTCCGCTGAGTCGGAGGGCGGCACGGCAACCCAGAGCGTCACGATCAAACGCGACGCAACCGCTCCGGAGATCACGGTGCCCGGCACGGTCACCGCCCAGGCAACGGGCGCCACTGGCGCCGTGGCGACGTATGTGGCCACGGTGCTGGATCTGCTCGACGGCACGCCGTCGCTGAGCTGCGCGCCCGCGTCCGGATCGATGTTCCCGGTGGGCTCCACCACGGTGGCGTGCACGGCGAGCGATGCCGCGGGCAACACCGCATCGGCGAGCTTCACGGTGACCGTTGCCAACACGGCCCCGACGTTCACGGCGCCGGCCAACCAGACGGTCGAGGCGACGAGCGCGGCGGGCGCGGTGGTCGCCTACGTGGCCTCAGCGACGGACGTGGAAGACGGCTCGATTACCGCCGTCTGCGCACCGGCATCGGGATCGACCTTCCCGCTGGGCACCACAACCGTGAACTGCACGGCGACTGACACTGCCGGTGCCACGACCCCAGGGTCGTTCACCGTAACGGTGGTGGACACGACCGCGCCCTCGATTGCCGCCACGGCCAACATCTCCGTGGCAGCGACGAGTGCGGCGGGTGCTGCGGTGACTTACGCCGCTCCGGCGACGACCGACCTGGTGAACGGCACCGGTGCAGCGACGTGTGCGCCG